>NZ_JBEZZW010000022.1:0-120559 GCF_040639415.1 Micromonospora sp. NPDC023888 | reverse complement strand
GGTGGGGTGGGGTGGGGTGGGGTGGGTGGGGTGGGGGTGGGGTCAGCGTGCGGCGGTGGGGGGTTCGCCGGAGTCCAGGACGGCCTGGGTCCAGCCGCCCTCGATGACGCCTGTGGCGTCGAGGATCGCCCAGTCGACCACGTCGGACGTCTCCACGACCACCGGGGCGCCGATGCGGACGCTCGGGTCGGTGTTGGCGTCGCTGGCGCTCACGCCGACGATCCGCTCCGGGGTGTCCCACGAGGTCACGCCCGCCCACACGTACTCCGGGCCGTCGTCGCCGGGCAGGCCGTACTTGACCACCAACTGCGACTCGGCGGGCAACCGACCGGCCACGAACCGGACCCGCGCGTCACCAAGCGCCGCCCGCGCCGTGGCGACCGCCCGGCTCATCGCGTCACCGGAGCGGGCGTAGCGCACGTCCGGCTGGATCCCGGAGAACAGGGTGGCGCAGGCGGCGGCGAAGTAGCGCCCGTCCGGGCCCGGGTGACCGGCCGGCGGACGCAGGCTCAGGAACGAGTCGGCCTCCGGGTCCGTCGCCGGGTCCAGCTCCAGGCGCAGCAGCACCGGGGCCGTCGCGCCGTGCTGCTCCGGATTGCCGTACGCCACCGCGATGTCGTGCCCGGTGACAGTGGCCAGCACCGGTAGCTGCACGAACGCCGGAACCTCCTCGCCGGTGAGCCCGTCGGTCCAGTCCCGCAGCAGCCGACGGGCCGCCCCGGTCATCACCGCACCCCAGGCGCGGGTGAGGTGGTCCGGCACCCCCTGGGTCTGCAGTTCGAGCAGCCCGAATCGGCGCAGCCCCTTGGTGGTGAACCACAGCCCTTCGGTGTCCGAGGAGTACGGCACCAGCACCCAGTCGACAAGCCGGATGCGGCCCTGCTCGTCGGGGAGTGAGCGCAGCGCGGTCGCCGGGTCGAGGAACTGCAGACCGAAGACGTCCACGACGTCGCCGTCGACGGATTCCGCCACCGCTGCCGCGACCGCGCGGGCCGCCCACTCGTGCGCGGGCGGCCAACCGGGCCGGTATTCGGCCTGCACGACCACCAGGTGGGTCGCCGCGGCCAGCCGGGCCAACTGCTCCTTGGTGGCGCCGAACGCGGTGAGCAGGTCCGGCGGCAGTTCGGGAAAATCGGCGATCGGCCTGGTGTCGACGCTCATCAGCGGGCTGTCCAGCATCTGCCGGGCCAGCCCGTGCACCGGCTCGGCCAGCCGACCGCTCAGCGCCGCCACCGCGGTCTTCGCGCTGACCTTCGGCAGCCCCGCCATCGGCACCAGGTAGGTCGCGCTGAGCGACTCCGGCACCGGTACGGGCAGGAAGTCGTCCGTGATGAGCATGCTGGGTCCCCCGGTGGCCGTGCCGGTGCTGTCGAGCCGAACGCTACCCGGCCCGCCGTGCCCGCTTCAGGCGGACAGCACCAGACCCAGGTAGACCAGCGTGGTGACCATCTCGACGGTCGCGCCGAGCACGTCGCCGGTGATCCCGCCGAGCCGGCGTACCACGTGGGTCAGCAGCGCGAGGGCGACGGCCAGCGCGGCGGCGACGGCCAGCGGCCCCTGCCACGGGCGGCCCGGCACCGCGGGCACCGCCAGCAGCGCGACGGCGACCGCGCCGACGGCAACTGCCACCGGGCCGACCGTGCCCGCCACCAGCGCGCCGAGCCCGTCCGGTCGGGCCGCCGGCACTCCCCGCCGGCAGGCCACCGTGACGCCGAACCGCCCGGCGGCGGTCGCCGCGACCACCGCCGCGAGAGCCGCCGGCCCGGACCGCCCCACGAGGTCGGCAAGCACCGCCGCCTGCACCAGCAGTACGACCACCAGGGCGACCACCCCGAACGGGCCGACGTCCGGCTTCTTCATGATCTCCAGTGCGGCAGCCCCCCGCCGGTACGAGCCGAGCGCGTCCACTGTGTCGGCCAGCCCGTCCAGGTGCAGCCCGCGGGTGAGCAGTGCGCCCACGCCGACCGTCACACCCGCGGCCACCAGTGGGGGAGCGACCGCGCCGGTCAGCAGCAGCACACCGGCCAGCAGGGCGCCGAGCAGCGCGCCGACCGCCGGGGCGAGTGCCATCGCGGTGCCGGCGACCGGGCGGTCGATCCGCCCGGCCCGCACCGGCAACGTGGTGAACGTGGTGACCGCCAGCCGGGTTCCCGCGAGGAACCGCGACTCAGCCGGCACGCCAACCCGACGTCGGCTGCTCGTCCGCCCCGGTGCTGGCCGGACCCGGACCGGCCGGCTCCGGCTCGGTGAAGTCGGACTCGTCGAGAGTCACGTCCGGGTCGGCCTCGTCGGCGCTCGGGCTCGGGTCCTCGTCGCCGCCGAGCGACGGGTGGACCGGCAGGGCCGCGGCCAGGGCGAGCACCGAGCGCAGCAGCGGGAGCGCGACAAGCGCGTTCGCGCCCTCGCCGAGATCCATCCGCAGGTCGAGCAGTGGGGTGAGGCCGAGCACGTCGGCGGCGAGCCGCACCGCCGGGTGACCGCCATGGTCGGCGAGCAGGCACCAGTGCCGGGCCTGCCCGGCCAGGTCGCGGCTGACCATGCCGGCGGCCAGCCCGACCGGCCCGTCGAGCAGCACCGGCACCCGGCGGGCGGTGGCGCCGAGCAGCACGCCGCTGGCCACCGCGACGTCGCCGCCGCCCAACTCGGCCAGGATGTCCTTCGCACCGCGCGACGAGCGGCGGGTGCGGTGCAGGGCGTCGCGTACCGCCGCGCAGCGGATCATCCACGCCGCGTCGTCGATCTCGCCGGAGCCGGTGATGACCCGGCCCAGCACGGCGGGCGGCTCCGCGCCCGCCGTCGCCGCGAGCACCGCCGCGGCCGCCGCCTCGGTGCCGGCTCCGCACGCCCCCAGCACCAGTAGCTGTACGCCCGCGTCGGCGGCCTGCTCGGCGAGCCGCCACCCGTAGCGCAGCGCGGACTCCACCTGGTCGAGCGAGAGCGCCGGCTGGTCCTCGATCGGCGCGGCGGCCGGAGTGTCCACCACCTGGAGGCTGGCGCCACTCTCGGCGGCGAGTCGCGCCAACGCGCCCCGCCCGGCGCGGGCCTGCGCGGCCCGCCGCGCCGACTCACCGGCGACGGTGCCGGCCGACGCCCCGCCGGCGTGGTCGCCGTGCAGCAGCAACACGCGTACCGACGCCCAGGCCTGCGGGGTGGTGGTGCCCTGGGTGGCGGCGGCGAAGCCGACCACCCGGTCCAGCACGCCCAGCCCGGCGCCGGGTACGTCAAGCGTGGCAAGTCGCTCCACCGCCTGCGGGCCCGCGTACTCGTCGGGCATCGGCAGCTCCATGCCCGGCTGGATGACCAGCCCGGTGGCCACCATCGGCAGCGCCATGGTCGGTGCGGCCCAGGGGTTGCCGGGCTCCTGGTTCGGTACGACCGGCGGCGTGTGGGTGAGCACGTCGGGAAGCTGCACCTCGGGGGTGGGCTCGGTGTCGGCCAGGCTCGCCACCACCTGGGCGGTCGCGCTGGCGGTGGCCGCCGGCTCGATCCCGCTCGCGGTCACCGCCGGGGCGGTCACGCCGGCCGCCGGCTTCAGCCAGACGGGCTGGCCGGCCACCACGAGCACCACCGTGTCGCAGGCGTCGGCGACCGCGCGGTTGGCCGCGCCCAACGCGTCGGTGAACGCCCGACCCAGCGGGGTGGTCGGCACCAGCGACAGCCCCACCTCGGGGCTCACCAGCACCAACCGGGCCGAGCAGGTGCGGATCGCCTCGGCCAGCTCGGCGATCGTCGCCACGTCGTCGGCCGGCTGGTGCTCCGGGTCGAGCAGCACCGTCACCCAGCCGCCGAGGTCGTCGACGAGCAGCGTCTCGTTGGGCTCGGCGGACGCGAGCACGTCGGCCAGCCTGCGCGGGTCCTCGGTGGTCTCCTCGGTGGTCCAGCTACCCGGGCGCCGGGCGCGGTGCGCCGCCAGCCGGGTCGCCCACTCGGTGTCCTCCGGGTCGCCCTCGGGCGCGGTGGCGAGGTAACGGACCACCGGCGCGTCGGTGACCAGGGACTCGGCGAACTCGGACTTGCCGGACCGGATACCGCCGAGCACCAGGACCGTGTTCCACCCGTCTACGGACATGCCCGTACCTTAAGGCCGCCCGGGGTCGCGGTGCCTGCCGGCCCGGTGCTTGCCGGTGATCAGTCGCAGTGTTCGAACCCGCTGCCGTAGCTGACCCCGCCGGTCGCGCCGCCCCACTTCACGCACGCACCGGCGGCGGAGGCCCGCACCGGCCCCGCGTAGTAGTCGAAGGACCCGCTGTCGGTGCTGCGGGCCCGTCCCTGCACCTCCAGGTACGCCGACACGGCCGTCTTGGTGCCGACCGCGGTGTCCTTCAGGGTGACCACGCAGTTGTTGCCGTTGCCCGAGTGGTAGAGCAGGTAGACGCGGCCCTGGCGGCGACCGCCACCGTCGGTCAGGGTCGCCGAGTCGATCACCTGGTAGCCGCTGCCGCACGCCTGCGCCGCGGAGTACGGGTTCGGTCGGCTCGACGGGCTGCCGCTTGACGTCGGTCGGGTGCTGGCCGTACCTGTCGGTGTGCCGCCCGGCGTTGCGGTGCCGGCCGGTCCGCCGACGGCCGTGGCGGCGGCGCGGGAACCGGTCGGGCCGGGCGTTGCCGGCCGGGTGGCGCGTGGTGTGCCGCTGGGCAGGGGGCCGGTGGTGGTGGTCGGGTCCCCGGTCGGCGGCGTGGCGTCGGTGGTCGTCACCGATCCGCCGGCAAGCGCGGGCGGCCGGTCCGCCGCACCGGGATCATCCTTGGGCCGCAGCGCCACCACTGCCACCGTCGCGACAAGCGCGACGAGGACGACCACGCCGGCCCCGACAAGCAGTGGCCGACGCCACCCCGGGCTTGTCGGGAGCGGGTCCTCGCGGGTCGGCTTCGGCTCGGTCGTCGGTTCGGCCGCGAAGGCCGCCGGTGCGCGCAGGGCGGCGGACCGCACCGGTACCGGCCCGGCCGGCGGGGGCGTCGCCACCTGCGGCGCGGCGGGTGGGGTAGCGGGTGGCGTGGCGGCCGGGACGGCCGATGGCGGGCTGGTGGCCGGGACGGCCGGTGGCGTGGTGCCCGGAGCGGGCGGGGAGGCGGTCGGCACGGGCGGGGCGGCCAACGCCCACGGTGGGCGGGCCGACACCGGGATGCGGGCCAGTGTCGCGTCGCGGGCGTCGGCGGCGGCAGCGGCCAACTCGGCGGCGCTGCCGAACCGCTCCGCCGGACGCTTGGACAGTGCGCGGGCCACCACGGCGGCGACCGCCGGCGGGGTGTCCGCCGGCAGCGCCGCCGGCTCCTCCTGGGCGTGCCGCAACGCCACCGCCAGCGGGCTGTCACCGTGGAAGGGCGGCTGCCCCGCCAGGCAGAAGTACGCCACCGCGCCGAGCGCGTAGACGTCGGTGGCGGCCGAGACCGGTTGCCCGCTGGCCTGCTCCGGGGACATGTACGAGGCGGTGCCGAGCACCATGTTCGCCGCGGTGAGCCCGGCCATGCCGCGCGACCGGGCGATGCCGAAATCGACGAGCACCACCCTGCCGTCCGCCTTGACGAGCAGGTTGCCCGGCTTCACGTCCCGGTGCACGATGCCGGCGAGGTGGGCGGTGTGCAGCGCGTCGGCGGCCTGGGCCAGCACCGACATGGTGGTGGCCGGATCCAGCCGCCCCGCCGTGCGTACCCGGGCGGACAACGGCTCGCCCTCGACGTACTCCATCACCAGGTAGTCGACCCGGCTGCCGTCGACGAGCGCGGCCTGCCCCACGTCGTGCACCGGAACCACGCCGGGGTGCCGCAGCGCGGCAAGCATCCGCGCCTCGGCCCGGAACCGGGCGGTGAACTCGGGGTCGGCGACCAGCGACGGCAGCAGCACCTTCACCGCGACCTCGCGTTCCAGCAGCACGTCCGTGCCGCGCCAGACCGCGCCCATCCCACCCGTCGCCACCCGCTCGCCCAGCCGGTACCGGTCGCCGAGCAGCACTCCCCGTGTCAGCACCGAGCCACCGTACCGGCCGGCGTCGATCGGATTGATCCACCCCGTGGGTCCCACCGGGGCGAGCGAGCGGCCGTTGCGCGCCGGGCCGACTACGCTGGCGAGGGTTCGTCCCACGGGGACATCAGCGGCGAGGGGAGACGCGGCATGGCGTGGAGCTGGCGGTACGAGGGCACGGACGGCCAGACGGTCGAGGGACCGGCGGAGTCGTTCAGCAGCCAGGCCGACGCCGAATCCTGGATCGGTCAGACCTGGCGGGAGCTCGCGGCGTCCGGCGTCACCTCGGTCGCACTCGTCGAGGACGACCGGGTGGAGTACCGGATGAGCCTGCTACCCACGGCCGAGTGATGGCCTACGACCGGCCGGGAGCCGACGGGCTGGTCCTCGGCGTGCCCAAGGCCGCGTTTCGGCCCAGCCCGCTCTTCCTCGGCCTGGTCGCGCTCTTCGCGGTCAGCGGGGTGCTGGCGTGGAACGGTTACGGCAGCGTCCGGTTCAACGTGTTCCTGTTCGTGGTGTCCGGCTGGCTGGTCTCGCTCTGCCTGCACGAGTACGCGCACGCGGTGGTGGCCTACCGGGCCGGCGACCGGGACATCGCCCATCGCGGCTACCTGACGCTCAACCCGTTGAAGTACACCCACCCGCTGCTGTCGATCGTGCTGCCGGTGGTGGTGCTGCTGCTCGGTGGCATCGGCCTGCCCGGCGGCGCGGTCTGGGTGGACCGGCATGCCATCCCGGGGCGACTGCGGCACACGCTTGTCAGCCTCGCCGGCCCGGCGACGAACGTGCTGTTCACGCTGGTGTTGGTGGCGGCGGTACGGATCGGCACCCAGTCGGGTGGCCCGGTGGAGTTCTGGGCCGGGGTGGCGCTGCTCGCCTTCCTCCAGCTCACCGCGAGCGTGTTGAACCTGCTGCCGGTGCCCGGCCTGGACGGCGGCAACATGATCCAGCCGTGGCTCAACCCGCAGTGGCGCAAGATGTACGACCTGTTCGCGCCGTACGGTTTCCTGCTGCTCTTCGCGCTGTTGTGGAATCCGCGCATCAGCGGCTGGTTCTTCGACGCGGTCTTCGCGGTCGGTGACCTGCTCGGTCTGCCCTCATGGCTCTACGCCGTCGGTCTCGACCTGATCCGGTTCTGGCAGAGCTGACCGGCGACGGGCGGTGCCGACCGGCCCGGCGACGGGCGGTGGAGCCGACCTGACCGGTCCGGTCGGCGCGTGGGTGCGCCGACCGGACCGGACCGGCGTCAGGGACGCTGTGCGGGGGACTCGGTCTTCGCCGGGTCCCGCTCGGTGACCGGCTCGACGATCTCGTCGATCGCCTTGAGCAGCGCGGAGTCGAGCTTCACCCCGGCCGCCTTGACGTTGTCGTGCACCTGCTCGGGGCGGGACGCGCCGATGATCGCCGACGAGACGTTCGGGTTCTGCAGGACCCACGCCACGGCGAGCTGGGCCATGCTGAGCCCGGCCTGCTCCGCGAGGGGCTTGAGCCGCTGCACCCGGGTGAGCACGTCGTCGTTCATGAACCGGGAGATGAAGCTCGCACCCGACTTCTCGTCGGTGGCCCGGGAACCAGCCGGCGGCGGCTGCCCCGGCAGGTACTTGCCGGACAGCACACCCTGTGCCATCGGCGACCAGACGATCTGCCCGATGCCCAGCTCCTCGCTGGCCGGCACGACCTCAGCCTCGATGACCCGCCAGAGCATCGAATACTGCGGCTGGTTGGAGACCAGCGGGATGTGCAGCTCCCGGGCAAGCGGGTGGGCGGCACGGAGCTGCTCGGCGGTCCACTCGGAGACACCGATGTAGTGCGCCTTGCCGGAGTGCACGACGTCGGCGAACGCCTCCATCGTCTCTTCCAGCGGGGTGCTGCTGTCGTAGCGGTGGGCCTGGTAGAGGTCCACGTAGTCGGTGCGCAGCCGGCGCAGCGAGCCGTTGATCGACTCCATGATGTGCTTGCGGGACAGGCCCCGGTCGTTGCGGCCCGGCCCGGTCGGCCAGTAGACCTTGGTGAAGATCTCCAGGCCCTCGCGACGCTCGTTCTGCAACGCCCGGCCGAGCACGTCCTCGGCCCGGGTGCCGGCGTACACGTCGGCGGTGTCGAAGGTGGTGATCCCCGCGTCGAGGGCGGCCCGGACGCAGGCGAACGCCGCGTCCTCCTCGACCTGTGAACCGTGGGTGATCCAGTTGCCGTACGAGATTTCACTGACCAGCAGGCCTGAACGGCCCAGGTGTCGGAATTCCATGTACCGACCCTAGCCCCGGTGGATCACCAGCGTCGAGCGGCGCTCAGAGCACCGGGTTGGCGTCGGTGAGCAGCCGATCGATCTCCGCCAACACCTCGGCGCGATCGCGGTGCACGAGGTCGATCAGTGGTTCGCCGCGCCGGTCCAGCGCACCCCAGCGCCCGCCGCTGCCGACCAGGAACGCCACCGGGTGGATGACCAGCCTCGGGTGGGTCGGCGGGACCAGCACCGCGCCGGTGCGGTCCACCACCCCGCGCCGGCCGGCCACGTCGACCACGGCGAGCCCCTCGTCGGTGAAGCCGTCGACCTGCTGGCCGTCGGCCAACTCGGTGACGAACCCGTGGTAGCGGGTGGGCACGACGATCCGGCCGGTCCGGTCGACCGCCCCCCACCCCTCGCGCCGAACCGCCGCCAACCCGCGGCGGAACGGTCGTACCTCGGCGAAGTTGGGCGCGACCTGCACCGCGCCGGTCGCGTCGATGGCCGTCCAACCGCCCTCGCCGACCACCCAGGCCAGGCCGTCGTTGAAGGGGTGCGCCGCCCGGTACGACGGCGGGATCACCGTCGTGCCGAGCAGGTTGATCAGCGACCACCGGTCGGTGTCCGGCCGGCGAACCCAGGCCAGCCCGTCGTGGAACGGCTGCGCCTCGGCGTACCGGGCGGGGATGACCACGTCGCCGTCCTGGCCGGTGTAACCCCACAGCGGCCCGTCCCGCTCCGGCACCGGGGGCCGGTCCCGGTCGAGCACCTCGTCCCGACCCCGGCGGTACGGCCCGAAGCCGTCGGCCGCTGCCCGGACGGCGACCGCGTCGAGGGCCACCCGGACCCGGTCCAGCAGTTCCGCGTCGCCGGCACCGCGCAGGTCGAGCGCCTGCTCGAAGTGCTCGCAGGCCTCCATGAGCCGTCCCTGGTCGTAACACGACCGTCCGGCGTGCTCGTGCAGTGCGGCCCGCAGCCGGTCGGGTAGCTCGATCGAGTTGGCCTGGGCGAAGAGTTGGTCAGCCTCGGCGAAGTTGCCACGCCAGCGCAGGACGTGGGCCAGCCGGGCCTGGGCCAACGAGGTCCGGCGCAGCTCGCCGGTGGCCTCGGCGTAGGTGAGGGCGAGCCGACCATCGGCCAGCGCGTCGTCCAGGTCGCCGAGGATCCGCGAGGCCACCGCCCGGAGGCTGAGCAGCCGGGCCCGGGCGCGGTTGTCGACCGCCGAGCCCAGCTTCTCGGTCAGCCGCCGCCGGATGGCCCGCAGGTCGTCCGGCTCCGTCAGCTCCTCGCGCAGGGTGACCGGGTCCAACCGCCAGCGGTACGCGGCGAGGACCTGCTCCGGGTCGCCCGGGTCGGCCAGCGACGGGCGGGTCGGCGCCGGTGGAGCGTTGCCGGGTGGTGCGGAGACGGGCGCGTCCTGCCCGCGCGAGCCGGTCCTCGGGCCGGGAACGTCGGGGGCGGGTGGTGCGGACGTCGGCACCACCGACGCCGGTGGCGCGGAGACGGGCGGCGCGTAGGTGGGCTGTGTCGGTGCGGGTGGCGCGGAGGTGGGCGGCGCGTAGGTCTGCTGTGTCGGTGCGGGTGGCGCGGAGGTGGGCGGCGCGTAGGTGGGCTGTGTCGGTGCGGGTGGCGCGGAGGTGGGCGGCGCGTAGGTCTGCTGTGTCGGTGCGGGCGGCGCGGAGACGGGCGGCGCGGAGACGGGTGCTGCCGACGTGGGTGTTGGGGCGATCGGCGGGGCGGAGACGGGTGGCTCGTAAGCCGGCTCTGTCGACGCGGGTGGTGCGGAGACGGGCGCGGGGGCGATCGGCGGTGCGGACACGGGCGGAGGCACCGACGCGGGCGGCGCGGAGACCGGTGCTGCGGACAGCGGTGGCGCGGAGACCGGTGCGGCGGAGGCGGGCGGCGCGGAGACGGGTGCCGCGGCGACCGGGGGCGCGGGCGCTGGGGGTGCGAAAATGGGCGTCAGGGTCGGCGGCGTGGGATCGGCCGGGACCGGCGGGGCCGAGACCGGTGCTCCCGAGACGGGAGAATCGTTGTCATCAGACATTGCGGACGGGGCCGGTAGTGCGACGTCATCCGACCAGTCGTCGGCTCGCGAGCCGTCCGTCGACCCGGTGGTGTCCGGACCGCCCTCGGCGTCGGACGGCCAGCCGTACGGTTCGGCGTCGTCAGTGGAGTCGTACGCATCGGGATCGGCGTTCCCGACCAGGTCAGCGGTGACCAACTGCTGCTCGGCGTCGGCGACGACCTCGGCCTGCTGGTGCGGCGTCGCGGTGGCAGGCGCGCCGGAGACGGGCCGATCGTCGTGTGCCGGTGCCGGTCCGACAGGTGTCTGCGCCTCGTCCTGCGGGTCGTCGGCTTCGGCGTCGACGCTCGGGCGTGCGGGCGGCGCGGAGACGGGCTGCGGAGTATCGGCCGCTGTCGAGGGGCCTCCGTGCTCGTCACTCGGATCGGGACGGACGTCGGTGGTCGGCGCCCACGGCTCCCGGCCCGAAGTGGTCGACGCCGCGGACGGGTCGGATGTCGGTGTGGTGGACAGGTCGAGATCGTTTGCCGTCGACTCGTCACCGGCCAACTCGGACGACTGCCGGTCGTCAGCGGCCGACTCGGACGACTGCCGGTCCGGCGCAGGCTCGCCCGGATCCGGGTCGGCGGCCTGAGCGGGGCTGAACCACGCCTCCGGCCCGCGGGTGCCCGCAACCTCGTCCGGGTCGCGAACCTCGGCGAGCGGCTCTTCTGAGGGTGGCGGCGGTACGTAGCGGCGCGGCGTGCCAGGGGCGAGCGGAAGTGCCGCGCCGGCGTCCCGCACCGGGGGCTCCGGGGCCGCCGCTGTCGGGGCGGGCGTGGTCGCCGTCGGCTTGGGGACCTGCCAGGTGGGCGGCGGCGCGACCGCCGGGCGGGCGTCCGCCGTCGGAGCCGTCCGGTCCGGCGAGTCCGGGCGCTGCCCCGAAACCGTCCGGTCCGGAGAGTGCGGCCGGTCCGTGGAGTGCGGCCGGTCGGGAGAGTGCGGCCGGTCTGTGGAGTGCGGCCGGTCCGTGGAGTGCGGCCGGTCCGTGGAGTGCGGCCGGTCCGTGGAGTGCGTCCGGTCGGGGGAGTGCTGCCGGTCTGGGGAGGGTGGGCGCTGCCCCGAAACCGTCCGGTCGGGGGAGTGCGGCAGCGGGCGGTGGTCGGTCGGCGTGGTGCTGCCCGACGGGTCATCGAACCGGCGGCGGTCCGCGGTCGGCTCGCCGCCGTGCCGCTGGCCCGTCGGGCGGTCCGTGGAGTCCGGGCCGGGGTAACGCGGCGGTGCGGCGGGGTGTGCGCCGACGGGCGGCGGCGGTTCGGTCGGTGTCCGGCGCTCCGGCGGAGGTGGCACCTCCGAGCGCGGGTCGGAGGTCGGCGGGTCCACTGGCGCGGGCAGGTACTCCAGCCGGAGGCGTGCGGCGGGTGGGCCCGAGACGGGCACGGCGGAGGCGGGGGAAGCCGGAGCGGCCGAGACCGGAGCGGCCGAGACCGGTCGGTCCCGGTTGGGCGCAGCGGGGGACACAGGTGACGGCGGCGCCATCCGCTCCGGGGCGACCGGCGGGGCGTGACCGGCCGTCGACGGGGCGGTGGCGGCCGGGCGTACCTGTCGCTCCTCGTAGCGGGGTGGGGTGACCGCCGGCCGCTCGGGTCGCGCGTCCGGCCGCGACGGGACACCCGGCTCGACGCCGCGGTGTGGGTCCGCGGTGCGGTGCGGTTCGGTGCGCTGGCCGGGCTCCCGGGTGCGGTCCGGTCGGACCGGGCCCGGCGGCGGCCAGGGCAGGGTGCCGTCCGGCCGTTGGCCGGGCTGCGGCCGAGGCTCGCGGTAGGGGTTGTCGTGCGGCCGCTCCTCGCGGTACGTGTGCTCGCGATGTCCGTCCTGGCGGTACGCGTCCGGGCGGGCCTCCTCGCGGGGGCGCCGGTCCGGGTACGCCTCGGCGCGGGCCGCTGTCTCGCGGGGCTGCTGTCGGTGCGCGTCGCTGTCGGGCCGGCGCCGATCCTCGTCGCGGCGGGGATGGTCGGGCATCTCCGGCTCGGGCCGGTGCCGTCGTCCACCGTTGGGCGACGGCGGCGCGCCGGCCCCCTCGTCCGCGCGGTAGCGCCGCTCCGGGCGGCGAACGTCGTCGGCGGGCTGGTCCGGGTAACCGTCGGCGCGGTATCGGGTGCGGCCGTCGACGGGTGCCCACCTGTCGACTCCGTCGGCGACCCGGTCGTCGGCCAGCCGGCCGTCGTGGTCCCTTGTGGGTCGTGCGCCGTATCCGTCGACGGGGTGGCGGTCGTGACCGGCTGCCGGTCGCTCGTGCGTACCGCGCCGACGTGGTGCGTCGTCGGGCTCCGGCATCCAACCGGAATCGGAGCGGGGCGCGGGGGAGACCGGTGGCAGGCCAGGATGACCACGCTCCCGGTCGGTGGGCTCCGGCCGCTGGCGGCGGCTGTCGTACCGCTCGGACGGGGGCTGGTCCTGGTGCCAGGCGGCCTCCCGCGCGGGTCCTCGCTCCTCGACGGGGCGCCGGTCGGACCAGGCGGTACGCCGGTCCGACTCGGGGGAGCGGCGTTCGTCGCGCCGGGGCGGTTCGGGTAGTGGCCGACGGTACGGCTCGTGGTCGTAGGTGCGGGGGTTGGCGCTGTCGTTGCGGCCGTGGGTGGACGCGTCGGCGGAGCGCGCGTCGCTGCGGGGCCGGCCGTAGGTCGGTGTCTCGCCCGGCTCGTCATCCGGCCAGGAGCGGTTGTGGACCGCCGGTTCTTCCGGCGGTTCGTCGGCCCAGGACCGGCCGAGGTAGGTGCCGTCCGGGCGGGTGGGCGCGAGTGGTGGCACCTCGGCTCGGCCGGTCACCGTCGCCCGGCCACGCGGTGGCGGCTGGTGGACCACACCGATGTCGCCGGGGTAGCGCTGGCCGGGGAACTGGGGGTGCCACTCGGTGGTCGGTTCGACCACCCAGGACGGCTCGTTCGGGTCTGACCACCGGTCGGCGTAACGGCCGCTCATCGGCCGCGTCCGGCCACTCGGCCGACTCTCGCCGGAGGTGAGCGGTGCGCAGCCGTAGCCGGGTGATCGCCGGGCGTCCGGTCGCCGCCTGCCACGCCCCGGTGGCCGGCTCGCGTCCGCTCGCTCACGGCGTTGTCACCTCGTTGCAAATTGTCGTGCTGGGGCCTCACGTGCCGGTCAGGTCGCCTGCGCCGGCAGGCCGTGGCTGCGGATGGAGGGTAACGGCGTGGGCTCGCTCACCGCCACTGTGGTGCCGCCCACGGGTGCAAACGTTATCCCAATGGTTTCGGACATTTGGTCCTATAACCCAATCTGGTCTCCGACCCTACCCCATGGGACGGTCGGCTGGCTCGGGCCGATCGTCGCCCCGGGTCAGGGATGCTCCAGGATGAGGACGGCGAACGTGCCGGGAGCGAGCGCCTCGTAGCGGTGCGGGGCATCGCCGGGGAACGCCGCGTAGTCGCCGGGTCCGAGTTCGACAGGGGCCGTGTCGGGGCCGACGCGTAACCGGCCGGCGGCGACCACCACGTGTTCGGTGCTGCGCGGAGTGTGCCCGTCCGCGGCTCGGGCCGCGCCCGGCTCCAGCGCGATCAGGTAGACGTCCCGGCGCAGGTGTGCCGCCCCGGCGCTGAGCAGTGTGCCGGCGAAGTCGGCCTGCTCGGAGCGGACCTGGGGCCCGTCCCCGGCCCGGATCACCCGTACGGCGTGGTCGGCGGGCTCCACCAGCCGACTGAACGGCACGCCGAGCGCCACGCCCAGCGCCCAGAGCGTCTCCACGCTCGGGTTGCCGGTGCCCGACTCCAGTTGGGAGAGGGTCGACTTGGCGACCCCCGCCCGGCGGGCCAGCTCGGTGAGCGAGACGCCCACCCGTTCCCGCTCCCGGCGCAGGGCTGCGGCGATGGTGGCCAGCGGGGCGGCCGGTTCCGGAGGCATGCGTTCGCTCCATCGGGTCGGCGTTCGTTGTGGCGAACAGCGGCAGCCTGTCCAGCAGGATGAACCCTGCGTACGGTACAACGAACAGCGCCCGCTCCGAGGCCGCACGGCGGGCTTGCCCCCGGCCCGCCCACCAGCATCACCTCGGCAGTGCGCGGGTCGTCCAGCTACGGCGAAACCGCTGCCGCCGGGGACGCCGGGGACAGCGGTTCGCTGACGGTGCGGAGGTGGGAAGTCGGCGTCAGACCTTGTCGCCGAGCTTCACCTGCGGGGCCGGGGCGCGCATCCGCCGGAAGGTGATCGACCGCATGACCGCGTAGAGGTAGAGCGAGCCCATCCGCTGGTCGGTCTTCGGGAAGCGCTCCCGGACCAACCGGCTGATCTTGCGGCAGATCAACACCGAGTCGACGACCACGCCCAGGGCCAGCGCGCCCCAGAGCACGTTGGAGATCAACCGAACCAGCGGCGGCATGGCCGCGTTCGACCCGATCAGCACGATCAGCGCACCGCCGAAGAACCAGGTGCCGACGGTACGCCGGGAGTCGACCACGTTGCGGGCCAGCAGCCGCTCCGGACCCCGGTCGCGCGGGCCGCCCTCACGGCGGAACTCCGACGCGGCGTCGGCGCGCAGTTGGCGACGACGCTCCCGCTCCTCCTCCTTGGTGAGGGGGCGGCTGGGGCCGGCCGGGCGGCGACCCACGGTCGGCCGCTTCGGCGTCTCCCGACCCTTGGCCGGGGTGTAACCCCGGGCACGCTCGGCGGTCTCCTCGGTGGTCACCGAGGAGACGGCCTCGTCGACGAGGTCGGTGGACTTGCGGCGAAAGAGCGACGGCACGCGGCAAGGGTAGCCAACGACCAGCGCCCGGTGCACATCGCGGTGCACCGGGCGCTGGGAGGGGTGTTCGGGGTTACGGACGTTCGGCGTGCGCGCCCAGGTCGGCGAGCTTCGCCTCGAAGTCCTCGTAGCCCCGGTTGATCAGGTCGACGCCGTACACCCGGGAGGTGCCCTCGGCCGCGAGCGCCGCGATCAGGTGGCTGAACCCGGCCCGCAGGTCCGGGATGACCAGGTCGGCGGCGTGCAGCTTGCTCGGCCCGGCGATCACCGCGGAGTGCTTGAAGTTGCGTCGGCCGAAGCGGCACGGGGTGCCGCCGAGGCAGTCACGGTAGACCTGGATGTTGGCGCCCATCGAGTTCAGTGCCTCGGTGTAGCCCAGCCGCTGCTCGTAGACCGTCTCGTGGACGATCGACAGGCCGCGGGCCTGGGTGAGCGCGACGACGAGCGGCTGCTGCCAGTCGGTCATGAACCCGGGGTGCACGTCGGTCTCCAGCGCCACCGCGTTCAGCTCACCGCCCGGGTGCCAGAAGCGGATGCCGCCCTCCTGGCCCGGGTCGCCCAGCTTCGGCGCGCGCGCGTCGGTGACCTCGTACTCGCCGCCGACCGAGCGGAAGATGTTCAGGAAGGTCATCATGTCGGCCTGCTGCGCGCCGAGCACCTCGACGTGACCACGGGTGGCCAGGGCGGCGGCCGCCCAGCTCGCCGCCTCGATCCGGTCCGGGATGGGCCGGTGGGTGTAACCGTGCAGCTTCGGCACACCCTGGATCTCGATCACCCGGTCGGTGTGGACCTTGATGATCGCGCCCATCTTCTGCAGGATGCAGATCAGGTCGATGATCTCCGGCTCCACCGCGGCGTTGCGCAGCTCGGTGACACCCTCGGCCATGACCGCGGTCAGCAGCACCTGCTCGGTGGCGCCGACACTCGGGTACGGCAGGGCGAACTTGGTGCCGTGCAGCCCGTTCGGCGCGGACAGGTGCAGACCCTCCGGCCGCTTCTCCACCGTGGCACCGAACTCGCGCAGCGCCTGCAGGTGGAAGTCGATCGGGCGCGGGCCGATGTGGCAGCCGCCCAGGTCCGGGATGAACGCGTGCCCGAGCCGGTGCAGCAGCGGGCCGCAGAACAGGATCGGGATCCGGCTGGAACCGGCGTGCACGTTGATCTGGTCGGTGCTGGCGCTCTCCACGTTCGCGGGGTCGAAGACGAGCTCGCCGTCCTCGGCGCCGTCGGTGACCTTGACGCCGTGCAGGCCGAGCAGACCCCGGACCACCTCGACGTCGCGGATCTTCGGCACGTCGAACAACCGGCTCGGGCTGTCGCCGAGCAGCGCGGCGACCATCGCCTTCGAAACCAGGTTCTTCGCGCCGCGCACGCGGATCCGCCCTTCGAGCGGAGTGCCTCCGTGCACGACCAGGACGTCGTCGGTCAACGCAACCTCCAGCGCGTCGGTGCTGCCGTGTTGTTGGTGGGGAGCCTGAATGTTGTCGCTACCCCGAATGCGGCCAAGTTGAAACGGCCCGCGTATGTCGTCGCCCCGGCAGCATAGCCCTCGGTGACGAAAAAGGACTCGGTCAGATCGGCGTGTGTGGCATTAATCGGTGATCCGGCGCTTTTGCGTACCAAGGGCGCTACGGACCGTGATCAGGATGCCGCTGGCGGCGGGGTGTCCGCGCCGGGCAGGGCGAGCATCTGGTCCAGCGCCACCCGGGCGTGGTGAGCGGTGTCCGCGTCCACCGTGATCTGGTTGACGACCCGGCCCGCGACCAGCTCTTCGAGAGCCCAGACCAGGTGTGGCAGATCGATCCGGTTCATCGTCGAGCAGTAGCAGACGGCCTTGTCCAGGAACATGATCTGCTTGTCCGGGTGCGCCAGGGCGAGCCGGCGAACCAGGTTCAACTCGGTGCCCAGCGCCCACGCCGAACCGGCCGGAGCCGCCTCGACGGTCTTGATGATGTATTCGGTCGAACCCACGTAGTCGGCCGCGGTGACCACCTCGTGCCGGCACTCCGGGTGGACCAGCACGTTGACGCCCGGCACCCGCTCGCGGACGTCGTTGACGCTGTCGAGGGTGAACCGGCCGTGCACCGAGCAGTGCCCCCGCCAGAGGATCATCTTGGCGTCGCGTAGTTGCTCGGGGGTCAGCCCGCCACCGGGCTTGTGCGGGTCGTAGAGCACGCAGTCGTCGAGCGAGAGGCCCATCTCCAGCACCGCCGTGTTGCGGCCCAGGTGCTGATCGGGCAGGAAGAGCACCTTCGACCCCTGCTCGAAGGCCCAGTCCAGGGCCCGCTTGGCGTTGGACGAGGTGCAGACCACGCCGCCGTTGCGGCCGACGAAGCCCTTGATGTCGGCCGACGAGTTCATGTACGTCACCGGCACGGTCTGGTCAGCGATCCCCAGCTCGGTAAGCGTGTCCCACGCTGCCTCGACCTGGCCCAGCACCGCCATGTCCGCCATCGAGCAACCCGCCGCCAGGTCCGGCAGGATCACCCGCTGGGCGTCGGTGGTGAGGATGTCGGCGCTCTCGGCCATGAAGTGCACGCCGCAGAAGACGATGTACTCCGCGTCCGGACGGGCCGCTGCCTCCCGGGCCAACTTGAACGAGTCGCCTGTCACGTCGGCGAACTGGATCACCTCGTCGCGCTGGTAGTGGTGCCCCAGCACGAAGACCTTGCTGCCCAGCTTCGCCTTCGCGGCCGTGGCGCGGGCCACCAGATCCGGGTCGCTGGGCGCCGGCAGGTCGCCCGGACACTCGACGCCGCGCTCGGTGTCGGGGTCGCTGCCCCGGCCGAGCAGCAGCAGAGCCGTCGCGGTGTTGGAGGGTTCCAGCCAGGTCGAAGTCACGTAGCCCATGGTCCCACAGCGCGAGCGCGACGCAGCTTCCCTCGGTGTGGGCTGCCACACTGCTCGGCATGCGCGTGCTGCTCTGCCCGGACAAGTTCGCCGGCACCCTGTCCGCACCGGAGGTGGCCGCCGCGGTGGCCGACGGTTGGCGCACCGTCACCGACGGCGACGAGCTGCTGATCCGGCCGCTCGCCGACGGTGGGCCCGGCTTCGTGGAGGTGCTCGCCGAGGCCCTCGGCGGCCGGCGGTTGCCGGTGTCGACGGTCGACCCGCTGGGCCGGCCGGCCGCCGGTGAGATCCTGCTCACCACCGACGGCGCGACCGCCTATCTGGAGAGCGCCCAGGCCTGCGGGCTGCACCTGCTCAGCACCGCCGAACGTGACCCGAAGACCACCACCTCGTACGGGCTGGGCCTGCTGGTGGCAGCCGCGGTGGAGAGCGGCGCGCGGACGGTGGTGATCGGGCTCGGCGGCTCCGCCACCAACGACGCGGGAGCCGGAATGCTCGCCGCGCTGGGCGTGACCCCGCTCGACCCGGGCGGTGCCGCGCTGCCGTACGGCGGGGCGGCGTTGGCCCTGGTCGACGCCCTCGACGGCGTACCCCGGCTGCGTGGCGTCCGGCTGGTCGCGGCCACCGACGTGGACAACCCGCTGCTCGGGCTGCACGGCGCGAGCAACGTGTTCGGTCCGCAGAAGGGCGCCGACCGTGCGGACGTGCTGCTGCTCGACGCCGCGCTGGAACGGTTCGCGGAGGTGCTGGAGCGGGATCTGGCCGGCTGCCCGGCGGGGCTCGGCACGTTGCCCGGGGGCGGGGCCGCCGGTGGCATCGGCGCGGCCATCCTCGCCCTGGGCGGCGGCTGCGAGTCGGGAATCGGGCTGGTCACCCAGGCCACCCGCCTGGACGCCGCCCTGGACACCGTCGATTTGGTGATCACCGGTGAGGGGTCGTTCGACCACCAGTCGCTGCGCGGCAAGGTCGTCGCCGGGGTGGCCGGCGCCGCCCGCGACCGGGGGGTCCCCTGCGTGGTGCTGGCCGGGCAGGTGAGCACCGGCCGGCGGGAGGCCGCCTCGGCCGGGGTGACCGACGCGTACAGCCTGGTCGAGCACTTCGGTGGCGAGGAGCGCGGAGGGCTCGACGCCGCCCTGAGCCGGCCGGCGGCGGGGCTGCACGAGCTGGGCGCCCGGCTGGCCCGGCAGTGGAGCCGCTGAGGCCGTCGACAGCTCACCACCGGGGCCGACCTGCGGCGGCGATCACGCCACGCGGGTGAGCCCGGCCGGGGCGGCGTACGATCGGAACCGGACCACAACCGGGAATCACTGGACGGCGCACGGCGTTGGCCAGTGCGTCCGGACCCACACCGCGCAGGGAGACTTCCACGTGACCACGCCAGCGCAGACCGAGTCGACCGAGGCCCAGGCCCCTACTTCCGTCGTCCTCACCGACGTCGCGGCGCAGAAGGTCAAGGCCCTGATCGAGCAGGAGGGCCGCGACGACCTGCGGCTCCGCGTCGCCGTGCAGCCGGGCGGCTGCTCCGGCCTGCGGTACCAGCTCTTCTTCGACGAGCGTTCGCTCGACGGTGATGTCGTCACCGACTTCGGCGGTGTCGAGGTCGTCGTCGACCGGATGAGCGCCCCGTACCTGTCCGGCGCGACGATCGACTTCGCCGACCGGATCGACGCCCAGGGCTTCACCATCGACAACCCCAACGCGGGCAACTCGTGCGCCTGCGGTGACTCGTTCAACTGAGTCACAGCACACACACAAGCATCGGCGGGGCCGTCCTTCGGGACGGCCCCGCCGTCGTGCTGACTGGGAGCGGTCCCGAAGCGCCGCTGGCGGGCCGGTTACCGGGTGTCCGACCGACGGGACACAGGCACCGTCGGATTGCCGGGCCGGTAGGCTGACCGCGCCCTGCTCCCGACCCCGAGGGTTGACATGAAGATCGCCGTGACCGGCTCGATCGCCACCGATCACCTGATGAGCTTCCCCGGTCGCTTCGCCGACCAGCTCATCGCCGATCAACTGCACAAGGTGTCCCTCTCCTTCCTGGTTGACGATCTGGTGCTCCGTCGCGGCGGTGTGGCCGCCAACATCTCCTTCGGCATGGGGCAGTTGGGCCTCCGCCCGGTGCTGCTCGGCGCGGTGGGCGCGGACTTCGCCGACTACCGCTCCTGGCTGGAGCGCCACGGTGTCGACTGCGACTCCGTGCACATCAGCGAGGTGGCGCACACCGCCCGGTTCGTCTGCACCACCGACACCGACATGTGCCAGATCGCGTCGTTCTACGCCGGCGCGATGAGCGAGGCCCGCAACATCGAACTCGCCCCGGTCGCCGACCGGATCGGCGGACTGGACCTGGTGCTGGTGAGCGCCAACGACCCCGAGGCGATGCTGCGGCACTCGGCCGAGTGCCGCACCCGCGGGTACGCGTTCGCCGCCGACCCGTCGCAGCAGCTCGCCCGGATGCCCGGCGAGGACGTGGTGGCGCTGATCGAGGGCGCCGAGTACCTGATGACCAACGACTACGAGAAGTCGCTGTTGCAGAGCAAGGCCAAGCTGAGCGACGACCAGCTGCTCGACCTGGTCAAGGTGCGCGTCACCACGCTGGGCAAGCACGGTGTGGAGATCGCCGGGCGGGGGATCGACCCGATCCACGTACCGATCGCGCGGGAGATCCGGGCGGTCGACCCCACCGGTGTGGGTGACGGCTTCCGGGCCGGGTTCTTCACGGCGCTCTCCTGGGGGGTCGGCCTGGAACGGGCCGCCCAGGTCGGCTCGCTGCTGGCCACGCTCGTCCTGGAAACCGTCGGGACCCAGGAGTACGAGGTCCGCCGCGACCTGTTCGTCAAGCGCCTGGCCGAGTCCTACGGCGACGAGGCTGCCGACGAGATCCGCCCCCACCTCCTGCCCTAGCTGTTCAGCGCCGAGCAGCACCGACGTGCCGTGCTGCTCGGCGTCGAACGCCGGGACGCGGACGTCAGTGTGAGCGGCGGACGTCGTAGGCGGGGCCGTCGGGTCCGTCGACCGATCCGAGGAACTCCTGACCGCGCATCCGGCACCAGGCGGGGATGTCGACAGCCGCCGCCGGGTCGTCGGCGAGCACCCGGACCACCGTGCCGACCGGCACCTGCGGCAGCCGCCGGGCCGCCGCGATCACGGGCAGCGGGCAACGCTGCCCCCGACAGTCGATCACTTCGTCCGGCATCGTCACAGTCCCACCACCCCAGCCTCGGCTCGCAACTCGGCGACGATCCCGGGCAACTCGCCGAGGAACCGTTCGACGTCCGCCTCGGTCGTCTCCCGATGCAGGCTGACACGTACGTTGCCGTGCGAGAGCACCCCCATCGCCTCCAGCACGTGTGACGGCCGCAGCGTGGACGACGTGCAGGACGAACCGGACGACACGGCGAAGCCCCGCCGGTCCAGCGCGTGCAGCAGCGCCTCCCCGTCGACGTACAGGCACGAGAAGGTGACCAGGTGGGGGAGTCGGAGCACAGGGTCGCCGACCACCTCCACGTCGGGCACCTCCACCGCTACCCGCGTCCGGATCCGATCCACGAGCGCGGCCAGCCGGGTCGCCTCGGCCGCCGCGTCCGCAGCCGCCGCCCGCAGGCTCGCCGCCGCCGCGACCACCGCCGGCAGGTTCACCACCCCCGGGGTACGCCCACCCTCCCGCTCGTCGGCCGGCCAGGGGGACTCCCAGCGGGTGCCCTTGCGCACCACCAGCACCCCCACGCCGGGAGGGCCGCCCCACTTGTGGGCGCTCGCGCTGAGCACCGACCAGCCGGCGGGCACTGGCACCCGGCCGACCGACTGCGCGGCGTCCACGTAGAGCGGCACTCCCACCTCGGCGCAGGCGGCGGCCGCCTCGGCGACCGGTTGCACGGTCCCCACCTCGTGACTGGCGGTGATCAACGCGGCCAGCGCGACTCCGGGCGCGCGGACGGCGGCCGACCACGCGGTCAGGTCCAGCCGGCCCAACCGGTCGACCGGCACGCCGGTCGCGGTCCCACCCGCCGCCGCGTGTCGCTCCGCAGCGTGCAGCACCGCCGAATGCTCGATCGCCGAGTGCACGAGCGCCGACCCGACCCGGTGCCGGGCCGCCAGGCCGCCGAGCACCGCGCCGTGCGCCGCGGTCGTACCGCTGGGGGTGAAGGACACCTCGTCGGCGCGGACGCCGAGCGTCAGCGCGGTGGCCTCGCGGGCGGCGTCGAGCAACTGTCGGGCCCGGCGGGCCTGGGCGTAGAGCTTGCCCGGGTCGGCCCAGCCGTCGTCGAAGGCGGCCAGCAGCGCCTGCCGCGCGACCGGATGCATCGGCGCGGCGGTCGCCGCGTCCAGGTAGACCGGGGATGCGCTCACAGATCGACACGCTATCGCGGCGGTATGCCGATCATCCCCCCAATGGGGGGCGGACAGTGACCCCACCACGGCCGAGTCCGTCATGGTCGAGTAATCTGCGACCGTCGGTGACGCCTTTGCCGCCGGTGCTGACGAAAGACGCACCGCGGCGCGCTAGGGAGGCAGGACCAGGTGGTCGCAAGGAGTTCGGAGGTACGGCCGTCGGCCGTACGGCACAGCGCTTCGCCAGGGGTCGGTGGACGCCGGGGGCGTGGTGCTGGTCGGTTGGCCGGGCTCGGTCTCAGTGGCGTGGCGCTGCTGGTCCTGCTCACGGGCTGTGATGTGGGCCAGGCGTTTGACGGCTTCGGGTGGCCGCAGGGCGGCATCTCGGCGGAGTCCAAGCGGATGTACGACCTGTGGATCGCCTCCTGCATCGCCGCGCTCGCGGTCGGCGTCTTCGTGTGGGGCCTGATCTTCTGGTGCGTCGTGCGCTACCGCAAGCGTGGCAACGCGCTGCCGGTGCAGACCCGCTACAACCTGCCGATGGAGTTCCTCTACACCATCGCGCCGATCCTGATCGTCTCCGTGCTCTTCTACTACACGGCGATCGTGCAGACCGACGTCGACAAGCTGTCGAAGAACCCGGACGTCACGGTCGAGGTCGTCGCCTTCAAGTGGAACTGGCAGTTCAACTACCGCGACGGTCAGGGCACGGAGGCCCGCACCACGGCGTCGACGCTCGGCACCAGCGAGGTCATTCCGGTGCTGGTGCTCCCGACCGGCCGGTCCATCCGCTTCGAGGAGACCAGCCGCGACGTCATCCACTCGTTCTGGGTGCCGGAGCTGCTGTTCAAGCGGGACGTCATGCCGGGCAAGATCCGCAACGTGTTCGAGGTCTCCAGTCTGGACGCCGAGGGCGCCTACGTCGGGCGCTGCGCCGAACTGTGCGGCAGCTACCACGCGTTCATGAACTTCGAGCTGCGGGTGGTCTCGCCGGAGAAGTACGACCAGTTCCTGGCTGCCAAGCAGAGCGGCAAGTCGACCCAGGACGCGCTGGTCCAGATCGGCGAGGAGCCGTACGCGGAGACCACGCAGCCGTTCGACACCCGGCGGACGCAGGACAACTTCAACCCGGACAAAGTTCCGGCCCGCACGGGAAGCTGAGGCAGCCGCATGAAGACCGAGTGGCGTATCTTCCTGATCATCGCCGGGTTCCTCTTCGGTGCCACCATCCTCTACGGCACGTGGACCCACGGTGAGTCCGGCCGCGTCGAGTGGGTGGGCACCGTGGCCCTGCTGCTGTCGTTCCTGCTCTGCTCGATGTGCGGTGGCTTCTTCTGGTTCGTCTCCCGTCGCATCGACCTGCGCCCGGAGGACCGCCCGGACGCCGAGATCGCCGACGGCGCTGGTGAGGTCGGCTTCTTCAGCCCGGGCAGCTACTGGCCGTTCGGTCTGGCGCTGGCCGCCGCGATCGCCGCGCTCGGCCTGGTGTTCTGGCAGTTCTGGCTGATCGGCGCCGGTCTGGTGGCTGTCGTCTTCGCCGCCTGCGGGCTGCTGTTCGAGTACTACAGCGGCACCCGGCGCACCGCCGAACACTGATCCACCCGGTCGCCGTCGCGACCGACCCGTACGCCACGAAGGCCCGCGTCCCCCTGGGGAGCGGGCCTTCGTCGTGGCGCGACCCGGGCGCTGTCGGCGGTGCGGTGCGGGTACCGGGGGTGCCGGTCGGTGCCGGGGGTGCGGTGCGGGTACCGGGGGTGCCGGTCGGTGCCGGGGGTGCGGTGCCGGGGGTGCGGTGCCGGGGGTGCGGTGCCGGGGGTGCGGTGCCGGGGGTGCGGTGCCGGGTGCGGCGGTGCCGATGCCGTCCGGTGCGGCGAGTTTCAGGCGGCGTGGCGGTGGCTGGGCTGGTGGCGTCGGCGCTCGGCCAGCCGGGTGACCGGAGAGGTGAACGTGGCGATCACCACGGCGGCGCCGCAGCCGGTGCAGATCAGCTCGGGACAGTCGGTGTCGTGGCCGTCGACACAGGGCGGCACCTCGAACAGTGCCACGCTCTCGCAGACATCGCAGTAGAGCTCGCGGTGCGACACGGGTGTCTCCTTCTCACTCCGGATGAACCGCCCCCGGATGCGACAACGATGCACACCGGAAGCGGAGAACCACTCGCCTGTAGTTTTCCACCCGGGTCCGACAAATCTTCGCTGGGCGCTGGCCGGAGGCCCGCTGCCGGCTCGTCGCCGTCGCCGCCGTACGGGCCACGCTGCATGGTCCACTCGGCATCACTGAACTCGCGGTATCCAAGGCCGACGGACACCGCGGATTCAAGGATCCCGAGTCGATCATGGGCCGGAGACGGGGTTGGACGGCGGACGGGTTGGACGGCGGACGGGCGCGGGCACGGTCGGGGGGTGGCGGCCAGCGGAGGGTGACGCGTCAGACCGGTGCCGGTCCGAGGGCGGCGGCGGTCTTGATCCAACGGTCCAGGGTCGCGGCGGCCGCGCCGGAGTCGATCGACTCGGCCGCGCGGTCCATGCCGGCGCGGAGCGCCTCGGTCAGGTCGCCGTCGAGCGGCCCCTGGGTGGCAAGCGCCGCGGCGGCGTTGACGAGCACCGCGTCCCGGACCGGACCCGTCTCGCCGGCGAGCAGGCGACGGGCCACAGCGGCGTTGTACGGGGCGTCACCGCCCCGCAGGTCCTGGAGGGTGGACCGGGGCACTCCCAGGTCCGTCGCGTCCAGCACGGCCTCGCGTACGGTGCCGTCCTGCGCCACCCAGACGCGGGTCGGTGCGGCAGTGGTGAACTCGTCGAGGCCGTCCTCGCCGCGCATCACGATCGCCGAGTCGCCGCGGGCGGCGAACACGCTCGCCATCACCGGGGCCATCCGGGCGTCGAAGCAGCCGACCGCGCCGGAACGGGGGCGGGCCGGGTTGGTCAGCGGGCCGAGGAAGTTGAAGAAGGTGGGCACCCCCACCTCGCGGCGGATCGGGCCGGCGTGCCGCATACCGGGGTGGAACCGGGCCGCGAAGCAGAACCCGATGCCCGCCTCCTCGACGCAACGGGCCACCTGTTCGGGGCCGAGGTCCAGTGGGATGCCGAGGAACTCCAGCAGGTCGGCAGTGCCGCAGAGGGAGGAGGCGGCCCGGTTGCCGTGCTTCACCACGCGGACACCCGCGCCCGCGACCACGAGCGCGGTCATCGTGGAGATGTTCACCGTGTGGGCGAGGTCACCGCCGGTGCCGACCACGTCGAGCGCGGTGCGGCGAACCTCCTCGGGAAGCACCACCGGCACCGAACGACCAAGCATCGCCTCGACGAGACCGGCCAGCTCAGCCGGGGTCTCTCCCTTGGCCCGCAGGGCGATGGCGAAGCCCGCGATCCGCGCCGCGCTCGCCGAACCGGTCATGATCTCGTCCATCGCCCAGGCGGTGTCGGCGGTGGACAGCTCCTCGCCGTGCAGCAGCGAGTTGAGCAGGTGCGGCCAGGTCCGATCGCCCATGGCGGGCCTCCCGAGCGTGCGAAGTGCGGGTGGGCTGGAACGGGCGCCGGCGGATCCGGCGCCGCGACGGTGCCGGATAGCTGGGGGACGTCAGGCGGGTGCGTGCGTCCGCAGCAGCTCGGCCACCGTGCCGCCGGTGGTCACCGGGTCGAGCGGGTGCACAAGCGTGGCGTCGACCTCGGCGTACGCGGCGAGCCATCGGTCGGCGGCGCGGGCGATCACCAGGCAGGTCGGGGGAGCGTCGTCCCGGTCGTCCTTGATCTGCCGGGCGATGCCGATGCCGCCACCCGGGCTCGCCTCACCGTCGAGCAGCAGCAGGTCGATCTCGTAGTCGTCGACCAGCCGGATGGTCTCCGCGTAGGTCGACGCGTCGACGAACTCGATCTGCAGACCGGGCGCGGGCCGGGTGCCGACGGCCATCCGCATCCGATCACGGACCTGCGGGTCGTCGCTGTAGAGCAGAACGGTGCAAAGACGCTCACTCATGCCGGCACTCCGCTTTCACCTCGGTAGCTGCCCGCCGATCGTACCGGTCGGCGTGACGTAGCCGACATCCCGCCCGGCGTCACGGGTTGGGGCGTACCGTCCGGGCAGCTCAGGCGGGCGCGGCGTCGGCGGCGCGCTCGCGGGCCTCCTGGCGGTCCAGCTCGCGGTCCACCCGGCGGGCCTCCCGCTCGGACTGCTTGACCCACTGCACCACGAGCACCGCGAGCATCGTCACACTGACGAACTCACCACCGGCCCAGAGGATGCCGCCGGCGACCACCTGGTCCGCCCGGGGGTCGGACCAGCCCAGGTTGAGCGACGGGTACCAGTCGCCGCCGAAGAGTGTGGTGCTCTGCATGATGGTGAGGCCGAGCACTGTGTGGAACGGCACCGAGAGCAGCATCAGCAGCGCACGCGCCGGGTACGGCCAGCGGCCGGGCAGCGGGTCGAGGCCCAGCAGCGGCCAGAAGAACACGCAGCCGGTCATGATGAAGTGCGCGTGCACCAGCTCGTGTGCCCAGGCGTGTTCGAGGGTGAAGCGGTACAGATCACTGAAGTACAGCGCGAACGGGTTGACCACGAAGATGGCGAACGCCACAAGCGGGAAGCTGTAGACCCGGGCGACACGGCTGTGCACGATCGCCAGCAGGCGCTTTCGTGGCCCGACCGGCAGGGTGCGCAGGGCAAGCGTCATCGGCGCGCCGAGCGCCAGGAAGATCGGCGCCACCATGGACAGCACCATGTGCTGGATCATGTGCACGGACAGCAGCGCGGTGTCGTACGCGTGCAGCCCGCTGACCGTGACCAGCGCGATGCCGCCCAGGCCGGGGCCGAGGAAGAACACGGTGCGGGCGATCGGCCACCGGTCGCCCCGCAGGCGCAGCCGGTACACCCCGTAAAGGTAGAGGCCGGCGGCGAGCACCAGGCCGAGGGCCAGCCAGCTGTCCAGCCGGGTCTCGGTCAGCACCGCGCCGACGGTGAACGGCGGCGGGGCCGAGGTGGCGGCGAAGATCGGATCGACGTGCAGCACGCTTTTCAGGCTAGGCCAGGCGAACCGGACCCTGACGCTCGGGCCACGGAAGGCGCAGGTTTGCCACCCCGCTGATCGCCGGCCCCGGTCAGGGGCAATAATGACGGCGTGACTGCGGCCCCAGCCATTGACAAGAGCCGGATCCACTCTCTGACCCGACCGAACATGGTCAGCGTCGGGACGATCGTGTGGCTCTCCAGCGAACTCATGTTCTTCGCGGCGCTGTTCGCGATGTACTTCTCGATCCGCGCGGCTGCGCCGGAGCAGTGGGAGAAGCACACCGAGGCGCTGAACATCCCGTACGCGACCACCTTCACGGTGATCCTCGTGCTGTCCTCCGTGACCTGCCAGCTCGGCGTCTTCGCGGCGGAGAAGGGCGACGTGCACGCGCTGCGGCGCTGGTTCACCGTGACCTTCGTGATGGGCCTGATCTTCGTGCTCGGCCAGCTCAACGAGTACCGGCACCTGGTCGAGGACGGCATCAAGATCAACGGAGACGGGTACGGGTCGGTGTTCTACCTGACCACCGGCTTCCACGGCCTGCACGTGACCGGCGGTCTGATCGCCTTCATCATCTTCATGGTCCGTACGACCATGGGCCGGTTCACTCCGGCGCAGGCGACCTCGGCGATCGTCGTGTCGTACTACTGGCACTTCGTCGACGTCGTGTGGATCGGGCTGTACGCCATGATCTACTGGCTCCAGTGATCTTGCGCGTCACATTCTGCGCTGCTGCTCCGTCCCCTGAGACAGGTCCAACCGGTTAAGGACACCGCTCATGACTTCTGACAACGACCGCCGACGCGGTCTGCTCGCGCGGTTGCGCGAGCGGCCCGCCGCGCGCAGCAGGGGCCGCCGCCGGCTGGGCGCCGCGGTCCGGCTGATCGCCGCGCTGATGCTCGCCGGCGGCGCCTACACCGTCTTCGCCCCCGGTGCCCAGGCGCAGGACAACCCGCAGCTGACCGGCGCCGCCGCCGAGGGCAAGGCGCTGTTCGACGTGAGCTGTGTGACCTGTCACGGCCGCAACGCCCAGGGTGTCGAGGGTCGCGGGCCGAGCCTGATCGGCGTCGGCGCGGCCTCGGTCGAGTTCCAGGTCAGCTCCGGGCGGATGCCGCTGGCCCGCCAGGAGGCCCAGGCCCACCGCAAGCCCCCCGTCTTCACCGACGAGCAGACCCGTCAGCTCGCCCAGTACATCCAGGAGTTGGGCGGCGGCCCGGTCGTGCCCGCGGGCGACGACCTCCGCGAGGACGGCAACGTCGCCTCCGGCGGTGAGCTGTTCCGGATCAACTGCTCGCAGTGTCACGCGTTCGGTGGTGGCGGCGGCGCACTCTCCTCGGGCAAGTTCGCCCCGAGCCTGCACCCCGCGACCGACCGACAGATCTACGCGGCGATGTTGAGCGGCCCGCAGAACATGCCGGTGTTCGGCGACAACCAGCTTCGGCCGGAGCAGAAGGCCGACATCATCGCCTACATCCAGGAGACGCTGAAGCACGACCAGGACCCGGGCGGGTTCAACCTCGGGCGGTACGGCCCCTCCACCGAGGGCCTGGCGATCTTCCTGGTCGGCATCGTGGCGCTCGTGTTCGCCAGCCTGTGGATTGCGGGCAAGTCGTGACCGAGCGGATACTCCTAATCAGCGCTGTGGTGCCGCTTGGCGCCACCCGTAGCGAGGTGACGGCATGAGCACCCACACCGAGCACCAGGCCCCGCAGGGCCGGGAGCCGCTCGACGTGAACGACCCCAAGCTGACCCGGTTCGACATCGTTCGTGAGGGCGCGCGTCGGGACGACATCGAGATCGTCCACTACGAGCCGCAGGTGCTGCCCGGCACCAAGGCGGAGCGTCGGCTGACCCGGGTGGTCGCCGGCTTCTTCCTGCTCACCGGTCTGGCCGCGACCGCCTTCCTGGCCATCTACATCTGGTGGCCGTGGCAGTACGAGCCGGGCCGTGGCGGCGACAAGTGGTACACCCCGCTGCTGGGCGCCACCCTCGGCATCGCCCTGCTCGCCGTCGGCTTCGGCATCCTGACCTGGGGCAAGAAGTTGCTGCCCAAGGAGGTCTCGATCCAGGACCGGCACGAGGGGCAGGTCGACTCCGAGGGCCGCACCATCACCGGCCAGACCATGCTCTACATGGCGGACGAACTGGGCGTGAAGCGTCGCCCGCTGCTCGGCATCTCGGTGCTGGCCGGTCTCGCGCCGGTCGCCGCGGTCGCCGCCGCGCCGCTGGTCGGCGGTCTGATCTCCCAGCCGCACAAGAACAACCAGATGTTCACCACCGGGTTCGCCTCGGCCGAGGGCGGCGAGCGGATCCGCCTGGTGCGCGAGGACGGCCGGCCGGTCCGCCCGGCGGACATCAGCAGCGGTGGGCAGCTGACCGTCTTCCCCGGCATCGAGCACGGTGTGAGCAACCGACACGCGGACTCGCCGACGCTGCTGATCCACCTTCGGGACTCCGACGCGCAGGAGTCGCGTCGGGCCAACGAGCGGATCGGTCACGGCGACTACATGTGGGGCAACTACGCCGCGTTCTCCAAGGTCTGCACGCACGCCGGCTGCCCCGCCAGCCTGTTCGAGCAGCAGACCAACCGACTGCTCTGCCCGTGCCACCAGTCCCAGTTCCTGATCACCAACAACGCCAAGCCGGTCTTCGGCCCGGCCAGCCGGCGGTTGCCACAGTTGCCGATCGAGGTGGACTCCGAGGGCTTCTTCGTGGCGAAGTCCGACTACACCGAGACCATTGGGCCTGATTTCTGGGAGCGGCCATGAAGCGTCGAAAGTTCGACCTTGCGGCGACACCGGGCAAGGCCGCGGTGGGAGTGGACGACCGCTTCGCGGTTGCCACCCCGCTGCGCAAGCTGCTGAACAAGGTCTTCCCTGACCACTGGTCCTTCCTGCTCGGCGAGATCGCGCTGTTCTCGTTCATCGTGCTGCTGCTGACCGGTGTCTTCCTCACCTTCTTCTTCGAGCCGGCGATGACCGAGGTGGTCTACGACGGCAGCTACGCGCCGTTGCAGGGCACCCCGATGTCCGCCGCCTACGCCTCCAGCCTGGACATCTCGTTCGATGTCCGTGGCGGTCTGGTGATGCGGCAGATGCACCACTGGGCGGCGCTGCTGTTCATGGCCGCGATCGTCGTGCACATGCTGCGGGTGTTCTTCACCGGTGCCTTCCGCAAGCCGCGCGAGACCAACTGGATCATCGGTTCGCTGCTGTTCTGGGTCGGCTTCCTGGCCGGCTTCACCGGCTACTCGCTGCCGGACGACGGCCTGTCCGGCACCGGCCTGCGGATCGCCTCGGCGATCATGCTGTCCATCCCGGTGATCGGCTCCTGGGTCACCTCGTCGATCTTCGGTGGCGAGTTCCCGGGCACGATCATCATCAGCCGGTTCTTCATCGCCCACGTGCTGCTCATCCCGGGTCTGCTGGTGGCGCTGATCAGCGTCCACCTGGGCCTGGTCTTCAAGCAGAAGCACACCCAGTGGCCCGGCCCCGGCCGGACCAACAACAACGTGGTCGGCGAGCGGATGTTCCCGCGGTACGCGCTGAAGCAGGGCGGCTTCTTCATGGTCGTCTTCGGCGTCATCGCGCTGATGGGCGGTCTGTTCCAGATCAACCCGATCTGGCTGTTCGGCCCGTACGAGGCATGGGTGGTCTCGGCCGCCAGCCAGCCCGACTGGTACGTCATGTTCCTCGACGGGTCGACCCGACTGATGCCGGCCTGGGAGATCACCATCCCGCTCGGCGACCACTACGTCATCCCGCCGCTGTTCTGGCCGACTGTCGTACTGCCCGGCATCCTGGTGGGCCTGTCGACGATGTACCCGTTCCTGGAAGCCCGGCACCTCAAGGACCGCAAGAGCCACAACCTGCTCGAGCGGCCCCGCGACGCCCCGGCTCGCACCGCCGTGGGTGCCATGGCCGTCGCGTTCTACGTCGTGCTGACGCTCTCCGGCGCCAACGACGTGATCGCCGACAAGTTCCAGATCAGCTTGAACGCGATGACCTGGGCCGGCCGGATCGGTCTGCTGGTGGTCCCGCCGATCGCGTACTACGTGACGTACCGGCTCTGCCTGGGCCTTCAGCAGCACGACCGGGAGGTGCTGGCGCACGGCGTGGAGACCGGCATCATCCGGCGCCTGCCGGACGGTCGGTTCGTCGAGGTGCACCAGCCGCTCAGCGCGTCGAACGGGCACGCGGACGGCCACGGCCAGCTGGATTACGTCGGCTGGGTCGTGCCGAAGAAGATGAACCGGCTGGGGGCGCTCGGCCCGGCCATCCGGGGCTTCTTCTACCCGATCGAGAAGCCGGTCGAGGCGCCGGTCTCGCCGGGGCACCCGCCGGTCGAGGCCCGCCCCGAGCGCGAGGAGATCGGCAGCGGCGAGGGCCGCCGCTGACCGCCCGAACGCACCGTTACGTGGCGCCCGCCGGATCCCGGCGGGCGCCACGTCGTATGGGCACCCCCCGACCCATCCGGCCAGGAGTCGGACGGCCACGGCGGGACCGGTAGACCCCGCGCGACGGGCGATCGCAGGAATAACCCCGGTGAGCCGGGTATCCGTGCGGTCCAACGTCTCAAGGGGGGGAAGCATGTTGGGTATCAAACGCCTCGGCCTGTTGGCCGCACTGGTACTGGTCGGGGTCGCGCCGGCTGCGGCCGCGCAGGCCGCGGCACAGCCGTCGACGCAGGACACCCAGTACCTGCAGGCAATACACCAGGTCAACCTGTTCGAGATCACCGCCGGTGACCTGGCTCAGCAGAAGGGCCAGGACCAGGGGGTCAAGGACCTGGGCGCGATGCTGAAGACCGACCACACCCAGCTGGACCAGACGGTGCAGCAGACCGCGTCCCAGCTCGGGGTGGAACTGCCGAACGAGCCGAGCGCCGATCAGCAGGCGGTCATCGACAAGCTGAACAACGCAAGCGGTGCGGAGTTCGACCGGCTCTGGGTGACAAGTGAGCTGGCCGGCCACGTTCAGGCCATCCAGGCCACCCAGACGGAGATCTCGCAGGGCTCCGAGCAGTCGGTGGTCCAGTTGGCCCAGACGGCCCTGCCGACGCTGCAGGCGCACTACGACGAGCTGGTGCAGCTCGCCAACAAGCTGGGCATCCCGGTTCCGCAGACCAGCGCCAGCGGTACGCCCAGCCCGGGCGGCACCGGCACCGAGTCCCCGGCTCCGGGTGGCACCGGCACCGAGTCGCCGGCTCCGGGTGGCGGCACCGAGTCCCCGGCTCCGGGTGGCGGCACCACCGAAACGCCGGCTCCCAGCATGAGCTGACGTAGCGACAGCAGACGGCCGGTCCACCCGTGCGGGTGGACCGGCCGCCGCGCGTGCGCGCTGTCAGTCGGCGCTGGCGAGGCCGATCGCGAACGCCTCCTCCAGGTCGTGCTGGGAGTACGCCCGGAACGCGATGTGCGACTCGGTGTTGAGCACGCCCGGCACCTTGGAGATGCTGCCGGCGATGACCTGGGCGATCTGGTCGAACTCGCGGACCCGGACGATGGCGATGAGATCGACGTGCCCGGCCACCGAGTAGACCTCGCTGACGCCGGAGAGGCTGGCCAGGGTCTCCGCCACCTCGGGGATCGCGTCGGTGGCACAGTCGATCAGCACGATGGCGGTGATCACGGGACAATTCTCCGTTCGTCGGCGTCGTCGCCCATGCTAGATGTTCCCGGGTGGTCAGGCGTCCTGCCCCGTCCTCAGGGCCACTCAGCCGTTGGTGGCTGCCGCAACCGTGCGTCCGTCCCCAGTCCGGATCACGCCGCGGAGCTGCTCGCCGTCCGGCACGACGGCACCGGGCCACACCACGGTGCGGAACACGTCGCCGTCCACCCGCGCGCCCGCGCCGACCACCGACTCCACGCAGCGGCCGGTCACCGTGGCGGACGGGTCGACGAGGGCGCTGCCGCCCGCGGCGTGCAGGTTGGCCGCCAGGTAGTCGGCGGGGGTGCCGGTGTCGTAGAAGGTGCCCGGGTAGGGCATCACCTCCAGCGCACCCGCCGCCTCCGCCGGACGCCAGATGGCGCGGACCAGGTCGGAGAAGACGACAGGCAGATCACGGACCAGCCGCCAGGGCAGCAGCGAGAAGCCGGTGAAGCAGTGCCCGGCGAAGGTGCCCGGTGCCGCCGGGTCCGCGGCGGGCTGACCGAGCAGGCGTACGGTGTGCCCGTCCCACCCGTCGAGCAGAGCGGCCACGTCCGGGCCCGGCGAGGCAGCCGGGTCGGCGAGGTACGCGTCGGCGTTGCCGACCAGCACCGGCCGCCCGTCGATCCAGTCCCGCAGGTTGGCCACCCCGCCCGCGGTGCCCAGCGGGTCGCCCGGCTCGACGGACAGGTGTGCGCGGTCGCCGACGTGCGCGACCACCTGGTCGCCGAGATAGCAGGCGTTCACCGCGACCCGGGCGGGGCCGACCAGGCCGAGCCCCGCGACCCGGGCCAACGCCCGATCCAGCAGCGGAACGTTGCCCACCGGGCAGAGCGCCTTGGGCACCCGTTCGGTGAGCGGGCGCAACCGGGTGCCCTCACCGGCGGCGAGCACCACCGCGCACAGCTCCGCCGGCACGGAAGCCGTGCCGGTCATGGCAGGTCGTCGGGGATCGGGGGCGGGAACTGCCCGGCCAGCGGCCCGATGTCGTAGTAGGCGAGCAGCCGGGCGGTCGGCCAGGTCAGCTTGGGCAGGTCGTCCAGCGGGTGCCACGCGGCTTCGAAGACCTCCGCGCCGTCGACCGCCAGTGCGGTGTCGGACGCCGGCACCTCCGCCTCGAAGACCATGTCCACCCAGCCCTTGGCGTGCACGATCGCGTTCGGCACCGCCGGACGTAGCCGGGACGGCGGGAGTCGGATGCCGGATTCCTCGAACAGTTCGCGGGCCGCACCCACCACCGGGGCCTCGCCGCGGTCCAGGAGGCCGGCGGGCAGCGACCAGCCCTTGCCGGGCGGTTGGCGCAGCATCAGCAGCCGCCCCGCGCCCGGTGCCTCGGAATCGCGGACCAGGGTGACCGCACCGACGATGTACTTCGGCATCGCCAGCTTGACCAGGCGCCGCCGCACCGGCAGCGGCAGCCGGTAGAAAGCCTGGTAGAAGATGGCCCGACCGGTGGCGCGGGAACGGGGGATCATGACCCCAGGCTAGTGGTCACGAATGTCCCTCGGACGCGCCGGGCCGGCCCGGTCACTGCCGATGGTCGACCAGGTCGATGAGCTGGCGTACCACGGTGTCCGGTTCGATCACCCGGTCGAAGACCGCGACCAGCAGGGTCTCCAGGTCGGGATAGCCCAACTCCTCGGAGAGGCGCAACAGCGGCAGGTCACTGGCGAGGCCGCGGTTGTGCTGACGCAGGGTCAGCCCGATGGTGGCCCGACCGAGACGGACCTTGTCGCTGATCGTGATGCCCGGCTCGGTGTGCTCGGCGAACCACCTGTTGATCTGCATCTGCGCGTGCGGCGACTTGACGAAGCTCAACCACTCGCGGCGGGGGCCGCGCGAGGCGACACCGGCCTCGAACCCGTTGTCGCCGTCGTTCTCGGTGAAGATCTCCACCACGTCGCCCTCGTCCAGCTCCGAACTCAGCGGGGCCAGCCGACCGTTGATCCGTGCCGCAAGACATCGGTCGCCGCGTTCGTTGCCCAGCTCGTACGCGAGGTCGACAGGGGTCGCGCCGCCCGGCAACACGATCTGCCGCCCCTCGGCGAACACCTGGATCTGGCCCTCGGCGAGGTCGCAGCGCAACGACTCGAGGAACTGCGCCGGGTCGGCGGCGTCCGGCTCCCAGTCGAGGACCCGGCGCAACCAGTCCAACTGCTCGGCGCGGGCTGCGGCGCTGCTGCTTCCCGAGCGGGGGAAGCGGAAGTCGGCGGCGATGCCGTACTCGGCGGAGCGGTGCATCTCCTCGGTGCGGATCAACACCTCCACCGTGCGGTCCTGCGGGCCGCAGACGCTCGTGTGCAGCGAACGGTAGAGGTTGTTCTTCGGTGAGGCGATGAAGTCCTTGAAACGGCCGGGGATGGGTCGCCAGGTGCCGTGGATCGCGCCCAGCGCGGCGTAACAGTCGGTGGCCGGGCCGTCGACGACCACCACGATGCGGGGCAGGTCGAACGGCGCGGTGTGGCCGCCGGCGATGGTGTCCTTCCAGATCGAGTAGAGGTGCCGGGGGCGGGGGCTCACCTCGGCGTCGACCCGGCTGCGCTTCAGCGCGACCCGGGCACGGGTGACGACCGCGTCGAGGTACGTGTCCCAGCCCGGCCGGTCGTGCACGTGCCGGGCCAGCCGGGCGTGCTCGTCCGGCTCCAGGTGCAGCAGCACCACGTCGTCCAGCTCGCGCTTGAGGGTCTGGATGCCCAGTCGGTCACAGAGCGGGACCAGCACCTCCTGGGTCTTGCGGGCGATGCGCTCCCGCGACGACGCCGAGCGCACCCCGAGGGTGCGCATGTTGTGCAGCCGATCGGCCAGTTTGATGATCAGCACCCGGACGTCCTTGGCGGCCGCCACGATCATCTTGCGGATCGTCTCCGCCTCGGCGGCCTTGCCGTAGAACGCCTTGTCGAACTTGGTCACCCCGTCGACCAGGTGGGCCACCTCGCCGCCGAAATCCTCGGAGAGCGCCTGGAGGGTGTAGCGGGTGTCCTCCACGGTGTCGTGCAGCAGCGCCGCGACCAGGGTGGTGGTGTCCATGCCCAGCTCGGCGCAGATCTGCGCCACCGCGAGAGGGTGGGTGATGTACGGCTCACCGCTCTTGCGGAACTGCCCGCGGTGCATGTTTTCCGCGATCGTGTACGCCCGTCGCAGCACCGCGGGGTCGGTGCCGGCGTGGATGCCCCGGTGGGTGCGAACCAACTGGGTGACCGGGTCGGAGTCGGTGGTCGGCCAGCTCAGCAACGACCGTAGTCGGCGGGCGAGCGGCAGCTCACTCGGCTGTGTCGGCAGGGCGCCCCCCAGGGCGGCGCCGTGTCCGGCGTCGACGTCCACGAGGGACACCTCCTCACCCCGGCTCCGCGACGCCGTGACCCGGCGGCGGGAGCAGGCCCACGAATCGGGCAGGACTGCACTTCTCTAACAGCCTAAGCGAGTCGACGTAGTCCGATCGGTCAGTTGGTCATGAGCGTTCGGTCGAGAGTTGGTGGGACGCGCCGTTCTCGGCCTTCGCCAGCAGGTCACGGAACCGCCCCGCGCCGCCCACCGGGGAGGACCAACCGGAGGACATCTCGACCAGTCGGGTCTCCGGTCGCTCCAACCAGGACAGGATCCGCTCGGACTCCTCGGCGGTCGCCGCCGGCACCGGGCCGTGCCCGCCGGCCACCGTTTCGGCAGTGGCCCGGATCGCGGCCAGCGTGGGTCGTGGGTGCACGCCGGGCGGGGACACCCCCGCGCCGGCCAGCCGGCCGTGGCGCACCAGCGCCAACTCCCAGCCGCCCCGGGCGGTCGGACGGGCCGCCGCCAGCTCGACGATCCCGGTCAGCGCGGCCAGCCGCTGCATCCGCACGGTGGCCCGCAGCACCGCCGCCAGCCGGGACCGCACCACCGCGGCCTCCTCGTAGCGCTGGTCGGCCGAGAGCACGTCGATCCGGGCGAGCAGCGCGTCCACCACCGGCTGCGGGTCACTTGTCGTGGCGGTGCGGAAGGGCCGGGCCGCGCTGTCGTCGTACTCCTCGGGGGTGATCCTGTGCTCGCAGGGTGCCGGGCAGCGACCCAGCTCGGCCAGCGCGCAGGCCGGCGTGACGGTGCGCAGCGAGAGCCGGTGCGTGCACTGGCGCAGTGGCACCGCGTCGTGGAAACCGGCGGCCGCCAGCTCCGCGGCCCGCCGGGAGGTGAACGGCCCGAGGTACGCGGTGTCGGTGGGGGCGAGGTCCCGGACGATCGAGAGCCGAGGATAGGGGCCGTCGGTCAGCTTGAGCCAGACCATCCGCTCCGGGTATTTCGACCGCCGGTTGTACGGCGGGGCGTGCGCGGCGATCAGGCGCAGCTCGCGGACCTCCGCCTCCAACGAGTGGGCACACTCCACCGCCTCGACCCGCTCGGCCGCCGCGAGCATCTCGGAGATCCGCGCCCGCTTCTCGCCGGCGGTGAAGTAGCTGCGCACCCGGGTGGCGATGTCGACGGAGGTGCCCACGTAGAGCGGTCGGTCGTCGGCGGCCCGGAAGATGTAGACCCCGGGGACCTTGGGCAGCCCCTCGGCCAGGTGCCGTTTGCGACGTTGCGTCGGGGTGACCGCCCGGGCGAACTCGATGGCGTCGCCGACCGTGTCCACCCGGTGCCCGCCGAGCCGACCGATCAGCCCGTGCAGCACGTCGACGGTGGCCCTCGCGTCGTCCAGCGCCCGGTGCGTGGGTTGGGTGGCGGTGCGGAAGTAGGCGGCCAGGGTGCCCAGCTTGCGGTTGGGCACCTCGTCGCGGGTCAGCACCCGACGGGCCAACGCCGCCGTGTCCAGCACGCGGGGGTTGGGCCAGCGGTAGCCGTGCTTCACGCAGGCCGCCTTGAGAAAGCCCACGTCGTAGGGGGCGTTGTGGGCCACCAGCACCGCGTCGGCGATGAACTCCAGGAAGCTCGGCAGCACCTGCTCGATCGGCGGCGCCGGCACCAGCATCGCCTGGGTGATGCCGGTCAGCACGGTGATGAACGGTGGGATCGGCTGCCCCGGGTTGACCAGGGTGGCCAGCTCACCCAGTTGCTCACCACCGCGCACCCGGACCGCGCCGATCTCGGTGATGCCACCGCCGTCCGGCGCACCGCCGGTGGTCTCCAGGTCGACCACCACGAAGGTGGTCGCGTAGAGCGGCAGCGCCGGGTCCACCCCGCCCACCGCCGGGTCGAGACCGGCAAGTGACTCCTGGACGTACTCCGCCTGTGCCATCGCCGGCACGCTAGCGCGTCGGTCCGACACTCGCGTCGCAGCCGCCTCACCAGTCACCATGGGGCTAGGATGAGAGATCGGCTCACTCACCGGGCGGTGGGCCCGGTCGCGGTGGGAGACTTGCCACATGCCCCTCACCGAGCCGTCCGACGACCACCTCCCGCAGGAGGATCTGGTCGCGCTCGACGGTGCTGCGGGCAACCCGGACGACAACGTAGTCAGCGCGACATCCCACGCATCCGGCGCGACGGTGGCCGGCGACGGCGGGGCCGGCGAGCCGGAGCCGACGTTGCCCGAGCCGGTCCGGCAGCGGATCGTGACGCTTACCGCCACCGTGCTGCCCACCCTGCCCTCCGACGAGGTGCCGGTCCCGTTGCGTCGGGTGGCCAAGTTCGCCCCGAACCGGCGGGCCCGGCTCGGCGCACCGGCCATCGCCGCCCAGCTCACCGCCGACCCGCTGTTCCGGCAGCGGGTCACCGCCCGGGTCCTGGCCGACGCCGGCGACCTCGGGGCCGCCGTCGTCGAGGGCACCGCGCCCGCCGCCGCCGACCCGGTCGAGGTCGCCGCGCTGGCCTACCTGGCCCGCCCGCGCGGCTGGCGGGAGCTGATCGACGCCAGCGGTGCCGCCGTGCGTGCCGAGGCGGACAGCGCGGTCGTCGCCGAACTGGTCCGGGAGGCCGAGCAGCGGGCCACCCGCGCCGAACACGACCGGGCGGTGGCCCGGGTCGAGGCGGAGAAGCTACGCGACGAGCTGGCCCGCGTCCGGGAGGAGCTGGGTCAGCTCCGTGAGGAGTCCCGGCAGGTCGCCCGCACCCTCCGGGAGACCCAGGCCCGCGAGCGCAAGGCCACCGAACTGCTGGCCACCGAGCGTGGCCGGGCCGCGCGCGCCAGCGCCGACGTCGACGCCGAGCTGCGCCGCGCCCGCGCCCGACTGGCCGAGGCGGAGGCCGCCGCCGGGGTGGCCCGGGCCAGCGCCAAGGAGGCCCGCTCGGTCGACGACGCCCGGCTCTGGCTGCTGCTGGAGACCATCGGCCAGGCCGCCGTGGGCCTGCGCCGCGAGCTGGCGCTCGACCCGGTCGACAAACTCCCCGCCGACTTCGTCGCCGACGCGTTCGCCGAGCAGCCGGGCACCGCTCCGGCCAGCCCCGCCGCACGTGCCCGCGACACCGACGACCCGGCTCGGCTCGACCAGTTGCTCGCTCTGCCCCGGGCGCACCTGGTGGTGGACGGCTACAACGTCACCAAGCGCGGCTTCGGCGAGATGTCCCTGGAACAGCAGCGCAAACGCCTGATCACCGGGCTGGGCGGGATCGCCGCGCAGACCGGCGACGAGGTCACAGTGGTCTTCGACGGTGCCGAGCGGATGCACGGGCTGCCGCCCGCGCCGCGCGGCGTACGGGTGCTCTTCTCCCGCAAGGGCGAGACCGCCGACGAGCTGATCCGGCGGCTGGTCCGCGCCGAGCCCGCGGGTCGGCCGGTGGTGGTGGTCTCGTCCGACCGTGAGGTCGCCGACGGGGTGCGCCGGCACGGCGCCTACCCGCTGGGCGCCGACTCGCTGCTACGGCGGCTCGCCCGCTCCTGACGCCGTCCGCGGGCGCTGTGATCGACACGGGTTTCATGATGTCGGGGTGTCCAACCACTTGGGACGGTCGGATTTCCTGCAAATCGAGTCGATCTCGCCCTCGCCGACCGGTCGAACCGTCTTCCTGTCGTATCCGAGGGCTAGCGTGGCCGCCGTCGCCGATGGGAGGACGTTCGCCATGACCCAGGACAATGTCAAGGTCTTCGTCGACAGAGACCTGCGAGGTGCCCGGTTCAACAGGTCGACCTTGGCCGGTGCGGTGATGCGCGGCGTCGATGTGAACGGCCTGGACATCGACGCGCCGTGGCTCGCCGAGGGCACGCTCCTGGTCAACGGCGTCGATGTTGCGCCGCTTGTCGAGGCCGAGCTCAACCGACGATTCCCCGGGCGCGACCTCAGGCAGGCCACGGACCCGGAGGGCCTTCGTCTGGCGTGGGCGGCGCTCGAAGCGGCCTGGGCGTCCGCAGTCGACCGGGTCCGGTCCATGCCCCCGGGCGCGGTCGACGTCTCGGTCGACGGCGAGTGGTCGTTCGCGCAGACCCTGCGTCATCTCGCGTTCGCAGCCGACACCTGGCTGGGCAAGTCGATCCTGCGCCTGCCGCAGCCCTTCCACCCGCTCGGCCAGCCGAACGTCGAGTACGAGACCGACGGCTTCGACATGTCGATCTTCGCCGCCGAGCAGCCGACGTTCGCCGAGACCCTGGAACTGCGGGCCGAGCGGCAGGCGATGGTGCGCGACTTCGTCGCGGCCGTCACGCCGGACCTGCTCGCCGAGCCTCGGCCGGCCGCCTGGTGGCCCGAGCAGCAGGTGTCCGTCCTGCACTGCCTCCACGTGATCTTCGACGAGGAGTGGCAGCACCTCCGCTTCGCCCTGCGCGACCTCGACGCGCAGGACTGAGGCGGCGGCCACCGGGCCGGGTCGCGGCTGACCGCCCTCGGCTCCGGCTGGTTGCGGTGTCCGGGCACGCGAGATCGGGAATGTCGGGGTGTCCGACCGGTCGGGATACCCCGATATCGCTGATCTGGAGGGGGTCTCGCCCCCAAACGGATGGTCGGACGCGGTTTCTGTCGTACCCGGTGGTTAGCGTCGATGTGACCGACGGTGCTCGGACGGCGACGGCAGGGTGCGCCGACCGTGCGTCGCGAGCGATCAGGAGGCGTGATGCTCATCGACTGCGACGGGTGCGCGAGGCGGGACGCCGGCTGTTCCGGCTGCCCGCTCACCGCCCTGTTCGACGAGACGTCCCCGGCCGCCGGGCTGGTCGCCGCCGAGGTGGAGGCGATCGAGGTGCTCGCCCGTGCCGGTTTCGACGTGGAGGTGCTGGCCGCGCCCGCGCGTTCCGGTGCGGCTCGTGGCCGTGCCGTCCGCCGGATCGCCTGAGCGCGACACCGTGCCCGGGAGCGGGCTTCTCGCGGACCATAGGATGAGCGGTCACGGCGGGAGGAGCGGCGCAATGAGCGGGGTGGGACGGCACGACGGCGGGCTCGTCGGAGCCGCGCTCGTCGGCGCGGCCTGCGGCGGCGCTGTGTCAGGCGGCGCTGCGTGCGGTGGTTCTGCGCACCACGATTCGGTGTGCGGCAGCGGCGACACGGCGCGCCGCACGGCGGTGTCCCGTTGACCCCGCGCGGGTGGGCGCTGCTGACGCTCGCCGGGTTGACCATCGCGCTGGTCGTGGTCGCCGCGCTGGTCATCCCGTGGCACCGACCGCCGGCCCCGCGGGCCGACCAGCTCGCCGCGCTGCGTGACCTGCCGGCCGAGCAGGTGGTCAAGGGTCGGGAGTTCCGCGCCGCGCTGCGTCCCGGCGGTTACACAGCGCTCGCCGTGGGGCTGCTTGTCGCTCTCGCGCTCGGGCTGACCCCGCTGGGCAGCCGCCTGGTCGAGCTGGTGGGCCGGCCGTTCGGGGGGCACTGGGCCGCGCAGGCGGTGCTCGGCGGGCTGGCCGTGATGCTCGTCGCCGACCTGGTGACGCTCCCGTTCGCCGCCTGGCGCCAGAGCGTGCTCACCCGCTACGGGTTGAGCACCAACGGCTGGAGTGGCTGGGCGGTCGACCTGCTCAAGTCGTACGCGGTCAGTGCGGTGATCGGCGCGGTGGCGCTTGTCGGCTTCTACGCGGTGATCCGGTTCGCGCCGCGCTGGTGGTGGGCGTTCGGCGCGGGGGGTGCGGCTCTGCTCGTGGTGCTGCTGTCGTTCGTGCTGCCGGTGCTTGTGGAGCCGGTCTTCAACAAGTTCACCCCGATGGAGCAGGGTCCGCTGCGTACCGAGCTGATGAGCATGGCCGCCCGCGACGGGGTGCCGGTGCGCGACGTGCTGGTCGCCGACGCTTCCCGGCGCACCAGGGCGGTGAACGCGTACGTCTCCGGTCTCGGACCGACCCGGCGGGTGGTCGTCTACGACACGCTGCTGCGCGAGGCGACCCCGGCCGAGGTGACAGCCGTGGTGGCGCACGAGTTGGGGCACGCGAAGGACTCCGACGTGACGGTGGGCACGTTGACCGGGGCGCTGGGTGCCGCGGCCGCCGTGGTGGCGCTCTACCTGCTCGGCTCGTGGGCGCCGCTGCTGCGGCTGGCCGGCGTCGACTCGGTCGCCCAACCACGCGCCTTTCCGTTGCTGCTGGCACTCGTCACGGTGGCCGGGTTGGTCGCCACGCCGGTGCAGGCGCTGATGTCGCGACGGGTGGAGGCGCGGGCCGACGCGCACGCGCTCGCGCTGACCCGTGATCCGCAGGCGTTCGAGTCGATGCAGCGCCGGCTCGGATCGGTGAACCTCGGCGACCCCGATCCGCCGCGCTGGGAATACCTCTACTCGGCCTCGCATCCGTCCACCGTCGAGCGGATGGCCGCCGCCCGCGCGTACGCCCGGGAGGCTGGCCGATGAGCCGCACGCTGTTGATCACCAACGATTTTCCGCCCCGTCCGGGCGGCATCCAGTCCTTCGTGCACAACCTCGCGGTGCGGCAACCGGCCGGCTCCGTGGTCGTCTACGCGTCGAGCTGGCGTGGGGCCGCGAAGTTCGACGCCGACCAGCCGTTCGAGGTGATCCGGGAGCGCACCCGGGTGCTGCTGCCCACCCCGTTGATCGCCCGCAGGGCGGCGCGGTTGGCACGTGCCTACGACTGCGACACGGTGTGGTTCGGTGCGGCGGCCCCGTTGGGGTTGCTCGCCGCCGGCCTGCGTCGGCGGGCCGGCGTACACCGGGTGGTGGCGCAGACCCACGGCCACGAGGTTGGTTGGGCGGCGCTGCCGGCGGCCCGGCCGGCGCTGCGGCGCATCGGTCGGGGGGTGGATGTCACCACCTACCTCGGCGAGTACACCCGCAGCCGGTTGGCGCGCGTGCTGGACGGGGTGACCGAGCTGCGCCGGCTCGCCCCTGGGGTCGACGTGGACACCTACCACCCGACCGTGGACGGCGAGCAGGTCCGGGCCCGGCTCGGGCTGACCGACCGTCCGGTGGTGGTCTGTGTGTCCCGGCTGGTGCCGCGCAAGGGCCAGGACATGCTGATCCGGGCACTCCCGGAGATCCACCGCCGGGTGCCCGAAGCGGCACTGCTGATCGTCGGCGGTGGGCCGTACCGGGCGACCCTGGAGAAGCTGGCCCGGCAGACCGGTGTGGAGCGGGACGTGGTGTTCACCGGCTCGGTGCCGTCGGCCGAGTTGCCGGCGCACTACGCGGCGGGCGACGTCTACGCGATGCCGTGTCGCACCCGCAACCGTGGCCTCGACGTGGAGGGGCTGGGCATCGTCTACCTGGAGGCGTCCGCGACCGGCCTGCCGGTGGTGGCCGGCGACTCCGGGGGCGCACCGGACGCGGTCCGCGAGGGGGAGACCGGTTACGTCGTCCGCGGGCGGGATGTGGCGCAGCTCGCCGACCGGGTCGCCCGGCTGCTCGCCGATCGGGACCTGGCCCGCCAACTGGGTGCTGCCGGCCGGGCCTGGGTGGAGCGGGAGTGGCGCTGGGAGGCGCAGGCGGAACGGATGAGAGCGCTGCTCGCCGGCTGAGCGCCGCCCGCGTTCAGCTCTCCCGGGCCGGCGCGTAACTCGGCCGTGCTCAAGCCCTTCCACGTGGGGTCGCTGGCCCATCCGCAGTGCGGTACCGACGGTCAGCTTGGTGACGTTGTACAGCAGGGGCACGTGTCCCCGTAGCCGGCCGCTGTCCAGCAGGTCGTGGCGGAACATCAGCTCGAACATGCCGCGGTGGGCCGCCGCGAAGCCCAGGTACGTCCGGGCCAGCGCGGTCGATCGGGTACGAGGGCGACGTGGTCCAAATGGTCGACGTGCCCGTTCCCTTGTCGGTGAGCCTGCTCCGTGTCCTCGTCGGCCGTCCGGTTCAACCGCCGGCGTGTGGTGGCCTGCCGGGCATGGTCGGAATGAGGGTGATGCCTGTGAGTCATCAAGATGACTCACAGGCATCACCCTCAACGCAGTCTCCGAACGCCGGGCTCATCCCGTGCCGCGGGATGTCCCGGTGACCCCGAGCCCGGTGACCCGAGAGAGCTAGCGGGTGGCCGGGTGAGGTGGTGATGGGTGACTCCAACTACGGGCAGGCCAGTCCAAACGGACAACCCTTGCAATTCGGGATCGCCCGCTCGTGTGATCCACTCTGGCTTCGTGAAGTCGGGGTGTCCTGGCGCCAGGGATGCCCCGACTTCACGAACAACGAGTCGATCATTCTCGTCAGCCCCCGGTGGGCCAGGTGAAGCGGGCCGGGGCGGGCACGCGCCGAGGGTGTGCAGGGCCGGGGTGGGTGGTGGAGACCGGGAGGCTCAGCGGATGCGGGCCAGGATCCGGTCGGCGGGGGCCGGGCGGCCGAAATGCCAGCCCTGGCCGGCGTCGCAGCCGATCGCCCGTAGCCGCTCGGCCTGCCCGGCGGTCTCCACGCCCTCGGCGGTGACCGTCAGGTCCAACGCGTGCGCCAGCGAGACCAGCGAGGCGAGGATCCGCTCGTCGGTGCGACCGACCGAGGGCGAACGCAGACCGGCCACGAACTCCCCGGCGACCTTCAGTTCGGTCACCGGCAGGTCCCGGAGATAGGCCAGGTTGCTGTAGCCGGTGCCGAAGTCGTCGATGGCGATCCGGACCCCGAGGTCGGCCAGCACCCGCAGGGCGCGGACCGGTTCCTCGGCGGTGCTCATCATCGTGCTCTCGGTGATCTCCAGTTGGAGCCGCTCCGGCGGCAGGCCGGTCTGCCGCAGGAGCGCGCGGACCTCCTGCACCAGGCCCGGCCGATGCACCTGGCGTACCGCCAGGTTGACGCTGACGAACGGTGCGGCGACGCTACCGGCCGCCCAGGCTTCCGCCTCGCGGCAGGCCTCGGCCAGCACCCAGCCGCCCAACTGGATGATCAGGCCGGTCTCCTCGGCCAGCCCGATGAACTTGTCCGGACGCAGCACCCCCAACTCCGGGTGGCGCCAGCGGACCAGCGCCTCGACGCCGACCAGGCTGCCGTCGCGTAGTGAGGTCAGTGGCTGGTAGTCGAGGTAGAACTCGCCCCGCTCCAACGCCGCCGGGATGGCCGCGGAGAGCGCGTACCGGGCCAGTTCGCGTTGGTTGCGCTCGGCGTCGTAGAGCGCCCAGCGCGCACCGCCGGCGGACTTCGCCCAGTGCAGGGTGCTGTCCGCGGCGCGCATCAGGTCGGTGGGGTTGGCTCCGGCCACCTGACGCTCGACGATGCCGATGCTCGCCGAGATCTGCAACTCGTGCCCGTCGACAAGCGCCGGTGCCCGAACCGCGGCCAGCGCGGTCTCGGCCAACGCCACCATGTCGTCGGTGCCGCCGGTGCGTTGCACCAGGATGACGAACTCGTCCCCGCCGAGCCGGGCCACCAGGTGCTCACCCACCGCCTCGCACAGCCGCTCGGCCACCGTGACAAGCAGCCGGTCACCGACCTGGTGCCCCAGGGTGTCGTTGACGATCTTGAAGCGGTCCAGGTCCAGGAAGCACACCCCGACCCGCTGTGCGCCCCGGCCGGGTTCGTCGAGCGCCGCGGTGAGCCGCTCGGTGAACAGCGTCCGGTTGGGCAGGCCCGTGAGCGGGTCGTGGGTGGCCTGATGTCGGAACCGTGCCTCGCTGGCCCGCAGCGCCCGCTCGGCCTGCGTCCGCGCCCTCATCGCGGCCCGGCGGATGGCCTCCTGCTCGTCGAGGGTGCGGTCGCGCAGCGCGCGGGCGTAGCCGGTCGCCACGGCCGCCAGCAGCCGGGCCATCCGGTCCTCGACCTCCTCGGCCACCAACCCGAGGTCGCGCACCAACCGAAGCTGGATGACCTCGACGGTACGACCCAACCCCTCCGCGGAGGCGATGTGCGCGGCGACCAACTCGGCACCGACCCGGTGCCCGGCACGCAGGTCGAACGGCTCCGTGAGCAACGCGCCGGCCAGTTGCCCGGTGAGCCGGTCCAGCATGGTCTCCAGTTGGGCCTGGGTCATCGGCAGGTAGCTGGTGCCGGAGACCGCCTTCGCCCAGGCACGGGCGAACGTGCCCGGACGGGAGGCCGCCTCGGGCGGCTCAGCCACCGAGTCGCCCGACGCCGCCCATGAAGACCGCGCGTTCGGCGTCCTCCGCGCTCTCCGGGGTGTCCGGTCGCCACTGGGGCACCCACACCACGCCGGGGTCGAGCAGCTCGAATCCGTCGAAGAGCGCGGTCAGCTCAGCCCGATTACGTATCCACAGGGGATTGTCGGTGCGCTGGTAGACCCGCTCCGCCTCGGCGCGTTCGTCGTTGCTGCGCCCGTCGTCGCTGGCCTGCGACAGCACCAGATAGCTGCCGGGGGCCAGCGCGTCACGCAGGGTCCGCAGCAGCTCGGCCGGTCGGTCGTCGTCCGGGACGAAGTGCAGGACGGCCACGACCATCACGGCCACCGGTTGGCTCAGGTCGAGCAGCTTGCGAACATCCGGGTGGGCCAGGATCGCCTCCGGGTGCCGCAGGTCCTCCTGCACCACCACCGCCCGCTCGTTGCCGGCGAGGATCTCCCGGCTGTGCGCCACCGCCACCGGGTCGACGTCCACATAGACCACCCGTGACTGCGGGTCGAGCCGCTGGGCGATCTCGTGCACGTTGCCGACGGTCGGGATGCCCGAGCCGATGTCCAGGAACTGCCGGACCCCGGCCTCGGCAAGGTGGTGCACGGCCCGGCGCAGGAACGCACGGTTGGCCTGGGCCATCAGCGGCGCCTCCGGCACCGCCGCGACCATCGCCTGCGCCGCGGCGCGGTCCGCTGCGAAGTTGTGCGAGCCACCGAGGTAGTAGTCGTACATCCGCGCGACACTCGGGCGCTCGATGTCGATGGTGTCGGGTGCCCAGTCCGGCCGCTGCATGCGATTCACCCCTCGAGTCCGCGACGCGGGCGTCGTCGCCCGCGCGGGTATTGTGCACCCGCCACGCACGCCAGACCATAGCGTGCGAGAGGTTGCTCGCCGACGTTGGTCGATGCGCGACGGTCCGCGCTTGCCGAAGCTGGCGCGGACCGTCGGTCGTGATGTCCCGCTGTACGAGCGGGGGCCGGTCAGAACTTCGGCGCGTCCGGTGCTTCGAGCAGGCCGAGCCGCAGAGCGGTCATCAGCGCCTGGGCCCGGTTGGCCGCGCCGAGCTTCTCGTAGAGCTTGGAGATGTGCGTCTTGGCAGTGGACTCGCTGACGAACAGTTGCTTGGCGATGCCGGCCACGCTCATTCCGTCGGCGAGCAGCCGCAGCACCTGCCCCTCACGGGGCGACAACTGCGGACCGGACGGCGCGAGCCGGCGCTTCATCGCCTCGGCCAGGTCGGCGGCGGTGAACGCGCTGGGGGAGGAGGCGGCGTGCCGCGCGGCGGCCACCACCTCGTCGGCCGGGGCGGTCTTCGGCACGAAGGCGCTCGCACCGGCCTCCAGGGCACCGAAGAGCTGGTCGTCGCCCGCGTACATGGTCAGCACCACGATGCCCATCGACGCACTTGACTTGCGCAGCGCGCGGGTGGCCTCCAGGCCGCTGCCGTCGGGCAGCCGCAGGTCCATGATCACCACGTCCGGCTGTAGGGCGCCGGCCTGGCGTACCCCCTCTGCCGCCGTGGCGGCCTCACCGACGACCTCGAACTGCCGGTCGCGCTCGAAGGCGTGGCGCAGGCCCTTACGAATCAGGTCATGATCGTCAACAAGGAGGACCTTGGTGCGGGTCGCCGGTGTCGGACTTGTGGTCATCCTCGGGTTACTCCCCTTCTGGTGCTGCGCTGTCGCGCACGTTATCTCGGCGGGACGAGGTGCCGACAACCACGGCCACGGTCGTGCCACTGGGTTGCCGCGGCCTGATCTCCAACCGGCCCCGGATACGTTCCGCCCTCTCGGCCATGATCGCAAGACCGTACCGTCCGTCGGGGCGCTGGTCAGCCATCCCCTGACCGTCATCCGACACTTCTATTTGCGCGTACGGGGGGTCGACCTCGCACGTGACCCACAAATTCGAGGCACCGGCGTGCTTGCGCGCGTTCGTCACCGCCTCCTGGGCGATGCGCAGCAACTCGGCCTCGGTGGCGGCCGGCAGCCGGGCGGTGGACTCGTCAAGCGAGAGGTGCACCCGCAGCCCGCCGGACGCGCCGACGGTGCGCGCGTACTCGGCGATGGCCGCGGCCAGCCCGCCCTGCCGGTCCACCTCACTGCGCAGCTCGAAGAGGCTCAACCGCAGCTCGGTGATCACCCGGGTCACCTCGCCGCGCAGCGTGCGCAGGGCCTCGGCGGTCTCGTCGGCGTCGTCGAAGACGGTGGCCATGGCGTTGTCGATGCCGTAGCCGACCATCACCAACTCCTGCGCCACCCCGTCGTGGATCTCCCGGGCCAGTCGCTGCCGCTCCTCGTTGGTGGCCAGCGAGCGGACCTCGTCGAACAGCAGCGCCGCCTCCAGCCGCAGCGCGGCCGGCCGGGTCAGCCCGGTCACCCGGGACACCACCGGCGGCGGGTACGCCTGCGCGACGTCCGCCTCCAGCACCACCAGCCCCACCGTGCGCACCCCGGCGACCAGCGGGACGATGAGCGCCGACACGTCCCCGCCCCGGTGTGAGCGCGACTGCGAGCGGGCGGCCGTCGTGGCCTGCTGGCTGGCCCAGGCGTCGGCGATCGCCGAGTCCGCGTCCAGGGTCGTCTCCCAGTCCACCCGGTCCACGCCGGCCTGGGCGAGCACCACGAGCCGGCCCCCGCCGCTTGCCGACAGCACCGCGCCCCGGTCCGCCTGGGCCACCGTGCGCAGCTCCTCCAGCAGGTGCTCGGAGATGCCGCCCGGGTCCAGGGTCGCGCCGGGCAACTGTCGGGCCACCGTCCGAAGTTGGGTCAGCAGCCGGGTCGCCTCCGCGTACGGCTGGGGCTTGCCCTCCCCGCGGACGGCCATCACCCGGTGCAGGGTGCCGGCGGCGTAGAGCCCGAGCGCGGCGAGGATCAGCCACTGCGCGCAGACCGCGAGGTAGCCCGGCTGGCCGAGCTGGAGCCCGCCACCGACGGTGGTGAGCGCACCGCTTATCAGCAGGGTGGCGGCGGTGACCGCGAGCAGGGCGGCGCCTTCGCGGAAGCGGCGGCGCAGCGCGGTGACGGTAACCGGGACCGCCAGGTAGGGCAGCACCGCCGAGGCGCCGAGCCCGTCGACGGTGCCGATCGACGCCACCGCGGCCACCTGGCTCGCGGCCAGGCCCAGCACCACCACCTCGGCCACCCGACTCAGCGGGGCGACCAGCCGGTGCTGGGGGGCCAGCAGGGACGGGAGCCCGGCCACCGCCAGCAGCGCGATCCACCACAACTGGGTGACGTCGCGGGTGGCGAAGAGGGTCAGGACGGCGATGAGCGCCAGCATCACCAGGCGGGCGGCCGCGGCGAGGGGATGCGGGTGCGGTGCGGTGGCTGTGGATGCGGGCACGTGACGGATGGTAGTCAGCCTCGGTAGATGTCGGCGATGTCCGCCGCGTACGTCTTGTGGACGACCTGGCGCTTGACCTTGAGTGACGGGGTCAGCTCGCCGGTCGCCTCGGTGAAGTCGCGGGGCAGGACCCGGAACACCTTGATCGCCTCGGCCTTGGAGACGGCCTGGTTCGCGGTGTCGATCGCGGTCTGGATCTCCCTGCGCAGGGCCTCGTGCTCGCGGAGCTGCTCGACCGGGGTGTCGGCGGGCATCCCGGCGCCCTCCAGCCAGGCCGGCAGCGCCTCCTCGTCGACTGTGACGAGCGCCGCGATGAACGGCTTGCGGTCACCGACGACGACGCACTGGCTGATCAACGGGTGCGCCCGGACCAGGTCCTCAAGCACCGCCGGGGCGACGTTCTTGCCGCTCGCGGTGACGATCAGCTCCTTCTTGCGCCCGGTGATGCTCAGGTAGCCGTCGGCGTCGAGCTGGCCCAGGTCGCCGGTGCGGAACCACCCGTCGGTGCTGAGCGTCTCGGCGGTCGCGGTCTCGTTGCGCCAGTAGCCCTGGAAGACCAGGTCGCCGGAGATCAGGATCTCGCCGTCGTCGTCGATCCGCACGGTCACGCCGGGCAGTGGGCGCCCGACGGTGCCGATCCGGGTGCCGGCGGGCAGGTTCGCCGCGGCGGCGGGCGAGGTCTCGGTCAGGCCGTAGCCCTCCAGGACCGTCACGCCGATGCCCCGGAAGAAGTGACCGAGCCGGGCGCCGAGCGGGGCACCCCCGGAGATGGCGTCGCGGCACCGCCCACCGAGCGCGGCGCGCAGCTTGCCGTAGACCAGCCGGTCGAAGACCACGTGCTGGGCGCGCAACGCCAGACCCGGTCCGCCCGGGGTCTCCAGAGCCTCGCTGTACGCGATGGCGACCTGCTCGGCGCGGGCGAAGACGCCGCCCTTGCCGTCGGCCTCGGCCTTCTGCTTGGCCGCGTTGTAGACCTTCTCGAACACCCGGGGTACGGAGAGCACGAAGGTCGGCCGGAACGCCTGCAACTCGGCGACCAGGTTCCTGGTGTCGGCGCAGTGGGCCATGGTGGCCCGCGCCTGCACGACACCGATCTGGATCAGCCGGGCGAAGGCGTGTGCCAGCGGGAGGAAGAGCAGGGTGGACGCGCCGGCGTTGAACAGGTTCGGCAGCACCGGCACCGCGTTGGCGATGTCGGCGTACATGTTGCGGTGGGTGAGCACGCAGCCCTTGGGGCGGCCGGTGGTGCCGCTGGTGTAGATGATGGTGGCCAGGTCGTTGGCGCCGACCGCCTTGCGTCGCCGCTCCACCTCGGCCAGCTCGACAGTGGCGCCGCTCCGGACCAGCTCGTCGACCCCGCCGAGGTCGATCTGCCAGACGTGGTCCAGCTCGGGCAGCCGGTGTCGGACGCCGGCGATCAGGGCGGCGTGCGCGTCGGTCTCCACCACGACGGCTACCGCGTTGGAATCCTCGATGATCCAGGCGGCCTGTTCGGCGCTTGACGTCTCGTAGATCGGCACGGTGACCGCTCCGACGGTCCAGATCGCGTAGTCCAGCAGCGTCCACTCGTAGCGGGTGCGGCTCATCAGCCCGACCCGGACACCGGGTTCGATGCCGGCGGCGATCAGTCCACGGGCCACCGCGGCCACCTCGTCGCGGAACTGCCGGCAGGTCACCTCGGACCAGGTGGTGACGGTGCCTTCGGCGCCGGGGGTGGGGCGGGCGAACTGGACGGCGTCGGGCGCGATCTCGGCGTTGTCCCAGACCGGATCGGTGAGGTTGGCCGCGTCGCCAACGGTGATGATCGGCGGGACGGAGAACTCGCGCACCTGCACTCCTTCGTGCTCGCACTGGCCGGGCCGGCCACCGCCGACGGACGGTGGCTGTGTCGAAACCTACCCGGTGAGCACGGGCACACTGCCAACGCCCGGCGCTGTCCCGACCCGCCGTGGACCTCGGCGGCGCGGCGGGGGCGGCGCGGCGTGGAGGTGCGGCCCGCCGGGTAGCCTCCCCCCATGGCGGACTCCTCCACCCAGTCGATCATCATCGGTGCCGCACCGGACCGGGTGACGGCGGTCATCTGTGACTTCGCGGCCTACCCGGAGTGGACCGACGCGGTCCGCAGCGCCGAGGTCGTCGAGGAGTACGAGGACGGCTACGCCAGCCAGGTGCGCTTCACCATCGACGCCGGGGTGATGGCCGACGAGTACGTGCTCGCCTACGAGTACGCCGAGGACCTCTCCCGGATCGAGTGGCACCTCGTCGCTCCCTCGAAGATGCAGAAGTCCCAGCGGGGTTCGTACGACCTGGTGGGTAACCCGGACGGCAGCACGACGGTGACCTACACGCTGGAGGTCGACCTGTCGGTGGGGATGCTCGGGATGTTTCGCCGCAAGGCCGAGAAAATGATCATGGATACCGCGTTGAAGCAGCTCAAGCGCCGGGTAGAAGCAACCGGTGCGGCGCAGTGACGGGTCCGGTGGCACGGTAGAGGAGCCGAGGGTGGGCGGAACGGATCCGGGTTCGGCCCGGGAAGAGGCGGAGCGGCTGGTCGCCACCCTGCTCGCGGGGGCGCGGCTGGCCTCCGCCGGCTCGGCGGGCGGCGCGTTCGGCTCGCTGGGCGGGGTGTTGGCCGGTGTCCTCGGTCACAGTGTCGACCCGGACGGGCGTCCCGGCGCCGGCGGTGCTTTCGCCACCGGATCGGCCGAATGCTGCGTCTGCCCGGTCTGTCGGGGCATCGCCGCGTTACGCGACCCAAGTCCGGAATTCGCCGAACGGCTCGCGACCGGCGCCGGTGATCTCGCGGCGGGCGTGGCCAGCCTGCTCCGCGCGTTCTCCCCGGCGCAGCCGCCCCCGACGAACCCCTCCGGTTCGACAGCCGCACCTTCCGCCGCGACGCCGTCGGCACCCGCCGCGAACACCGACGATGTGCTCCCCGAGCAAGCCCCTGGCGACCCGTCGAGCGCGACCGGTGGCGAACACGTGTGGCGCGATGCCACCCGCAGCGGGCATGATTCTCAGCCGGCGCCGGAGCGGGATGTCTGGTCGGTCGCCACCCGGACGGCGGACCCACTCGCCCCGGCCGCCGTACCACCCGTCGACGACGCCGGGCCGGCGACCGTACCGGCACCGACCACTCATCCCGCGGTGCCCGCTTCGCGGGTGCCGGACGACACCGGAGCGCAAGCACCGGGCGACGGCGCCTGAGCGCGGGACATCCCGACCCGGACCGGCATGCCGCCGGGACACGGGCCGGACAGTAGAGGGGAGCGGCAGCGGTGACGCTGACCATCGGAGTCGACGTCGGTGGCACGAAGGTGGCTGGCGGTGTCGTGGACGACACCGGCACGGTCCTCGTGCAGACCCGACGGGACACCCCCGCCGATGACGTCGGCAAGACCCGCGACGTCATCATCGAGTTGGTCGGCGAGCTGGCGACCGGGCGGACGATCGAGGCCGTCGGCATCGGTGCGGCCGGCTGGATCGACGCCAGCCGCTCGACCGTGCTCTTCGCCCCCAACCTGGCCTGGCGGGACGAACCGCTGCGGGAGTACGTCAGCGAGGCCGTCGGCCTGCCGGTGATCGTGGAGAACGACGGGAACGTGGCCGCCTGGGCCGAGTTCCGCTACGGCGCGGCCCGCGACGCCGACGACTCCATGATCATGTTCACCATCGGCACCGGTGTGGGTGGCGGCATCGTCCTCGGCGGCGACCTGATGCGCGGCGCGCACGGCATCGCCGCGGAGCTGGGCCACATGCTGGCCGTGCCGGACGGGCACCAGTGCGGCTGCGGCCGGCTCGGCTGCATCGAGCAGTACGCCAGCGGCAGCGCCCTGGTGCGCTTCGCCCGAGCCGGCGCCCGGCAGGAACCCAACCGGGCCACCGCGCTGCTCGACCTGGCCGGCGGCGAGGCCGAGGCGATCACCGGCCCGATGGTGACCGCCGCCGCGCAGGGTGGCGACCCCGTCTCCGCCGAGGCGTTCGCGCAGATCGGCCGATGGTTGGGCACCAGCCTCGCCGACATGGCGCAGATCCTCGACCCGCAGACCCTGGTGGTTGGCGGCGGTGTGATCGACGCCGGTGACCTGCTGCTCGGCCCGACGCGCCGCTCGTACCTCGACGCGCTCGCCCAGCGTGGTCGCCTGCCGGTGGCCGAGGTGCTCCCGGCGGAGCTGGGCAACAGCGCCGGGGTGATCGGCGCCGCCGACCTGGCCCGCCGGATCTGAAGCGGGCGGTCCGGGATGGGTGTGCCGCTGCGCGTCGTGTCGTACAACATCCACAGCCAGCGCGACGACACGGCCGCGCTGGCGGCGGTGGTCCGGGCCGCGCGGCCGGACGTGGTGATCGTGCAGGAGGGGCCGCGCCGGTTCCGGTGGCGGCAGAAGTCCGCCACGCTTGCCGAGTCGTTCGGCCTGGTGGTGGCCGCCGGCGGGCTGCCCGCGCTCGGCAACCTGGTGCTGACCAGCCTGCGGGTGCAGGTGTTGGGCACCCGCTGCCAACGCTTCCCGCTGACCCCCGGCCGGCACCTGCGCGGCGCCGCGTACGCCGACTGCCGGGTCGGCGACGCCCGCTTCACCCTCGCCGGCTCACACCTGTCCACCGACCCGGCCGAGCGCCCCGGGCAGGCCGCCGAGTTCAAGCGCGGCCTGGACGCGGCCACCAGCCCGGTGGTGGCCGGTGCGGACCTCAACGAGGGCCCGGACGGGCCGGCGTGGGCCACCGTGTCGCGCGGGTTGACCGACACCGCGGTGGCCGCCGACCGCGCCGACCGGCTCACCTACTCCTGCGCCGACCCGCGGGGGCGCATCGACGCGCTCTTCGTCGACCCGCGGATCACCGTCGTCGACTACGACGTGGTGGACACGCCGCAGACCCGCCGGGCCAGCGACCACTTCCCGGTCCTGGTCGACCTGCTGCTGCCCACCACCGGCTGACCCCCGCCCCGGCTCGACAGTCGACGCGTCCGGCTCAGGACTGGACATCCGGCCCGGTTGTGGAGAGGATTTCGCGGCGACCGGCACGCCTGCCGTACCAAAAGGAGATGTCCCGGTGTCCACCTCCACCGACCACGGCCGGCCCGACCCGGAGGCGACCTCGCCCGCGCGCGGCGGCGACGGTCGCCCGGTCTCCGACCGGGGTGACACGGTCTGCGTCATCGGGGCCGGTGCCAGCGGCCTGACGGCCATCAAGAACCTGCGCGAGCACGGCTTCGGCGTGGACTGCTACGAACGGGAGACGGGCGTCGGCGGCGCCTGGAACTGGCGGCACGACCGCAGCCCGGTGTACGCCAGCACCCACCTGATCTCGTCGAAGCCGTTCACCCAGTTCCCGGACTTCCCGATGCCGGACTCCTGGCCGGACTACCCGCACCACAGTCAACTGCTGTCGTACTTCGAGCGGTACGCCGACCACTTCGACCTGCGCTCGCACATCTGGTTCGGCACCGAGGTCATCCGCGTCGAGCCCGCCGAGGGGGACCGGTGGGACGTGACCACCCGCTCCACCGGCGGGTACGGCCCGGAGCGCACCTCCCGGTACGCCGCCGTGGTGATCGCCAACGGCCACAACTGGTCGCCGAAGCTGCCCCGCTACGAGGGCCTGGAACAGTTCCGCGGCGAGATCATGCACGCCTCGTCCTACAAGGACCCGGCGCAACTGCGCGGCAAGCGGGTGCTCGTGGTCGGTGCCGGCAACACCGGCTGCGACATCGCCGTCGAGGCCGCCCAGCAGGCGTCGCGGTGCTGGCACTCCACCCGGCGCGGCTACTGGTACGCGCCGAAGTACGTGCTCGGCCGCCCCGCCGACCAGGTGAACGACAGCCTGCTGGCGCTGCGCGTGCCCCTGCGGGTGCGGCAGTGGCTCTACCACTGGACGCTGCGGTTGACCGTCGGCGACCTGACCCGGTTCGGCCTGCCCAAGCCCGACCACCGGGTGTACGAGACGCACCCGATCGCGAACAGTCAACTCGTCTACTACGTGGGCCACGGCGGGATCGGCCCGGTGCCGGACATCGCCCGGTTCCACCCCTACGCCGTGGAGCTGGCCGACGGCCGCGAGATCGACCCCGAGGTGGTCATCTTCGCCACCGGCTACCTGCCGCGCTTCGAGTTCCTGGACGCGTCGGTGTTCGGCGACAGCGCCGGGGCGGGCCGGCCCACGCTGTGGCTCAACGCGTTCACCCCGGGGCACCCGACCCTCGCCGTCGCCGGCCTGGTGCAGCCGGATTCCGGGTTGTTCACCCTGTCGCACTGGCAGACGGTGCTCTTCGCCCGACTGTTGCAGGCCCGCCGGGACCGACCGGAGCGGGCCGCCGCGTTCGCGTCCCGGGTGCGTGAGCGCGCCGGGGAGCGTTACTCCGGGCAGGTCAAGGAGAGCAGCCGGCACTGGTTCGAGGTCGGCCACGCCGACTACCTGCGCGCGGTCCAGCGCGCGCTTGTCGACCTGGAGGGCAAGTGAGCCGGCCCGGCAGTCGCGAACGGAAGGCAGACAAGTGACTGAGCTGCGGATCATGCGGGGCCGGGAGTGGTCGCGTCCGGTCCGACCGGCCCGGCGGGAGGTGCTCAGCGCCGTTCCCGAGGCGGAGGAGGGGCGACCTCCGCTGCTCTTCGTTCCCGGGTTCGGCCACGGTGCGTGGGCGTTCGCCGAGCACTGGTTGGGTCACGCCGCATCGCGGGGTTTCCCGGCGTACGCGCTGAGCCTGCGCGGGCACGGTGGCAGCGAGCCGGCGCCGGAGGCGACGCTGCGCGCGTACGCGCACGACGTGGTCCAGGTGGCCGCGGGCCTGCCGCGCCAGGCGGTGCTTGTGGGGCACGGTGCCGGGGCGCTGGTGGTGGCACACGCGTTGGCCCGTTATCCGGCCCGGGGGGCGGTGCTCGTGGCACCGGTCTTCGGCGGTTGGGGAGTGCTGGGCGCGGCGTTGCGCCGCAACCCGGCGGGCACGTTGCCTGCGGTGTTCGGTGGGCCGTTGCGGCTCAACCGTGGGCAGTTGTTCAGCCGTGACTTGCCCGACGAGGAGGCCCGGCGGTACGTCGGACGACTCGGCCGGGCGGGCCGGCGGGCGCAGTGGGCTCTGCTTGGTGAGCCGGAGGCCGAGCCGGCGGTGGGTACGCCGCCGGTGCTGGTGCTGGGCAGCCCCGACGACCGGGTGGTGCCGGCGTCGACGTTGACCCGGGTGGCCCGCCGGTACGGTTCGGCCCCGCTGCTCTTTCCCGGCATGGGCCACGACCTGATGCTTGACGTGCGGTGGGCGGAGCCGATCGACGCGATCCTGGACTGGCTGGAGAAGGAGCCCACGGCGGCGCACTGAGCACCCGGGTCGGCCGCGCTCGGCGACCAACCCGGGGACGCGGCTCAGCCGCTGGTCTGTCGGGTGACCGAGCTGGCGGTGGGGGTGGCGGGTCGCGGCACCCGAGCGTCGTCGGCGGAGGTGCCGGCGTCCGGGTCGGCGGCGCCGGGGTTGGTGTCGGTGCTGGTCAGGCGGCTGACCAGGGCGCCGCGCTCGTCAAGCGCGCTCAGGTAGGAGCGGGCCCAGGCCCGGATGTCGTGCTCCTCCAGGTGGGCACGCATGGCCCGCATCCGTTGCGTGGTGTCGGCCGGGCTGGCCCGCAGCGCGGCGCAGAGGCCCTGCTTGAGCCCCTCCAGGTCGTGCGGGTTGACCAGGTACGCCTGGGACAGTTCGGCGGCGGTGCCGGCGAACTCGCTGAGCAGCAGGGCGCCCGTGTCGTCCACCCGGGCGGCCACGTACTCCTTGGCGACGAGGTTCATCCCGTCGCGCAGCGGGGTCACCGCCATCACGTCGGCGACCCGGTAGAGCGCGGCCAGCTCGGCCCGGTCGAAGGGCTGGGTGAGGTAGTGGATCGCCGGCTCGCCGACCCGGCCGAACTCGCCGTTGATCCGGCCCACCTCGCGTTCGATCCGCTCACGCAGGATCTGGTACTGGCCGACACGTTCCCGGCTCGGCATCGCGACCTGCACCAACACCGTGTCGCGAACCTTGACGTCGCCGCTGGCGAGCAGTTCGCTGTACGCCTTGAGGCGCTGTTCGATGCCCTTGGTGTAGTCCATCCGGTCCACGCTGAGGATGACCTGCCGGGGGTCGCCGAGGTCCTGACGTAGTCGGCGGGCTCGGGCGGCCACGTCGGGGCGGGCGGCGAGCGCGCCCATCTCGGCGGTGTCGATGGAGACCGGGAACGCGCCGATGCGGACGACCCGGTCGTCGATGCCGATCCGCCGGTCGGTGGCCGGCAGATCCAGCACCCTGGTCACCAGTTGGGCGAAGTTGTGTGCCGCCTGCACCCGCTGGAAGCCGACCAGGTCGGCGCCGAGCATCCCGCGCAGCAACTCGGCCCGGCGCGGCAACTGCATGAAAAGCTCCGGCGGTGGGAACGGCACGTGCAGGAAGAAGCCGATGCGCAGGTCCGGACGGAGCGTGCGCAGCAGGCCGGGGACCAGTTGCAGGTGGTAATCCTGGACCCAGACCACCCCGCCCTGCTCGGTCACCGCGGCGGTCGCCTCGGCGAAGCGTTGGTTGACCCGCTGGTACGCCTCCCACCACCGCCGGTGATGCTGCGGCTGCTCGACGGCGTCGTGGTAGAGCGGCCAGAGGGTGGCGTTGGCGAACCCCTCGTAGTGGTCGCGCAGGTCTTCCGGGCTGAGCGCGACGGTGTGCATCCGGACACCGTCCACGTCCGGTAGTGCGGGGGCCGGCCCGGTGCCGCCCGCCCAGCCGACCCAGGTAGCGGGGGTGTGCCGCAGGAGGGGGTGCAGCGCGCTGACCAACCCACCTGGGCTGCGCCGCCACTCGCAGGCCCCGTCGGGCGCCTGACTGTCGTCGATGGGGAGGCGGTTGGCCACCACCACGAGGGAACTCTGTCGCATCTCGGGCATTCCGATCAGCAGAGGACTGACCGCCACGAGCAAGGGAAAACCGGTCAGTCAGCGGGGGAAGTGACGTACAGCGGTATTCCTACTGACAGTAAGTTACACCACTGTTACGCCCTCGGCGGGTCGGGCGTCGTCCCGGGATGCGGGCCAGGATCAGACGACGGCGCCGTTGTCCGGGTCGTCCTCGTCCTCGTCGCCGGGGCGCAGCCGCCAGATCAGCGTGACGAAACCGGCCAGGATGCCGGTGAACCCGAACAGGGTGACCGCCGAACGGTCCACCGGGAGCAGCGACGGGAAGAGGAAGAGCACGAACCCGACGACCACACCGAGCACACCGATCACCGCGTACTTGCTGACCCGGGGCAGCGGCGGCGGCGGGGGCGGGTGGTAACCCTCGTCGTCCTCGTCGTCGGGCAGGTCGGCCCCGAAGGTGTCCAACCCGTCAAGCAGCGACGGCTCGTCCGGCCGGGTGCCGCGCCCCACGGAGATCCCGGAGATGTCGGTGGCGGACGGCAGCCGGCGGGTGTCGGTGGCGGTCGGACCCGGCTCGTCGGTCCCCGAGCGGGCCAGCGGGCCGGTCGTCGGCTCGTCCCGGGCGTCCCGTTCGTCCACGTCCTCGGAGGCCGGCCACGGGTGGTCACCGACGGTGGAGGAGGTGTGGAAGCCGGCCACGATCCGCGCCCACTCGGCGTCGATGTCCGGTTCGTCGCGGGCGGGCGGCTGCTCCGGAGTGGTCTCGTCGGCGAGCTGGGTCAGATAGTCCCGTGCGGTGCTCAGGTGTGAACGGTCGACGTAGAGCCGGTCGACCGGCCGGGCCGGAACGGTGGTGGTGCGGGTGACCGGGTTGAGGTCGGCGGAGGGTTGCAGGTAGGCGGCGATCCCACCGGCGGCCAGCACGTCGAGCAGGTGCTCGCCGACGCGCGGATCGACGTCGCCGACGACGGCGTACTCGTTCGCGTCGAGCCCGTTGTCCCGCCGTCCCCGGCGGGCACCACCCGCTGACACCCGGACATCCCCCTTAAGCGCCTCGCGGCGCGACCCTCGACGCCCGTCCGCACGCCGTGCTCTGAATCGTGACACGTCAGGGCATGGTTCCGGGAGTGCGTTGTGTCGCGTCTTCCAAAGTCACGGCTGCCGCCGCAGGTCGCGACCGGGGTCCTTTGTCCGTTCTTGCGCGACAAGCGCCATCTCGGTGATCGTTGGCATTCGGGCGGCGGGTCGTGGCTCAGCACGCCACCGCCGGCCCGGTCGGGCTGATCGGCCGACCGGCCAGGGCGAGCAGGCCGGGGGTGTCGTTGCGCAGCGCGAAGGTACGTACCTCCGCGCGGGTCGCCCGTGCGCCTGCCGGGTCGCCGGCGCGGGTCAGCTCCGCCGCCGCGAGCGCCAGCGCCAACACCCGGTCGCTGACGTCCGGGATCCGCCCGTAGGTCTCGGCGGCGGCCAGGTGCAGCTCGGCGGAGCGCCGGTGGTCGCCGTCCGCCGCGGCCACGGCCGCCGTCACGGTCCGCAACGCCGCCTCCGACCAGGGCGTGCGGTGCCCGACCCGGCCCAGCATCGTGCGGACCCGCACCGCCGCGCTCCGGCCGCTCAGGGCCGCGGCGTACGCGGCCGCGGCGATCCACTCGCCACTGGCCAGGGCCGGCACCGCCGACCAGCACCTGTCCAACTCCTCGATCAGCTCCGCCGCCTCGGCGTCGCGCCCCTGCAACGCCCGACACAACGCGGCCATGCTCAGCATCGTCCAGAGCAGCCGGTGGAACCCGCTGCGCCGCGCGGTGTCCAACGCGTCGGTCAGGTCGTCCGGGTCCTCGTCGTCGCGCAGCACCAGCAGACAGCAGCGCAACCCGCGCACCTGCATGTCCCAACTCCCGGTGGGCGTGTCCACGAACGCCTCCGCCGCCGCGAGGAGCCGGCCGAAGTCGCCGTCGAACCAGGCGCGCATCGCCTCCGCCGAATAACTGGTGGTCAGGGTCTGACCGCTCGCGGTCCGCGCCGGCGCGGCCGAGAGCAGGGCGTCGGACCGCAGCCAGTCGCCCTCCTCCCGGATCGCCCAGGCGAGGTTCTGGGTGGCCCGGGGCAGCGCCAGCAGTTGACCGGTCCGGGCGAACTCGACGATCGCGTGCAACTCGTCCAGGCCGACCCGGTCCCCGGACTGGTAGCGGGCGGTGGCCGCGGTGATCCGGGCGTTGGTGCGGGTCTCGGTCAGGCCCAACTGCTCGGCGATCTCGGCCGCCGTGTTCGCCGCTGCCACGGCCGGGTCCCGCTCGTAGTTGAGCATGTGCAGCCGGCCCATTTCGGCGTACGCGTCCGCCTTCTGCGGAGTGTCCGGTAGTGGCTCGAACAGCTGCACCGCGCGGTCCAGGCAGGCCAACGCGTCGCCGCGGTCGGCCCGCAGCCAGGCGGCCTGGCCGAGCAGCGTCCACGCCCGGGCGGCGCAGGCGTTGTCGCCGTGCGACAGCAGCCGGTCGGCGAGCGTGTGCACCTGCTCCGGCCCGCCGCCGGAGAGGAATGCGTTGCCGTCCCGGTAGAACGAGATCTCCGTGCTCAGCAGCTCCAACTGGAGCCGGCCCACCGGGTCACTGTCGTCGGCCAGGCCGAGTGCCCGGCCCGCGTGGCTGGCCGCCGCGTCCAACCCGTGCAGCGCGTACGCCCGTCGGGCCGCCCGGTGCAGCGCCTGCCGCGCCGGCCCGGCGTAGCGCCGCACCTGCATGCCCAGTGAGCGGGCGATCTCGTGCGCCGCCCAGCGGTGGTGGGCGAGCACCTCGGCAAGGTCGGTGTCGCGGGAGTGTGACAGCGCGTCGAGCCAGTCGGCGGCCCGCTCGTGCCGGGCCACCCGCTCGGTGCGCGGCAACCGCTGGTAGCAGACGTCGCGGACCAGCACGTGGCGGAACCGGAACTCGGCCTGCCCGGCCATCGTCGACGCGACCTGCTCGTGGACGAAGTCGCGCTGTTCGAGTCGGCGCAGCGAACGCTCGACCGACTCGACCTGTTGCCCGAGCGCGGTGGCGACCGCGCCGGGCCAGAACTGCACCCCGACCACGGACGCGGCCAGCAGCACCGCGCGGTCCTTGGCGTCCAGCAGGTCCACCCGGTTGGCGATCACCGCGTGCACGCTCTCCGGCATGGTCAGCTCGAGCTGCTTGTCCAGCGACCACCCCCGCCCCGACTGGCGCAGCGCCCCCTGCTCGATAAGCATCCGGACGTACTCGTGCGCGTAGAGCGGGTTGCCGCCGGCCACCTCGATCAACGGGGTCAGCATGTCGGCGGAGAACGCCGCCTGGCCGAACAGGTGCGCGTACAGGGCGGCGATGCCGGTGTCGCGCAGTGGCGGCAGGGTGATCGTCACCGAGCCGGTGATCGTCCCGGCCCAGCTCGGGTCCCGGTCGACCAGTTCCGGGCGGGCGGTGCAGAGCAGCAGCAGCGGTACGTCGCGGGCCGCCGCCCCGAGCAGCTCCACGAAACGCAGCATCGCGTCGTCGGCCCAGTGCAGGTCCTCGAAGACCAGCACGGTGGGACGCTGGGCGGCCAGCGCCAGCAGAAAGCGACGCCACGCCGACTCCGCCTCCTCGGCCGGCAGCGGCGTGCCGGGTAGCCCGACGAGCGGGCGCAGCGCGTCCACCACCCGGTCCCGTTCGCCCGGGCCGATCAGCTCGCCCACGGCGGCGGCCAGCCGCTGCGCGGCGCTGGTGGCCGGGTCGGTGTCGAGGATGCCGGCCTCGGACTTCACGATGTCGGCGAGCGCGGCGAAGGTGACGTTCTCCCCGAACGGCGGGCAGCGCCCGGTGCGCCAGGTCAGCGGCTCGTCGACAAGCCGGCCGGTGTGCCGGTAGAGCTCCCGCAGCAGCCGGCTCTTGCCGATGCCGGCCCGACCGAAGATGGTGACCACCTGCGGTCGCCGGTCGCGCAGCGACCGGTGCAGGGCGTTGACGAGCATCCCCAGCTCGTGTTCCCGGTCGACAAGCGGTGTGGTGTCCGGCTCCCGGTCGGTGGGTTGGCGACGCAGCGGGGACAGGGCGAGCCACACCTCGGTCGGCGACGACCGGCCGCGCAGGGTGACCGGGGGCTGCTCCTCGTAGCGGATCGCGTCCGTGGTGAGCGCGTGGGTGGTGCCACAGACCAGCACCCCACCGGGTGGCGCGACCGACTGCATCCGGGAGGCCGTGTTCACCACGTCGCCGGCCACGATGGCCTGTCCGCCGTCGCGCGCGGCGGCCACGTCGACAAGTGCCTCGCCGGTGGCCACCCCGACCCGGAACCGCATCTCGGCACTGCCGGTCGGCGCGAACCGGGTGAGCACCCGTTGCAGCTCCAGACCGGCCCGTACGCAGCGCAGCGCGTCGGTCTCGGTGGCGATCGGGGCACCGAAGAGCGCCATCACCGCGTCTCCGATGTACTTCTCCACCACCCCGCCGTACTGGCCGACCACCCGGCGGGCGGCGGAGAAGAACCCGGTCTGCATGCCACGGACCTGCTCCGGGTCGGTGCGCTCGACGTACGGCGTGAAGTCGATCAGGTCCACGAAGAGCACGCTCACCCGGCGGCGGTCCTCCTGGGGGGTGACCGTGGCCGGTCGGTCCGCGCCCGGTCGGGGCGATCCGCAGGACGTGCAGAACGTGACGTCCGAGGCGAGTGGGCGCAGGCAGTGCGGGCACACGGCGCCCAGCTCGGCGCCGCAGCCACCGCAGAAGCGGTCCCCTTCGGCGGCCGTGCGTCCACAGCGTCCACACTGCGCGGCGATGACATCCCCCAGAGGTGAACGGGTCGACGCCGATGGCGCCCCCTGACCGGGATTATCGCCCCCGTCGACCGCTGTCAGGTAGCGGCCTGTTGGTTTGTGGACAGTCACCGAGGGTGCTGACCGACTAGATTCAGGCGGCCAGATATCGATCAGGGACCAGAGGGGGAGAGGTCAATGGTGTACGTCAAGCTGGAGAGCGACTGGACCGACGGCAACGGGGTCAGCCACTCCGCGGGCGACTCGGTGGACGTCGACGCCGCCACGCTCGCCACGTTGCAGGCCGAGGGCATCGTCAGCGAGCAGGTCCACGGCCCGGGTGGCGACGGCAAGGGCCCGGACAAGTGGGCCGGGCCGGGCAGCTCCGGGGTGTGACCCCACGCCGATGACGCCGAAACGGCCGGGTCGCCCGCTGGCGACCCGGCCGTTTCGTGCTGCTCGTGAGGTGTCAGCGGTCGTTCATGCCGGCGCGGCGCCGTAGCGCTGCCACGTCGGTCACCACGATCCGGCGGCCCTCCGTACGCAGCCAGCCGCGGCTGGCGAACGAACCGATCGCCTGGTTGACGCTCTGCCGGGAACCACCGGCCATCTCGGCCAGTTGACTCTGGTTGAGCTCGATCGTGATCATCGGCGCCTGGCTCTCGCCGGCCAACCGGACAAGTGTCTTGGCCACCCGACCCGGCAGGTCGAGGAAGACGTGATCGGCGTTCTGCTCGGTGAGCCGGCGGATCAGCCCGCCCAGCGACCGCATCACCGCGTCCAGGATGCGGGGGTTGGAGTGCACCAGCTCCATGAACGCGCCCCGGGAGAGCGCGAGCGCCGCGCAGTCCTCGATGGCCTCGGCCGAGGCCGACCGGGTGGACGCGTCGAGCAGGGAGACCTCGCCGAGCACGTCCGGCGGACGGATCACCGACAGCACGGCCCGCTCGCCGGTGGGCGCGGTGCGGAACACGGCCACCGCGCCGCGGCGCAACACGATGAGCGACTCACCCGGGTCGTTCTCCACGAAGAGCAACTGGCCCTTGCGGTAGGTGCGCGGGACGGCGGCGGCGATGACGCGCTGCCGCACCTCGGGCTCCAAACCAGCGAACATCTCGACACCCGTGAGCGCGTCACCCGGCTCTGGCAGGCGCATCTCCACGGCCCAACCCCTCCCCGGTCATGGACCACAAACTCGCTCACCGGGTGAACCTGATGGCCCTGACAAGGTGAACTGACACCGATTCGGCATCCGGTAGCGGTACACATCAGATCATGACGGTCCGGTCGCTTGCTGTACACCCCTCGAAGCACTTCCGTGACCGTCGCGAGCTGCCGCGTACCGTCGTTGAAGTGCCGATGTGGCTCGTCACCAGCGGTGCGGCGGCCCCGCCGGGTGCGGCCGGACGGCGGTGGGCGAGGATGGCCGGAATGGTCTACCGCTATTTCTACGACTGTGAGTTCATCGAGGACGGCACGACCGTCGACCTCGTCTCGATCGGTGTCGTCGACGAGTACGGCCGCGAGTTCTACGCGGTCTCCACGGAGTTCGACGACTCCCGTGCCGTGCCCTGGGTCCGGCGCAACGTACTGGACAAGCTGCCGTCCCCGGCGGACCGGGCCTGGCGGTCGCGCGAGCGCATCCGCGACGACCTGTACGACTTCCTGGTCGAGCCGATCCGGGACCGGCCGGGGGAGCAGTTGGAGCTGTGGGCCTGGTACGCCGCGTACGACCACGTGGTGCTCGCCCAGCTCTGGGGTGCGATGCCGGCGCTGCCCCGGGAGATTCCCCGCTACACCAAGGAGCTGCGGCAGCTCTGGGACGACAGTGGTCGGCCGGCCCTGCCGGACGCCGACGCGGCCCGGCACGACGCGCTGGTCGATGCCCGGCACAACCTGGCCCGCTGGCGGGCGATGACGGCTGGCGGACGATGACGATCCGGCCAGCGGTGGTCGTACCGTCGTAGGTTTGACCGGTTCTGTCCCGGGCATCGGTTCGACCAGCCGAGCCGAGGGAGAGTGCAATGAGCAACCAGCCGACCAGCGCCGCCGAGGCGCGGGCCCGGGTCACCGAGCTGGCCCGGGCCGCGCGGATCTGCATGCTCACCACCACCGCTCTGGACGGGCGGCAGGTGAGCCGGCCGATGGGGCTCCAGGAGGCCGAGTTCGACGGCGAGCTGTGGTTCTTCGCCGACGCCGAATCGGCAAAGATCCGCCAGCTCCGGGTCAATCCGGAGGTCAACGTCGCCTTCTCCGACCAGAAGCACAACGCCTGGGTGTCGATCTCCGGCACCGCCACCGAGGGGTTCGACCGGGCGCGGGCCGAGCGGCTGTGGAACCCGCTGCTCAAGGCGTGGTTCCCCGACGGGCTGGACACCCCCGGGCTCACCTTGATCAAGGTGCACGCCAGCTCCGCCGAGTACTGGGACTCGGCCAACAGCGCCGTGGTCAACCTGCTCGGCTACGCGAAGGCAGCCGTCACCGGGCGGCCACCGAAGGCGGGCGAGAACCACGAGGTGACGTTCTGAGCAGCGCGTCCCGGCCCGTCGGCCCGGGGCGCGCTGTCGTCGCACCGGCGGGCCGACTACAGTGCGCAGTGACGGCCCGCCCCGGGCCGGCAACGGCGCCGATGGTCTGATCTGACACATACCCTGGGGCAATTCGGGCTTTACCTGATGCTCCAGGAGGATGAGCGGATCATGCGTATCGGCGTGCTCACCGGCGGCGGCGACTGTCCAGGTCTCAACGCGGTCATCCGGGCGGTGGTCCGCAAGGGCGTCGCCACCTACGGTCACGAGTTCGTGGGCTTCCGGGACGGCTGGAAGGGCCCGCTGGAGGGTCTGTCCCGGCCCCTCGGCATCGCTGACGTCCGTGGCATCCTGCCCCGCGGCGGCACCATCCTCGGCTCGTCCCGGACCAACCCGTTCAAGATCGAGAACGGCGTCGAGCGGATCAAGGACAACCTCGCCACCCAGGGTGTCGACGCGCTGATCGCGATCGGCGGCGAGGACACCCTCGGCGTGGCCACCAAGCTCTACGAGCTGGGCGTGCACGTGGTCGGCGTGCCGAAGACGATCGACAACGACCTCGGCGCCACCGACTACACCTTCGGCTTCGACACCGCTGTCAACATCGCGATGGAGGCCATCGACCGCCTGCACACCACCGCGGAGAGCCACCACCGCACCCTGGTCGTCGAGGTGATGGGCCGGCACGCCGGCTGGATCGCCCTGCACGCCGGCCTGGCCGGCGGCGCCAACGTGATCCTGCTCCCGGAGCGGCAGTTCGACGTCGACCAGGTGGCCGGCTACGTCGAGAAGCGCTTCCAGCACCAGTACGCCCCGATCGTCGTGGTCGCCGAGGGCGCCCAGCCACTGGACGGCCAGATGGTCCTCGCCAACCAGGAGCTGGACTCGTTCGGCCACGTCCGCCTCGGCGGCATCGGCCAGTGGCTCGCCGAGCAACTGGAGGCCAAGACCGGCAAGGAGGCCCGCACCGTGGTGCTGGGCCACATCCAGCGCGGTGGCACCCCGACCGCCTTCGACCGGGTGCTCGCCACCCGCCTGGGTCTGCAGGCCATCGACGCGGTCAACGACGGCGACTGGGGCAAGATGGTCGCCATGCAGAGCACCGACATCGTCCGGGTGCCCCTCGCGGAGGCCACCCGCGAGCTGAAGACCGTGCCGCTGGAGCGGTACGCCGAGGCCGAGGTCTTCTTCGGTAGCTGATCGACGGTTGGCGGCACGGCGGGCCCGCGGGTCCGCCGTGCCGCGACCAGACGTTCGGCGGCGTGGCGGGCCGATGCCCGCCGCGCCGCTACCCGACGCGAGGGGGTACGGGCCGACATGTCAGCCGGGGTGCACACGGTCGCGGTCATTGGCGCGGGCAAGATCGGTGAGCTGATGCTCTCCGGGCTGCTGCGCTCGGGATGGCCGGTGGACCGGCTGCTGGCCACCGCCCGCCGGCCGGCCCGCGCCGACGAACTGACCGCCCGCTACGGCGTACGGGTCGTCGACAACCTGACCGCTGTGGACGAGGCGGCGGTGCTCGCGGTCTCCGTGAAGCCGCAGGACGCCGCCGCGCTGCTCGACGAGATCGGCCCCAAGGTGCCGGCCGACAAGCTCGTCATCTCGCTCTGCGCCGGCCTGCCCACCAGCTTCTTCAACCGTCGGCTGCCCGAGGGCACCCCGGTGGTCCGGGTGATGACCAACACCCCGGCGCTTGTCGACGAGGCGATGACGGCGATCTCGGCGGGCGCGTACGCCACCGGGGCGCACCTGGCGCTGGCCGAGGAGATGTTCAAGCCCCTCGGCCAGACGATCCGGGTGCCCGAGTCACAGCAGGACGCGGTCACCGCGCTCTCCGGCTCCGGGCCGGCCTACTTCTACCTGCTGGTCGAGGCCATGATCGACGCGGGAATCCTGCTCGGCCTGCCCCGGCAGGTGGCGCACGAACTCATCGTGCAGACCGCCATCGGTTCCGCCGTGATGTTGCGCGACTCCGGGGAACACCCGGTCAAGCTGCGCGAGGCGGTCACCTCACCGGCCGGCACCACCATCTCCGCGATCCGGGAGTTGGAGAAGCACGGCGTACGGGCGGCGCTGCTCGCCGCGCTGGAGGCCGCCCGGGATCGCGCCCGGGAGCTGGCGGCCCAGGCCGACTGACCCGCCGGTCGTCGCGGGCTGGATGGCCGCCGGTGCGGGTGGGTGGCCGTCGGGGTGCGTCGTGGGGCCCCGGGTGCCGCATACTGGCCCGGTGTTCACACTTGCCCAGGCCCGGCACCTGGTGGCCACCCTGCAGCCGCGCGTCGACGAGTTGATCCGGGTCCGGGCCGACCTGGCTGAGCTGCGCGTAGACCTGGCCGACCACGGTGTGAGCGCGCTCGGCGGGCTGGCCGAGGTCAAGGGGCTGGAAGCTCGACTGCATGCCGTCGTCGACGAGCTGCACCAGCACGACATCCAGGTCAAGGGCATCGCCCCGGTCCTGCTCGACTTTCCCGGCGAGCGCGCCGGCCGCGCCGTGCTCTGGTGCTGGCTGGAGGGCGACTCCGACGTGCGCTGGTACCACCGCGCCGAGTGCGGCTTCGCCGGCCGCCGCCCAATCTAACGCCGCCCTCAGGATGCCGGGGTTGAGCGCTTGATCCACTCGGAGTCCTGGAAGTCGCGGCATCAGGGCGTGCCGGACACCGCGACCTCCGTGAAACCGAGTTGATCAAGCCGGGCGGCGGGCGGTGGCCCGTGCGGCGGGTGGCGGGTGGCGGCCCGTGCGGCGGGGTCAGCCTGCGGCGGAGTTCGGCAGGACCGGGCTGGCGGCCTCGGTCACCGCGAATACCACGACGTTGTCCCGGTAGTGCCCGCTGCGCCTGTCGAAGTCGCCCCCGCAGGTGACCAGCCGCAGCTCCGCGCCGGGCGTCGGCCCGTAGACCGCCTCCGTCGGAAAGCGGTCCTTGCGGGTACGCAGCGAGCCCGTCACCCGGAACGGCAGCCGCTGCCCGCCGCGCCACACCTCCACCCGGTCACCGGGGCGCAGCTCCCCGAGCCGGGCGAACACCGCCGGTCCGCGCCGCGAGTCCAGGTGCCCGGCGAGCACGGCGGGGCCGGTGTCGCCGGGGGCCGGGCCACCGCCGTACCAGCCGGCGGTGCCGAAGTCGGTAGGTGGGATCAGCGCACCGGCACGGTCCAGGCCGAGCACGGTGAGGGTGGAGTCGACACCGATGCGCGGTACGCGTACCCGCGTGGGTGGACCGTGTGGCGCGGGCGCGGCGGCCGTCGGTGGGCAGCCGTCGGCGCAGCCGGGGTGCCAGGTCGCCACCGCCGTCGGCGGCGGGTCGGCGTCGGCCAGCCCGACTCCGGCGCCGGCGGCCAGGCAGACCGCCGCGCCGGCCGCGACAAGCGCGGCCGGCGGTATCCGGCGGTCACGATGCCGCCGGATCGACGGGTCGGACCCGGTGTTCACCAGGTGGTGCGCCGCCGCCGGCGCCACAGCAGCACGGTCACCGCGACGGCAGCCGCGGCCAACCCACCGGCCACCAGGGGGTACGCGTCGAGTCCGGCATCGGCGGTGCCGCCGGCGCCGGTGTCCACCCCGCCGGCGGGAACGACGGTGCCGCCCTCGGCGTCGCGGCGCAGCTCGGCGGTCAGCCCGCCCTGCTTGGCGTCGAGCACCAGCAGCGAGTAGACCGCACCGCCGGTGAGCCGCACCTCGGCGTTGGTGCTCGGCCCGTCGGCGCCCGCCAGCCGCAGCCGCCAACTGCCCGGCTCGACCTGCTCGTACTCGGTGGTGGTCGCGAACTGCACGTCGTCGGCGATCATCGGGCCGTCGGCGGCGGCCACGTCCAGCACCGGGGTGCGCACGGAGGCCTGCACGACACGCACCTTGGCGCGGCCCTGCGCGGGCGCGCTGAGGTCATCGTTGAGCACCCGCAGACCCAGGTCCGCGTGTCGGCCGACCCCGGCGACCGTGAACGCGTCGCCGCTGGTGACCGCGACTTCGGTGGTGAGCACCGGGGGGTCGCTCGCCGGAGCGCCGGCCTCCCGCATCGCCACCGCGTACCGGCCGGGCGCCAGCTCGAGATAGTCGGAGACCACGCCGTAGCCGACCCCGGGGAAGACCCTTGGCTTCGCGGCGTCCGGCGCGGCCAGGTAGACGTCGACGGCAGGGGTGTCCGGGGACAGGTGGGCGAGCCGGACGTACCCGACGGTGTCCGCGCCGGTCGCGGCGCCGGCCGGGACGGGCGTGCCGGCGGCGGCGAGGGCGGTGCCGAGCAGGAGAGCGCCGGAGCCGGCCAGCAGCCGGCGGGGGGCGGTACGGAGCGTGTACATCTCGCCTCCGGGAGCACGTTTGGTGAGCGGGCGGCAACCCAGAGAACAGGGTCCCGTGCGCGGGACTGCAACGCAAGTTGCCGACGCGATGTTTCTTGACGTGTCCGCGCCGCGGTCCCCGCCCCCCCTCGCAAGATCCGCGCAACTTCGGCGAAACTGCTGCCTCGTTCTGCGCTGAGGCAGCAACTTCAGCGAACCTGCGCGGATCTTGGCGTTTCGACGTGGGCGCGGGACGGGCGAGTTTCGCTACCGCTCCCGGACGGCGAGGAGGCCGAACAGGTCCGGGACTCCGCCCGGGCCTGCCTCGGCCACCCGGACCAGCCGCAGACCGGCGGCCGTGGTCGCGTTGACCAGGTCGGCGAGGGGGATGTGCCAGGCACCCACCCGGACCCGCACGCCGCCGGTGTTCCAACTGTCGAAACTGCGTGACCGGTCGGCGTACCGCTCGTCGACGACCACCCTCGGGTGCTGACCCCAGTCGGCGAACGCACCCACGAAACACGGGTGCACGCCCACGTGCACGAAACGCCCGCCGGGGCGCAGCACCCGGGCGACCTCGCGCAGCAGGGCCGGGTAGTCGGGCATGTCGGTGCTTGACAGCACGCACATCGCGGCCGGCAGCGACGCGGCGACGAACGGCAGGGCTGTCGCGTCGCCCCGGGTCACCGGCAACCGCCCGCTGGCGTGCCGCAACTGCCCGCCGGACAGGTCCACGCCCACCGGAGTCCAACCCAGACCGGCAGGTACGACCGCGTGCGCGCCGGTACCGCAGCAGATGTCGAGGCAGACACCCTCACCCGCGCCGAGCAGGTCCGCCACTGCCGCGTGCACCCGGCGGAGATAGTCACCCCCACCCGAGATGAAGCAGTCGTACCAGTCCGCGTGGGCGTCGTACGCCGGCGTGCTCGTGGTGCCCATGCACCGATGCTAGGAATCGGAGCCGCTGACGCCGTGCCCGTTCTGCCGAGGGCAGAGGCGTCGCCGCCCGGTGTCTGCCGCTGCCGGGCCGCCTCGGGCGGTCGTGCTGCCTTATCCTCGATCGATGCGGGATCGCCGGGTGGCGCTGGTGTGGACGGCCTTCGTCGTCGTCGCGCTGGTGTCCTGCGTGCTCGTCCTGCGGCGCGACGACCGCCTCTCCGACCTGCACATCTACTACGGCGCGCTGTCCGATCTGCGCGCTGGTCGCCCGCTGTACGAGTTCCGGGCGGCCAACGGCGGGCCGTTCACGTACCCGCCGTTCGCCGCGCTCGTGCTCGGCCCGATCACCGCCGTGAGTGAGGGCGTACTCCAGGGGATCTGGCTGGTGGCCACGTGCGCGGCGGTCGTCGCCATCGCCGGGGCGGTCGGTGTCGCGCTGACCACCCGGCGGTCCCGGCGGCCGCTTGTCGTGGCGGTGACCGCCACGGTGCTGATGCTCTCCGCGCCGGTGCAGAGCAATCTGCGCTTCGGTCAGGTGAGCGTCTTCATCGTGCTGATGGCCCTGCTCGACGGGATGGGCGTCGTCCCGCCCCGGCTGCGCGGGGTGGTGGTGGGGGTCGCGGCGGCGATCAAGCTGACCCCGCTGCTGTTCGTTGTCTACTTCCTCGCCACGGGCCGCTACCGCGACGCCGCCCGCGCGCTGGCGACGTTCCTGGCCTGCGCGGCTCTCGCCGCGCTGGTGCTGCCCGCGGAGAGTTGGACGTACTGGACCGAGGCCGTGCGGCAGACCTCGCGGATCGGCAACCTCGCCTCGCTCGGCAACCAGTCAGTGCACGGGATGTTGCTGCGCGTCGGCGTCGACGAGGCGACGTTGCCACTGCTCTGGGCCGGTCTGGTGGCACTCGTGTGCGCGGCGGCGCTGCTGCGGGCCCGACAGTTGGCGGCGGGGGGCCGCCCGGGGCACGCGGCAGTGCTTGTCGGCTGCGCCACCGTCGCCGCGTCCCCGGTGTCCTGGACCCACCACCAGGTGTGGCCGGTGCTCGCCGCGATGCTGCTGATCGGCGCGTCGGGCGTCACCCAGCGGGCCGCCGGCGTGGCGCTGCTCGCCGCCATGGTCGTCTCGTTGGGTGCGGTCCTGAGCCCGGTGTCGACGCGGCCGGGTGTGCAGTTCCTCTTCGAGAACGCCCGCGCGATCGGGGTGAGCCTGCTGTGCCTGGTCGGCTTCGGCAGCGTCGCGGTCGCCGCCAGCCGGACGTCCCGCCGGCCGGCCGGCGGTCGGGGCTGGTTGCGGGTGGGCGTCACGGCCACTGTGGCTGTCGCGTTCTTCGCCGTGCAGCCGCTGCCCGCCGGGGCGGACCCCACCTTCAAGGCGTACGCCCTCGACGACGTGGTCAATCCGCGTTACTTCTTCGTCTGCCGTGGCCCGGACGAGTGCGCCGCCTACGGCACCGGCGCGCCTGTCACCTTCGGCACCCGCGCCGAGAAGACCAAGGTCCGGGTCAACGGCGTGGTCTCCCCGCAGGTCACCCGCCTGGAATACTATTCCGCGCCCGGCGGGTCGCCCCGGGCCATCCCGCTGCTCGACGCGTACCCGGGAAGCCGCATGTTCTCGTTCCGCTCGGCGAACATGGCGCAGGGCCGACTCGTCGCGTACGCCTCGGACGGTCAGCCGATCGCCAGCTACGACGACGAACTCGCCGCCGCCCTCCGGACGGCCACCCGGTAGGTGGTCGCGGGGAGGGCGGCGGCGTGACTCAGCGGGTCGCGGCGGCCAGGGCGGCGCGTAGCTTGTCGGCGTCGGCCGGTGCCGGGTGCTCCCAGTCGGTGGGGCTGGCGGAGTAGAGCAAGCCGTACGCCGGGGTGTCCGGCTGGTAGCGCCATCCCTCGGCGAGCGGGCCGACGTCGACCGTGTCGTAGCCGATCTGGTCCAGGAAGGCCGTCACCTCGGCCTTCGCGGCGGCGTCGTCACCGGCGATCGCGAGGGCGCTGCGGTCGGCGGCACCCGACGGCCGGGGGAGCGCGGCCAGGCCCTTGAAGTAGATGTTGTTGAAGACCTTGACCACCCGGGAGTCCGGCAGGTGCTGCTGGAGCAACTCGCTGCTTGTGGTCTCGCCCGAGTCCAGTTCCGGGAAGGCACCGTCGCGCTGCGGGTAGTAGTTGTTGGTGTCGATGACGACCTTGCCGGCCAGCGGCTCGACGGGCACGGCGCGGTACGCCTTCAGCGGCACGGTGACCACCACCAGGTCGCCGACCTGTGCCGCGTCCTGTGCCGTGCCGGCGCTGGCGTGCTCGCCCAGTTCGTCGACGAGGTCCTTCAGCGTCTCCGGGCCGCGTGAGTTGCTCAGCACCACGTCGTAGCCGGCGTCCACGGCCAGCCGCGCCACGGTGCTGCCGATGTTGCCACTGCCGATCAGTCCCACAGTTGTCATGCTCGTTCCCAACTCCGTCCAACCCACGACGTATTCCCGACCGGTTCGGTGGGTTATTTCGATCGCCCGCTGCCGGGTAGCCGCGCGGACTGCTCGCGACCTCCGCCCACCAGGGCGGGTGCCTGGTCGTGCCGCGAGCCCGTCCAGCCCAACGTAGTGCTCACGCTGGTGCGTCGACCGGCTCTCCGGGCAGGCGCCACTCTCCGGTGACGAACGGTCGCCCGCCCCCAACGTTGATCAAGAGGTTTGCGTCGGAAGCAGGCCCTGGGTTGACGCGAACCTCTTGATCGCCGCCGTCAGGCGGGGAGGGCCTTCTCGATTGCTGCGCGCAGGTCTTCGGCTTCGGGGGTGACGGTGGGGGCGAAGCGGGCGGCGACGGTGCCGTCCGGGGCCACCAGGAACTTCTCGAAGTTCCACCGGACGTCCCCGGTGTGCCCGTCGGCGTCCGGGGTGTCCACAAGCGCGGCGTAGAGCGGGTGCCGGTTCGGGCCGTTGACGTCGACCTTCTCGGTCAGCGGGAAGGTCACGCCGTAGTTGACCTGGCAGAAGTCGCTGATCTCGGCGGCGCTGCCCGGCTCCTGCCCGGCGAACTGGTTGCACGGCACGCCGAGCACCACGAGGCCGCGCTCGGCGTACGTGTCGGCGAGCGTCTGGAGGCCTGCGTACTGCGGGGTGAGACCGCAGCGGGAGGCCACGTTGACGACCAGGAGCGCCTTGCCGCGGTAGCGGGCCAGCTCGGCGGGGCCGCCGTTGAGGGCGTCGATCGGGATGTCGAAGACGGTCATGGCCCGAGGCTACGCGCCGACCGGGCAGCGGCCCGGAGGCGGGCGGAGCGGGTGCAATCCACGCATCAGGAGAAATCGAAACATGCACATCTTGACGAAGTGATGACGCCGTGAGTACCGTCTCACCATCTCTTTTGGAAAGTTTCCTAACAGTTCGGGAGACGCCTCATGAAAAGATCGCTCCGCCGGGCCCTCTGGGCCGGTGCCGTGGTCGCCGTGACCGTCGCAGCGGTACCGATGACCACCGCGTTCGGCGCCGGCAGTGTCACCACCACGTTCGCCAGGGCACAGGACTGGGGGACCGGTCACGAGACGAAGGTGACGGTCACCAACGGGTCGAGTGCCACCGTCAGCACCTGGCGCGTCGAGTTCGACCTGCCGTCGGGCACCACCATCAGCAGCGCCTGGGACGCCGACGTGACAAGCAGCGGCAACCACTACGTCGCGGTCAAGAAGAGCTGGGCCGGCGGCCTCGCCCCGGGCGCCTCGTTCAGTTGGGGTTACAACGGCACCGGCGCCTACAAGGCACCGCTGAACTGCACAGTCAACGGCGCACCCTGCGGCGGCGGCACCCCGACCAGCCCGCCGACCACGAGCGCGCCGACCACCGCCCCGCCCACCACGGCGCCGCCCACCACCGCACCACCCACCACGCCGCCTCCGACCACCACCCCGCCGAACCCGGGTGGCAAGAAGGTCGTCGGCTACTTCGCCGAGTGGGGCGTCTACGGGCGCAACTACCACGTCAAGAACATCCAGACCAGCGGCTCCGCCGCCAAGCTGACCCACATCCTGTACGCCTTCGGCAACACCACCGGCGGCCGCTGCGCCATCGGTGACAGCTACGCCGACTACGAGAAGGCGTACACGGCGGCGGAGAGCGTGGACGGCGTCGCCGACACCTGGGACCAGCCGCTGCGCGGCAGCTTCAACCAGCTCCGCAAGCTCAAGCAGTTGAACCCGCACCTCAAGGTGATCTGGTCGTTCGGTGGCTGGACCTGGTCCGGCGGCTTCACCCAGGCCGCACAGAACCCGGCCGCGTTCGCCGAGAGCTGCTACAACCTGGTCGAGGACCCCCGCTGGGCGGACGTCTTCGACGGCATCGACGTCGACTGGGAGTACCCGAACGCCTGCGGTCTGACCTGTGACACCAGCGGCCCGAACGCGTTCAAGAACGTGATCGGCGCGCTGCGGTCGAGGTTCGGGTCCAGCGCCCTGGTCACCGCGGCCATCACCGCGGACGGCAGCAACGGCGGCAAGATCGACGCCACCGACTACGCCGGCGCCATCGGCAACCTCAACTGGCTGATGCCGATGACCTACGACTACTTCGGGGCGTTCGCCGCCCAGGGTCCGACGGCGCCGCACTCGCCGCTCACCTCGTACACCGGCATCCCGCAACAGGGCTTCAACTCCGACGCGGCGATCCAGAAGCTCAAGAGCAAGGGCGTCCCGGCCAGCAAGCTGTTGCTCGGTATCGGCTTCTACGGCCGCGGCTGGACCGGTGTCACCCAGGCCGCACCGGGTGGCAGCGCCACCGGGGCGGCGCCGGGCACCTACGAGGCGGGCATCGAGGACTACAAGGTCCTCAAGAACACCTGCCCGGTCACCGGCACGGTCGCCGGCACCGCGTACGCCAAGTGCGGCAGCAACTGGTGGAGCTACGACACCCCGTCGACCATCAACGGCAAGATGACGTACGCGAAGAACCAGGGCCTCGGTGGCGCGTTCTTCTGGGAGCTCTCCGGTGACACGAGCAACGGCGAGCTCATCGGCGCCATCAAGGGCGGTCTCGGCTGAGCCGGAGGCCGGCGCACCACCCACACGGCGGGGAGGGGCCCGCACCGCTCCTCCCCGCCCGTGATCCGACGGCCCGGTCGACGCCAAGCGTCGGCCGGGCCGCCGTCGTTGGGGTCGGGTCAGCTCGATGTGGCAGACTCGCGGCTCGGCAGGTCTCGATCTCACAGTCGACGGAGGTGGTCATGCGCCCGACCCACCGCAGGCTGGCGGCAACCGTCGCCGGGCTGGTGCTGCTGCCGGTCGCCCTGGTCGGCTGCGGCATCGGCGACGGCGCCGAGGACGAGCCGCCAGCCAAACCCTCACGCGCCCCCGCCGAGGAGGCCGCCGCCCGCTCCCGGGAGCGCGTGCAGGCGTACCTCGACGCGATGACCGCGAAGGACGTCGCCGCCGGCCGCAGCCAGCTCTGCGCGCTCCTGCACGACGGCTTCGACCTGGCCGCCACCGGCCCCAACGGCGACTTCGCCGATCACTTCCAGGTGCCCGAGGCGGCCATCACCGACATCCGGTCCGGTCCGCTCGGTCAGGAGGTCAGCGTCTCGGTCTCGGTCACCGCCGGTAAGCGCACCGTCGCCCGGCCGCTGGTGTTCACGGTGACCCGGCAGGGCAGCGACTGGTGCATCGCCGGCGAGTCACCGGGCACGCCGGCCGCTCCGTCGGCATCGCCCCCACCGCGTCCTGAGGGGTCGCCCCTACCGCGTCCCAAGCAGAGCCCGGGTGTTTGATCTCCCATCTGCCGGAACCGTCCCCCTCGCCCCCCGAGCACCCCGACCGTCGCCGTAGGCTTTCTGTCATGCGCCATGAGTGGCATCAGCTGAGCCATCCCGCGGTGGGCAGCCCGGGCCTGCAGACCAGCCGACCGACAGTCGACTCCGCCGAGGACGCCGCGCTCGGCCTGGACCGATGGCGGGAGCTGCCGCGCGAGCAGGTCCCACCGTGGTCCGACCCGGCGGCCGTCGCGGCGGTCTGCAAGGTCCTCGACACCGTGCCGTCGGTCGTCGCGCCCTACGAGGTGGACCAGCTCCGGCAGAAGCTCGCCCTGGTCTGCGAGGGCAAGGCGTTCCTGCTCCAGGGCGGTGACTGCGCGGAGACGTTCGTCGACAACACCGAGAGCCACCTGCTGGCCAACGCCCGCACCCTGCTCCAGATGGCGATCGTGCTCACCTACGGCGCGTCGCTGCCGGTGGTCAAGGTCGCCCGGGTCGCCGGGCAGTACACCAAGCCCCGCTCGCTGCCCACCGACGCGCGCGGCCTGCCCGCCTACCGCGGCGACATGATCAACTCGCTGGAGGCCGACCCGGTCGCCCGGGTTGCCGACCCGCAGCGCATGATCCGGGCGTACGCCAACTCGGCGGCGGCGATGAACATGCTCCGGGCGTACCTCGCCGGTGGGCTCGCCGACCTGCACGCCGTGCACGACTGGAACAAGGGCTTCGTGAGGACCTCCCCGGCGGGGGAGCGCTACGAGGCGATCGCCCGGGAGATCGACCGGGCGCTGGCCTTCATCCGGGCCTGCGGGATGACCGACGACGAGGCGCTGCGGACCGTCACGCTCTACTGCTCCCACGAGGCGCTCGCCCTGGAGTACGACCGGGCGCTGACCCGGGTCTCCGACCGCCGGGCGTACGGGCTCTCCGGGCACTTCCTCTGGATCGGCGAGCGCACCCGGCAGATCAGCGGCGCACACATCGACTTCATCTCCCGGATCGCCAACCCGATCGGCGTCAAGCTCGGCCCGACCACCTCCCCGGACGAGGCGATCGAGCTGTGCGAGAAGCTCAACCCGGACAACATCCCCGGCCGGCTCACCCTGATCAGCCGGATGGGCAACCACCGGGTGCGCGACGCCCTGCCGCCGATCGTCGCCAAGGTCACCGCCGCTGGCGCGAAGGTGGTCTGGCAGTGCGACCCGATGCACGGCAACACGCACGAGTCGTCGAACGGCTACAAGACCCGGCACTTCGACCGCATCGTCGACGAGGTGCTCGGCTACTTCGAGGTGCACCGGGGGCTGGACACCCACCCCGGCGGCCTGCACGTCGAGTTGACCGGCGAGGACGTCACCGAGTGCCTCGGCGGCGCCCAGGGCATCGAGGACCTCGACCTGCCCGACCGGTACGAGACCGCCTGCGACCCCCGACTGAACACCCAGCAGTCGTTGGAGTTGGCGTTCCTGGTCGCGGAGATGCTCCGTGGCTGACGCGAGGAGTGAGGACGACCGTGGCTGACCTGTTCGTGGACCTGCGCTCCGACACGGTGACCCGACCCACCGCCGGGATGCGGGAGGCGATGGCCACCGCCGAGGTCGGTGACGACGTCTACGGCGAGGACCCGACAGTCAACGCGCTGGAGGCCGAGGTCGCCGCGCTGTTCGGCCACGAGGCGGCGCTGTTCGCCCCGAGCGGGTCGATGGCCAACCAGATCGCCCTGCAACTGCTGGTGTCGCCCGGCGACGAGCTGCTCTGCGACGCCGACGCGCACGTGGTCACGTACGAGATCGGCGCCGCTGCCGCGTACGGCGGCATCTCCTCCCGGACCTGGCCCGCGGTCGGCGCGGACATCGACCCGGAGAGGGTGGCCGCGATGATCCGGCCGGACGGCTACTTCGCCGTCCCCACCCGCGCGATCGCCGTCGAACAGACCCACAATCGCGGCGGTGGTGGGGTGATCCCGCTGGACACGCTGCGGGATCTGCGCGAAGTCGCCGACGACGCGGGTGTCGCGTTGCACTGCGACGGCGCCCGGATCTGGCACGCGCACGTCGCCGACGGGGTGCCCCTGATCGAGTACGGCCGGCTCTTCGACACGCTGTCGGTGTGTCTCTCCAAGGGCCTCGGCGCTCCGGTCGGCTCGCTGGTGGTGGGCAGCGCGGAGAAGATCGAGCGGGCCCGGATGATCCGTAAGCGGATGGGCGGCGGCATGCGGCAGGCCGGCATCCTCGCCGCCGCCGGCCGGTACGCGCTCGCGCACCACATCGACCGGCTGGCCGACGACCACGCGAGGGCGGCCCGGCTCGCCGAGGCCGTCGCGCCGTTCGGCGTGCTGGCGACCACGGTCCGCACCAACCTGGTCGCACTGGACCTGACCAAGCACGTCCTTGACGCGCGTGCCCTGGCCGTCGCCGCGCGGGCCGAGGGCGTCCTCGTCTCGGTGCTCGGCCCGCGCACCGCCCGCCTGGTGACCCACCTGGGCGTCAGCGACGCGGACATCGACCGCGCGGTCGCGACCCTGCCCCGCATCCTCGCCGCGTCCTGACCCCCAGCCGGCACCCGTCCACCACCGGCTGATCCGGCGTCCTCCCACGACCCGGTGATCAAGAGGTTCGCGTCAGATTCCGGCCTCCGGATGACGCAAACCTCTTGATCACCGAGGTGGGTCAGGGGTGGGGGGTCAGGGGGCCGGGGTCAGGCGGGTGAGGGTGGTTATGTCGGCGGTGTGGCCCAACTGCTTCTCGCTCGGGGTCTCCACCACGATCGGGACGCCGGCGGTGGCGGGGTGGGCCATCAGCTCGGCGAAGGCGGGCTCGCCGATGGTGCCCTTGCCGATGTTCTCGTGCCGGTCCCGGGTGGAGCCGCACAGATCCTTCGAGTCGTTGGCGTGGACCAGCCGCAGCCGGTCCGCGCCGACCGTGGCCACCAGGGTGTCCAGGGTCGCCGTCATGCCACCCTCGGCGGCTAGGTCGTGGCCGGCGGCCCAGGCGTGGCAGGTGTCGAAGCAGACCCCGAGCATGGGGTGCCGGTCCACCGCGTCCAGGTAGGGCCCGAGCTGCTCCACCCGGGAGGCGAGGGACCGACCGCCGCCGGCGCTCGGTTCGACGAGCAGCATGGGCCCGCCGGCGTCGGCGGCCCAGTCGAGCAGCGGCAGCAACTCCCGGCGGACCTGTCGCATCGCCGCCTCGGCGTACCCCTCGTCCACCGAACTGCCCGCGTGGAACACCACCGCCCGCGCGCCGATCGCCACGCCCCGGCGAAGGGCATGGGCCAGGGTCTGCGCCGACTTCTCGACAGTGGCCGGGGTGGGCGAGCCGAGGTTGACAAGCAGCGAGGCGTGGATGAACGCCGGAATGCCCCGCTCGGCGCAGCCGTCGCGGAACAGGGCGTCCTGGGCCGGGTCACCGCTGGGCAGCGCCCAGCCCCGCGAGTTGGAGACGTAGACCTGCACCACCTGGGCGCCTGTCGCGTCGGCGTACGGCAGGGCGGCCTTGGCCAGCCCACCCGAGGTCGGAGTGTGCGCGCCCACCGGACGCGAGGTGACCGCCGGCATCAGAAGCACGTGAGGGTGACCTGGGTGCCCGGCGGCACCTGCGAATTCTCGCCCGGGATCTGGATCCGGACCACGGCGTTCGGGTTGATCGCGACCGTCACCGGGAAGCCCTGGCTCTCCAACGCCTGCTTGGCCTGCTGACAGGGCAGGTCGATCACCCGGGGCACGACGATCGCCGCCGGGCCCTTGCTGACGTCCACCTTGACCTGGGTGCCCTTCTCCACGCCGGCCCCGTCGGCCGGGCTCTGCCCGAGGATCTCGTCCCTGGGCTTGTCGGAGTCCTTGTACGTCTCCACCAGCACCAGGTTGAGCTGGGCCAGGGTGGCGCGAGCCTCGTTGAGGTTCTTACCGACCAGGTTCGGCACCGTCACCGGCGCCCTGCCCCGGCTCAGAATGAGGGTGATCTTCGCGCCCGGTTTGACCTCGGCGCCCACCTTGGGGGAGGTGTCCAGCACGACGCCGGCCGGCAGGCTGTCGTCGTAGCGGGGTGCTCCCTTCGCCACCACCAGCTTCACGTTCACCAGGTCCGCCTCGGCGAGTTCGAACTCCTTGCCGATCACGTCCGGCACGGGGAAGCGCTCCGGGCCGAGCGAGAGGGTCAGGGTGATCGTGCCACCCTTGACGATCCTGGTGGCGGACGCCGGGCTCTGCCCCAGCACGCTGTCCTTCGGGGCCTGCTCGTCGAAGCGTGGCTCACCGTACTTCAGGGTGAGCCCGGCGCGGTCGGCCTGTGCCTGCGCCTCGGCCTTGCTCAGGCTCACCAGTTGCGGGGCGTCCGTGTAGCGGCCGACGCCGAACCACCAGCCCCCGATCGCCGCCACCAAGCCCAGCGTCACCACCACCGCCGCGACGGTCAGCCGGCCGCGCGGGCTCGCCATCAGCGTGCCGCGCAGCGCAGCGAGTCGGGGCCCCAGGCCCTCCGCGGGCTCCGGGGCGGCCCGCCGTCGACCCGGCCCCTGGCTGCTGGCCCCCTCGGGCAGCCGCGCCCAGGCCGGGCGGTCGGACGGGCGGACCGTCGCCACCACCATGGTCGGCTGGGAGAGTGGCTCGCCGCTCACCGGGCGGAGCACCGCCGTGTGGCTGTTGGCGTCACCCAGGCGATCCCGGGCGACCTGCACCTCGGCCAGCAGCGCGCCGGCGTCGGCGGGCCGCGCGTCGGGATCGCGCCGAGTGGCCCGCTGCACCAGCTCGTCGAGGACCGGCGGCAGGCCGGGCACCAGCGTCGAGGGTGCCGGCACGTCCCGGTCGACGTGCTGCCAGGCGACGTCCACCGGGCGGTCCCCGTCGTACGGCACCCGGCCGGCGAGCATCTCGAACAGCACGATGCCGGCCGAGTAGACGTCGGTGCGGGGATCGGCGCGACCCTCGGTGACCAGTTCCGGGGCGACGTACGCCACGGTGGCCATGAGCTGGTTGCCCTGTTCCTCGTCGGCGCTCGCCTCGACGGCCCGGGCCAGCCCGAAGTCGGCCACCTTGACGACGCTGTCGACCAGATTGGCGACACCGCCGGTGGGGGCCTCGGCGACAAGCACGTTCTCCGGTTTGACGTCGCGGTGCACGAGCCCGGACCGGTGCGCGGCGGCGATCGCGGCGAGCATCTGCTCGGCGATGGCCAGCGCCTCGTCCGGGTTGAGCCGGCGTCGCTCGGCCAGCACGTCGCGCAGCGTACGGCCGCGCACGTACTCCATCACCAGGTACGGCAGACCGGCGTGTGTGCCCTGGTCGTAGACGGCCACCACGTTCGGGTGGGTCAGCCGGGCGATGGTCTTCGCCTCGTCGGTGAACCGAGCCACGAAGTTGGTGATCCGGGCCCGGGCCTCGGGGGCCTGGGTCGGATGAATGATCTTGACGGCGACGGTGCGCTCAAGGCGTTCGTCGGTGGCGGTGTACACGGTCGCCATGCCACCACGGGCCACGCGACCGCGAATGCGGTAGCGCCCGTCGATCAGCGAGCCCAGCAACGTGTCGGCGACCTGAGTGTCCATCGGCAGCGAGTCTATGTGTCCAGGAGGTGAAGGTTGAACAGGATGCTACAGCCGGACGCCGAACGGGTCCGTCCCGCTGCGCTCAGCGTTGCCTCACCCGCAGGTCAGCGACGCTCGGGAAGCGGGCTCCGCTCGGTCGTCCGGGGTGCCGGTGGCCCGTCGCGACGGTGGCGTGGCAGGGTGGTCGGGTGACCGAACCCGTACCCGACCAGGCCGTGCCCAGCCTGGAGCTCGCCGGACCCGCCGACCCGGCCGGCTGGCTGACCCTGCCCGACGTCGCCGAGCGCCTCGACGTGTCGATCAGCAAGGTGCACCAGATGATCCGTGACCGGGAGTTGCTGGCGGTCCGCCGCGACGGCGTCCGGCGCATCCCGGCGGACCTGGTCGCCAACCAGACAGTGCTCAAGCACCTGCCCGGCGTGCTCAACCTGCTCACCGACAACGGCTACGACGACGAGGCCGCCCTGCGCTGGCTGTACGAGCCGGACGACACCCTGCCCGGCGGCACCCCGGCCACAGCCCTCTCCGGCGACCAGGCCCGCGAGGTGAAACGCCGAGCCCAAGCCCTGGGCTTCTAACCCCCCAGGCCCCCCCAGGCCCCCCTCTCTCCGTTGATCATGAGGTTGGCGACGCGACACGCCGACGCGGAACGCCGCCAACCTCATGATCAACGCGTAGGGGGGTGGGGGAGGGGGGTGGGGTGGGGTTAGTCGGCTCGGCGGGTTGCGGCTATGGCCAGGTCTACCAGGGCCTGGCGGGCCTCGGTGTCGAGGTCGACGGCGGCCAGCGCCGCCAGCGCGGCGTCGGTGAGCGTGATGATCCGCTGCTCGGTGCGGGCGAGCGCCCCGCTCGCGGTGATCAGTTCGCGGAGCCGAGCCACCCCCTGCTCGTCCAGCTCAGGGTCGCCGAGTTGGCTGAGCAGCAGCTCGCGGCCGGCGTCGTCGGTGGTCTCCACGGCCGCCGCCACCAGGTAGGTGCGCTTGCCCTCGCGCAGGTCGTCCCCGGCCGGCTTGCCGGTCAGCGCCGGGTCACCGAAGACACCAAGCACGTCGTCACGGAGCTGGAACGCCTCACCCAGCGGCAGCCCGTACGCCGAGTAGGCCGCCCGGACGTCGGCCGTCGCGTCGGCAAGCGCGGCGCCGAGCAGCAGCGGACGCTCGACGGTGTACTTCGCCGACTTGTACCGGGCGACCTTGCTTGCCCGTTCCACCGAGGTGTCGCCGGTGACCTGCGTCAGCACGTCGAGGTACTGCCCGACGGTGACCTCGGTGCGCATCTCGTCGAAGACCGGTCGGGCCCGCGCCAACGACCACAGGTCCAGCCCCGCGGAGTGCAGCAGCTCGTCGGACCAGACCAGGCACAGGTCGCCGAGCAGGATCGCGGCGGCGTCACCGAAGCCGTCCGGGTCACCGCCCCAGCCGGCCTCCCGGTGCCGGGCGGCGAACCGCCGGTGCACCGCGGGCTCGCCGCGCCGGGTGTCGGAGCGGTCCATCAGGTCGTCATGGATCAGGGCGCTGGCCTGGACGAACTCCAGCGCGGCAAGGGCCGTGAGCACCTGGTCGCCGTCGAGCCCGCCCGCGCCCCGGAACCCCCAGTACGCGAATGCCGGGCGGAGCCGCTTGCCGCCGCCGAGCACGAAAGCCTCGATCGCCTCGGCCACCGGAGCCAGGGCGTCGTCCACGGCGGCGAGCCGAACCCGTTGGCCGGTCAGGAACTCGCTGAGGGCTTTGTCGACCCGCTGCCGTAGGCCGGCACGGTCGACGGGAGAGACGGGGGCAGCGTGGGTCACGCACCGACGCTAGCGGGTCGGCGCGGTCCGCGCCCTACCGCCACGCGTGGTCCCGTCGGCGCGGCCGGGACCGGTGCGCCCCGCCGGTCGCGTGCCGACCGCCGCCGTGCGGCCCGGTCCGGGGGCTCGCGTCGAGCCGGCCCGGCGGGTGGCCGCGGCGGCCTCGGCGAGCGCCACCAGCGGCACGTCCAGGACGACGGCGAGCCAGCCGAGCCAGAACCCGCCGGGAACACGACGCTGTCGTTCCCACCGGGACACCTCGTGCCGGCTCACCGTCGGCACCCCGGCGGCGGCGCACAACTCGGCGGCGGCGCGTTGCTGGCTCCAGCCACGGGCCAGCCGGCGCCGGGCCAGCAGTGGGCCGAGCTGCGCCGGGCGCGGCGATCGGGGCGGGGTCATGGGTCCTCCTGGCGGGCGTCGGCGCGGTGTCGCCCCGCCCGCCCACAACCCGGGTGGGACCGGCGTCACCGCGTGCTGCTGACCCCCGCGCGGACCCGGGCGCCGCCCCCGCCGCCCCTCCCACGCCACCCATTCCTACCTCCGGGGTACGACGCCTTCCGCCCGCCGGAACCGGCAGGCGGTGCGGTAGGTGACCGCGAGGTGGAAAGCTCCTGGGCCGTGGTGGCGTCGCCCGCTAGAGTCGGGTCGTGGCGCTCGGTCTTCCCTCGGTACTCCCCAATCCGCAGCCGGCGATCGGGGAGCTCATCCGTGAGCGCCAACCGACCTTCTCGTTCGAGTTCTTCCCGCCCAAGACCGAGGCGGGCGAGACGCTGCTCTGGCAGGCCATCCGCGAGCTGGAGTCGCTGCGCCCGTCGTTCGTGTCGATCACCTACGGTGCGGGCGGTTCGACCCGGGACACCACAGTGGCGGTGACCGAACGGATCGCCACCGACACCACCCTGCTGCCGATGGCCCACCTGACCGCGGTCAACCACTCCGTCGCCGAGCTGCGGCACGTGATCGGCCGGCTCGCCGGGGTGGGGGTGCGCAACGTGCTGGCGGTGCGCGGTGACCCGCCGGGCAACCCGGGCGGTGAGTGGATCCGCCACGCCGAGGGCGTGGACTACGCCGAGGACCTGGTCCGCCTGGTCCGCGACGCCGGTGACTTCAGCGTGGGCGTGGCGGCCTTCCCGTACAAGCACCCCCGCTCACCCGACGTGGCAAGTGACACCGCGCACTTCGTCCGCAAGTGCCGGGCCGGCGCCGAGTTCGCGATCACGCAGATGTTCTTCGACGCCGACGACTACCTGCGGCTACGGGACCGGGTGGCCGCCGCCGGCTGCGACACCCCGATCCTGGCCGGGGTGATGCCGGTGACCCAGATCGGCACCATCGAGCGGTCCGTGCAGCTCTCCGGTGCGCCCTTCCCGCCGGCGCTGGCGGCCCGCTTCGAGCGGGTCGCCGACGACCCGGAGGCCGTCCGCCGGCTCGGTGTCGAGCAGGCCAGCGAGATGAGCCGCCGACTGCTGGACGAGGGCGTGCCGGGCATCCACTTCATCACCCTCAACCGGTCCACCGCGACCCGCGAGGTCTGGCAGAACCTGAAGGCCGGCGCGCGGGTGTGAATGCCCAGCCCGCGACACCTGATGCCCGGCACGACGGTTGATCCGTGGTGGGCACACAGCTGAACTGGGACCAGTACGCCACGGCATGGGCACGGCTGCACGGCGGGTTCGACCCCCGGGTCGCGGCGCCGGTGGTCCGCGCCTGGCTGCGGTTCGCGTACCACGTCGGGTACGTGCTGGGGAGGCTGCGGGTCAGCCCCACCGCGGTCACCGTGGTCGGGGTGCTGCTCTGTTTCTGCGTACCGTTGCTTGTCACCCGGCCGGGAGACGGGCCGTTCCTCGGCGCGTTGTTCGTGCTGCTCGCCGCCGTGGCGGACAGCGTGGACGGTGCGGTGGCGGTGTCCACCGGCCGCACCACCCGGCTCGGCTACGTCTACGACTCGGTCGCCGACCGGCTCGGTGAGGTGGCCTGGTTGCTGGCGTTCTGGCTGGTCGGCGCGCCGGGCGCGCTTGTCGTCGCGGGCGGTGCGCTGTCCTGGCTGCACGAGTACGTGCGGGCCCGGGCGGTCGCCGCCGGCATGCGCGACATCGGCGCGGTCACCGTCGGGGAACGCCCCACCCGGGTCTCGGTGGCGCTGGCCGGCCTGGTGGTCGCCGGGCTGGCCGGGCTGATCGAGGCGGACCTGGCCGCCGGCACCATCACCATGGCGACCGCGGTGTGGGTGCTGCTGGCCGGCTTCGGCCTCGGGCAACTGCTCTCCAGCATCCGGCGCGCGCTGCTCGACGCAGGCTGAGCGGCGGGCCCTACCAGGCGGGGCCGATCTCGTCGGCGACGATCTGCGCGGACAGGGTCACCATCGGCAACCCGCCGCCCGGATGGGTGGAGCCGCCCACCAGCCACAGCCCGTTCGCCGGGCCCCGGTTGGCGGGGCGGAGCAGCCCGCCGGCGGTGCCGTAGATCGAGCCGCCCGGCGCGCCGGTCGCCGCGCCCAGGTCGGCGGGGGTGCGGATCTCGCGGAACAGCAGCCGGTCGCGCACGTCCACGCCGCGCCGCGCCAGCACCTCCAGGACCCGGTCGGCGTACGCGTCGGCCAGCCCCGGGCGTCGCCAGTCGACAGCGCCCGCCGCGTTGCCGTGGCGGGGCGCGTTGACCAGCACGAACCACGCCTCGTGTCCGGCCGGACGGACCATCGGGTCGTCGGCCACGGTGACGAACACCGTCGGGTCGACCGCCGGCCGGGCCCGTACGCCGCGCCCGGGGTTTCCGAAGACCGCGTCGAACTCCGCGTCGTAGTCGTCGGGGAAGAAGACGGTGTGGTGGGCCAGCCCGGTGCTGCCGGAGACACCGAGCAGCAGCACGAAACCGGCGAGGCTGCGGTCGGTCAGCGCGGCCAGCCGACGCGGATGCGGCAGCAGGTCACGGTAGACGGTGAGCGCGTCCACGTTCGCCACCACCACGTCGGCGGGCACCGGCGCGGTGACGCCGGCGAGGCGCACCCCGTGCACCCGGCCGCCGGTGGCGTCGATCCGGGTGACAGTGGCGTCGGTCTGCACCACCACGCCGAGGTCCAGGCAGCGGGTGAGCAGCGCGTCGGCGAGTGTGCCAAGCCCACCGCGCAGGTACCAGCCGCCGAAGGCCAGCTCGGCGTACGGGACCGCGACAAGCGCCGCCGGCGCCCGGCGGGGGTCGGCGCCGGTGTAGGTGGCGTACCGGTCCAGCAGCATCCGCAGCCGCGGGTCGGACAGGCGTCCGCGGCCCAACCCGCGCAGGGTGCGACCCGGGGCGATGGCGGCCAGGTCGCCGAGCCGCCAGGCCAGCGACGCGAGATCGCGGGGGGAGTCGACGCTACGGCGCAGAATGTCGCGCTCGGAGGCCCGCCACACCCGTTCGGCGCGGCGCCACAGCCGCTGCCAGTCGGCCGCCGCCCGGTCGCCGAGGGCGGCACCGATCCGGGTGGTGAACTCCACCGGGTCGGCGCAGGAGTCCAGGGTGGGGCCGCCGCCGGGAAAGACGTGCCTGACGATCGGGTCCAGCGGGACCAGGTCCAGGTATTCGTCGAGCTTCGCCCCGGTCGCCTCGAACAGGTCGTGGAACACCTCGGGCAGGGTGAGCAGGCTCGGCCCGGTGTCGAAGTGGAACGGGCCGGCCGGGGTGTCGTGCGCGTACCGACCGAGCTTGCCGCCGACCGTGTCGGCGGCCTCGAAGACGGTCACCTGGTGCCCGGTGGCGGCCAGCCGGGCGGCGGTGGCGAGGCCACCCACCCCGGCGCCGACGACCACGATCCGCGCCATGCCGCGCCCTCCTAGCTGACCGGGCGGCCCCGCCAGGTCAGGCGGCGTCGCTTTCGCAGATGGTACGACCGCAGAGTCAACCAACCGAGGACCACGACCGACACGGGGTGTGCGAGCGCGTCGGGCCACCACCGGCCTCCGGTCGCGCGGGCGGTGAGCACCCGTCCGGCCACCCCGAGCAGGTAACCGGCCAGGCCCACGGCGGCCACCCCCGGCGCGCCGGCCGCCACACCCCCGAGCGCGATCAGCGGTGGGGCGGTGTACAGCAGCAGCAGCGCGGCCACCACGACCGCCGCGGCGCCCGGATGCCCGAACGACGCCCAGAGCGACTTCGAGTACCCGTCGCGTAGCTGCGGCCAGTCGTCGTACATCCGGCAGGTGGCCAGCCGTGAGCCGTCGGCCAGGGCGATCCGCCCACCGGCCCGCTTGACCGCCCGGGCCAGCTCGACGTCCTCCAGGACCCTGTCGGCGACCGCCGCGTGCCCGCCGGCGGCGGTGTAGCCGGCCCGGTCCAGCACCAGGAACTGGCCGCCCGCCGCGGCCAGCGACGGCCGCGACGAGCGCTCCATCGCGCGCAGCGGCAGGAAGGTCAGCCAGAGCCACTGCAACAGCGGCTGCACCAGCCGGTCGGCCGCCGTCGCCACCACGATCCGGGGGTACGGCGACAGCAGCGTCACGCGGGCGGCGCGCAGCTCGGTGACGGCCGCCGCGACCGCGTGCGGGGCGAGCACCACGTCGGCGTCGACGAAGACCAGCGCTGTGGCGTCCGGGTCGGCCCGGGTGGCGAGCTGCCAGCAGGCGTGCGGCTTGCCCAGCCAGCCCGGCGGCGGGGCGACCCCGGTGAGCAGCGTGACCCGGGGGTCGTCGCCGGCCACCGCGCGGACCACGTCTGCGGTGCCGTCGGTGGACCCGTCGTCGAGGACCACGACGCGCAGCCCCGGCACGCCACGCTGGGCGAGCAGGGCGCGCAGGCAGGGCGTGACCCGGGCGGCCTCGTCGCGCAGCGGCAGCAGCACGGCCACCGGCTCGTCGACGTCATCCGGCCGGTTGGTGGGTCGGCGCAGCCATCCGGCGGCGTTGACCCAGGTGTGCCCGGTGAGCGCGGCGACGACGAGCAGCAGGGCGAGCAGGACGGTCATCGGGTCGCGTCGACGCCGGGGCGGTGCGGCTGGTGGTCCTCCCGGCGGGTGTCCCGGCCCCGGTGGGCGCGCAGCAGGGTCACCGTCAGCGGGACGGCGGTCACCGACATGCCGGCGGCCCCCCAGAGCGCCGACGCGGGCAGGTCCAGGAAGACCGCGTGGGCCAGGATGCTGGAGAAGTACGTCCACAGGTAGAGCCCGACCATCGGGTCGTCCCGCCGGTCGGTGTGCTCGGCGGCCGGCCCGGCCAGCGGGCGCAGCGCGCTCATCATCAGCACCGCGAAGAGCAGCCAGCCCAGGTAGTTGCTGACCGGAACGCCGGCCAGGCCGGGCAACGCGGGGGTGGCGTCCCGCCACAGCCAGTAACCCTCGGCCACCATCTGCGGGTCGAGGAAGAGGTCCCAGGCGGCCAGCCCCACGGTGGCCAGCGCGATCCTCCCCACCCAGCGGCCGGCGCTCGCCCCACCGCCGGCCGGTGCGCTGCCGCCGGTCAGCCGGACCGCCGCCAGCCAGGCCGGCCAGGCCATCCAGGTCCAGGCCAGCGGAATGATCAGCGGCACTCCGGCCAGCTTGGGGCCCAGCTCGCCGGAGTAGTCGTAGCTGCCGAACGGCACACCGGTGGCGACCCCGATCGCCTCGATCGCGAACCCACCGCCGGTGGCCACGGTGACCAGCGCCGCCGCGACCCGTGGACCCCGGCTGAGCAGCGCGTGGCCCACCGAGAGCAGCCACCCGAGCACGACGGTGGCGACGGTGAGCCCGGCCCTGGTGGCGCCGGTGGTGAGCGGGTAGCAGATCTGGGCGAGCACCAGGACGGCGAGCAGCGTCCAGGAGATCCGCCGGGTCATGACGCCGGTGGCTCGAGTGGCAGATCCCGACCGAGTACGCCGAACGGTCGCTCGTCGCCGGGGAAGTGGAAGTTGCGCAGCACGTCGACGAAGCCGAAGCGCCGGTACAACCGCCAGGCCCGCGAGGTCTGCTCGTCGGCCTCCGGGGTGGACAACAGCGTGGTCTCGCCCTCGGCCATGCCGAGCAGCGCGCGCAGTTGGCCGGTGCCCAGGCCGTGGCCCTGCGCCGGTGGCCGGACGTGCAGCTCGACCACCTCGAAGCAGTGGGTGAGCCAGCGTTCGCGGGTCGGGGCGTCCAGTGCCCGGTGCACCTGGTCGTGCCACCACTGACCGGAGGCGCCCAGGTAGCCGTAGCCGAAGCCGGCGAGGTGCCCCTCGCTGGTCAGGCTGGCGACCGCCCGGAAACCCGGCCGGCGGACGTGGGTGGCGATGTAGCCGCGCCGGGCCTCCAGCAGGTCGGTGCGGTATCCCATCGCCTCGCCGTAGACGGCCACCACGTCGTCCAGCCGCCGGACGAGATCGTCCGGCGTCCAGCGCACCAACCTCATGCCCGTCCACCCTTCACCGTTTCGGGGCGACCGTCGGCCACCCAGCCGAGCACCGTCCGGTCGCCGACCACGTCGCGCACCTCGAACCGGGCGAACAGTTCCTCGGCGTACCAGCCCGCGGCGGGGGTTCGCATGATCGCCGCCCGATGCTCCGGGTGACGGTACGCGAACGCCACCAGGTCTGTCGGGTCGCGCCACACGCTCACCGTGCCCTGCCAACCCAGCGGTGCCTCCCCGACCCCGAACCGGGCCAGCAACCCGGGCGCGTCGCGCAGGGCGGCGGCCACCGGTGGGATCGCCCGCCAGAAGGTGGCCGCCCGGCGGACCCGCAACCGGGCCCGGGTCAGCGCCAGCACCGGGCCGGTGACCCGACCGCCCGCGGGCTCGCCGAACGGTCGTTGGCCGGACCACTCGCCCCGGCTGGTCAGCGGACGCAGGTCGACCCGGGCCTGGGCGCGGGCGATGCGGGCCCAGGCGCGGCCGACCGGCGAGTCGTCGAAGCCGGCCGCCGCGGCGGGGGAGTCCCAGACGGTCAGCGCCGCCCACCGGGTCAGGTCGGCGTCGCCGGGCCCGAAGCCGGTGCCGGTCCCGGTGCCCAGCAGCTTGCCGAACCGGGCGCCCGGGAGGGCCCGCAGCCGGCGCGGGTCCACCGCCATCCGGGTCAGCGCCCGGGGCAGCGTGCCGGGGGAGGTCCGCCAGACGTGCAGGGTGACCAGCTCCGGCGCTGTGCTCACGTCACCGCTTCGCGGCGGGGGCGCCTCGCTGCTGTCCCTGCTCGTCGGCTCGTTCACGCCACCTCGGCCGGGCTGCCGGCGGTGACCCGCAGCAGCTCGGCGTAGGTGGTCGGGAAGACCGCCTGCGGTACGCCGCCCGCGGCCCAGATCTCGGGGTACGTCGCCAGCGCCGTGTCCACCAGGGTGCGCAGCGGGTGCGGGTGCCCGAGCGGGGCGACCCCGCCGATCGGCTGCCCGGTGTGCGCCTGGACGAACGTCGGGGTGGCCCGGCGCAGTCGGGTGACCCCGATCGACGCGGCCAGGCCGGCGGTGTCCACCCGGTGCGCGCCGGAGGTGAGCACGAGCAGCGGCGTGTCGTCCGCGTCGAAGATCAACGAGTTGGCGATCTGGCCGACCTCGACGCCGAGCGCCTCGGCGGCGGCTGCCGCGGTGGGCACCGCGTGGGGCAGCAGGCGGATCGTGCTGGGCTCACCGGCGCCGTCGAGCGTGCCGGCGGCGGTGAGCGCGTCCTGCACCGCCCGTACGTTCGGGTGTGGCTGCATCCCGCCATTCTTCCCGGTCCGCTGGGGCCCGGTTCAGCCGGCCGGCACGGCCGGCGCGTCACACGTTGCATTTTCGTCGGTGGGGAGGTGTACTGTCAGCAGCAGTTAGAACGAGTGTTCGATTGCCTCGAACGCCCGTTCCAACCAGCCGGAGCGCGGCGTTTCGCGGCGCCAGCTCTGGGCGGTGCGGCTCCGCGGGCCGCACCTGGGTTTCCGGGCAGTCGCGAGCCTGGTCCCGACAGGCAGGAGCGTCGCCCGCCGCCCACGACCCCCGGGCAGCGGGCGACGCACCCGCCGGTACGCCGGCCGGGTGTGGTGTGGGGAAGCGTCCACACCCGGCCGGCCACACCCGGTGCGTCTTCCTCCGCACCACCCGACCTCGGCGTCTCGTCGGCGGCACCAATGCGCCGAGGCGACGCCCGGCCACGTGGAGGAGACACCCATGCCGACCAACCCGGCCCAGGCACCGACGGTGCCGGCGCACGTGCTGCCGCACCGCACCCCCGCCCAGCTCCTCATGTTGGCTCGGCGCGGGCTGGTCGAGGCCGGCCAGACCCGACCTGACGGTCTGCGCTACGCGGCTGCCCACCTGGCGGCGCTGCGCGCGGCGGCCGCCCTGCTCGCCGCCCGGGCCCGGCCCGCGCCGAGCCGGCGCAACCGGATCACCAGCGTCTGGGTCCTCCTCTGCGCCGTCGCTCCGGAGCTCGACGAGTGGTCCCGATTCTTCGCCGCCGGGGCCAGCAAGCGCGCCGCCGCCGAGGCCGGCATCCCCCGGGTGGTCAGCGCCCGGGAGGCCGACGACCTGCTCCGCGCCGCCGAACAGTTCGTCACGGTGGTGGAGACCGCGCTGGGTATGGCCCACCAACCGGCCCTGGACGGCCTCGCCGCATGATCCCGCCGTGCCACCGACCGCCCCGCGGGGGGAGCCGGGCGGCCGGTGGCACGGCGTGCCGGTCCTGAATGTGATCCACAGCAACGACGGGGGGTTGGTCCAATGGCGGGCCGCATGGTGGTCGGTTCCGCCGCACTTGCCGATCTGGTGCGCCCGGCGAGCGCACCCGACCCGGTCGGTGGCCATCGGGTGCTGCCGGTGGCACCCGAGCTGACCGGTCTGCTGCCCAACCGCGGCCTGCGCCGGGGGAGCACCATCGCGGTTGCCGCCGGCCAGCCCCAGCGCAGCGGCGGCACCTCGCTGATGCTGGCCCTGCTCGCCGAGGCGTCCCGGGCCGGCTCGTGGTGCGCCGTGGTCGGTGTGCCGACGTTCGGTGCGGGTGCGGCCGCCGAGCTGGGCATCGCCCTGGACCGGTTGGCCCTGGTGCCGAATCCCGGCCCGGAGTGGGCCACCGTGGTCGCCGCGCTTATCGACGGGGTGGACGTCGTGGTCACCACAGTGCCGGCCACGGTCTCCGCCTCGGTCGCCACCCGGTTGGCCGCGCGGGCCCGGCAGCGCGGCAGCGTGCTCGTCCCGTATGGCCGGTGGGACGGCGCGGACGTGACACTGCAGGTGGTCCGTGGAGTGTGGGAAGGGCTCGGTCAGGGCCGGGGGCGGCTGCGCCGCCGGGAGGTCACCGTCTCGGCGCGTGGGCGCGGTGCGGCCGCCCGACCCAAGGAGATCAAGGTCTGGCTCCCGGGTGACGAGCTGACCCGGGTCATTCCCCGCTCGGTGCCCTCGACCGTGGGCCGACCGGCCACGCCGCTCGCCCTGGTCGGTCGGGGGTGACCGGTTCTCCGGCACGCACTCTGTTGTTGTGGTGCCCAGACTGGCCGGTGCTCGCCGCCGAGATCGTCGACGGGGTGCCGGCGACCGGCCCGGTCGCCGTGCTGCACGCCAACCGGGTGGTCGCCTGCTCCGAGCGGGCCCGCGCCGAGGGGGTACGCCGAGGGCTGCGTAAGCGGGAGGCGCAGGGTCGTTGCCCGCAACTCACAGTCGTGGAGTACGACCCAGGCCGGGACGCCCGGGCGTTCGAGCCGGTGGTCGCCGCGGTGGAGGAGTTGGTCGCCGGCGTGGAGGTGGTCCGTCCGGGCGCCTGCGCGGTGGCCGCCCGGGGGCCGGGCCGTTACCTCGGCGGCGAGGAGGCGGCCGCCGAGCGGATCATCGAGCATGTCGCCCAGTCGTGCCTGGTGGAGAGCCAGGTCGGCATCGCCGACGGGGTGTTCGCGGCCGGGTTGGCCGCCCGCGCCGGCCGGGTGGTGGCACCGGGCGGGACACCGGAGTTCCTGGCCGGGTTGCCGGTCGAGGCGCTCGGCCGGTCGGCGCTGGCCGACCTGCTGCGCCGGCTGGGGGTGCGTACCCTCGGCGACTTCGCCGCGTTGCCGGCCGGCGACGTGTTGGCCCGGTTCGGGTTCGACGGAGCGTTGGCCCACCGGCTCGCGGCCGGGCGTGACCACCGCCCGCTCGCGGTCCGGCAGCCACCGGCCGACCTGACGGTGACCGCTGGGTACGACGAACCGATCGACCGGGTCGACGCGGCGGCGTTCGCGGCCCGCGCGCTGGCCGAGCAGTTGCACGAGGGGCTGGCCGGGCACGGGCTGGCCTGCACCCGGCTCGGCATCGAGGCGGTCACCGAGCACGGTCAGGAGTTGCACCGGGTGTGGCGGCACGACGGCCTGCTCACCGCCGCGGCCATCGCCGACCGGGTGCGCTGGCAGCTCGACGGTTGGCTCTCCGGCAGCAACGGTCGTACCGGGGCCCGACCGGCCCGGCCGACGGCCGGCATCATCCGGTTGCGGCTGGTCCCGGCCGGGGTGATCGCCCAGGCCGGTCTCCAGGCCGGCCTGTGGGGGGAGGCCGGCGAGGAGCGGGAACGGGCACACCGGGCGTTGAGCCGCGTGCAGGGCATCCTCGGCCCGGAGGCGGTGGTCACCGCGGTGCTCGGCGGTGGTCGCTCCCCGGCCGACCAGGTGCGACTGGTGCCGTGGGGCGACGAACGCCTCCCCACCCGTCCCGGCCCGGCGCGGCTGCCCGGCGAGCCGATCCCGCGTCCCGGCCCGGCGCGGCTGCCCGGCGAGCCGATCCCGCGTCCCGGCCCGGCGCGGCTGCCCGGCGAGTCGATCGCCAGCGGCGGTGGCCGGGCCGTCGGTGCCGGTCGGCCTGCCGACCGCGGTGCGGGCGGGGTGCCGCCGTGGCCCGGCCGGCTGCCGGCGCCCGCACCGGCGGTGGTGCTGCCCAGCCCGCTCGCCGCGACGGTGCACGACGCCGCCGGCGAGCCGGTGGTGATCAGCGCGCGGTTGGCGGTGAGCGCCCCACCGGCCCGGCTGGTGGTCGGTGCCGGCCGGCCGGCGGAGATCGTGGGCTGGGTCGGCCCGTGGCCGGTGGACGAGCGGTGGTGGGCCCCGGCCGAGGCGCGGCGGCGGGCCCGGTTCCAGGTCTGCCTGGCCGACGGCGCCGCCCTGCTGCTCGCCGTCGAGGCCGGGCAGTGGCTGGTGGAGGCGATCTATGACTGAGCGTCCAGCCGGGCTTGATCGACTCGGCATTCCGGAAGTCGGGGTGTCCCGCCGCCCCGGACAGCCCGACTTCCCGGAGGTCGAGTCGATCAGGGCGGGGGTGCGGGAATGAGCTTCCACAACCCGAAGATGCCCTGGTCGGAGCTGGAGCGGGTGCTCTCCGGGCGGGCCGGCGGCGGCTCCGGCGGGTCGGGCGGCTCCGGCGGCGGGCGGTCGCGCGAGGAGCGGCACCTGCACGTGGTGGACCCGCTCGCCGTGGACGCCGACGGGGGCGACTCCCCGGCCTGGAGCCGTCGGCGCGAGCAGTACCAGCCACCGGAGCTGACCCGCCCGGACGAGGTGGTGCCCTACGCGGAGCTGCACGCGCACACCAACTTCAGCTTCCTCGACGGTGCCAGTCACCCGGAGGAGCTGGCCGAGGAGGCGGCCCGGCTGGGGCTCACCGCGCTCGCCGTCACCGACCACGACGGCTTCTACGGGGTGGTCCGGTTCGCCGAGGCGGCTCGCACCTTGGGCCTGCCGACCATCTTCGGCGCGGAGCTGTCCCTCGGACTGCCCGGCCCGCAGAACGGCGAACCCGACCCGCACGGCGCGCACCTGCTGGTGCTCGCGCACGGCCACGAGGGGTACGCCCGGCTGGCGACCACCATCGCCCGCGCCCAGTTGCGCGGCGGGGAGAAGGGCCGCCCGGTCTACGGAGACCTGGAGGAGGTCGCCGCCGAGCTGCGCGACCACGTGCTGGTGTTGACCGGCTGCCGCAAGGGGCACGTGCCGGGGGCGCTGCTCACCGAGGGGGTGGACGCGGCGGCCCGCGAGCTGGACCGGCTGACCGCGCTCTTCGGCGCGGAGACGGTCGCGGTGGAGCTGACCGACCACGGTCATCCCATCGACGCCGACCGCAACGACGCGCTCGCCGGGCTGGCCGCCGCGGCCGGGTTGCCGACGGTGGCCAGCAACAACGTGCACTACGCCAGCCCTGGCCGGCGTCGGCTGGCCACCACCGTCGCCGCCGTCCGGGCCCGCCGCAGCCTGGACGAGATCGACGGGTGGCTGCCCGCCGCGGCCACCGCCCACCTGCGCAGCGGCGCGGAGATGGCGGCCCGGTTCGCCACGTACCCGGGTGCGGTGGCTCGGGCCGCCGAGTTCGGCGCCGAGTTGGCCTTCGACCTCCAGCTCGTCGCGCCGCAGTTGCCGGCGTACCCGGTGCCGCCGGGGCACACCGAGATGAGCTGGCTGCGCAAGCTGACCGCCGACGGTGCGCACGAGCGCTACGGGCCGCCGCAGGCGCACCCGGCGGCGTACGCGCAACTCGACCACGAGCTGAACATGATCGAGGAGTTGGGCTTCCCCGGCTACTTCCTGGTGGTCTACGACATCGTCACGTTCTGCCGTGAGCAGGACATCTACTGCCAGGGTCGGGGTTCGGCGGCCAACTCGGCGGTCTGCTACGCGTTGCGGATCACCAATGTGGACGCGGTCCGGCACCGGCTGCTCTTCGAGCGGTTCCTCGCCCCGGAACGCGACGGCCCACCGGACATCGACGTGGACATCGAGTCCGACCGCCGGGAGGAGGTGATCCAGCACGTCTACACCCGCTACGGCCGGGAACACGCCGCCCAGGTCGCCAACGTCATCTCCTACCGGCCCCGGTCGGCGGTGCGGGACGTGGCCAAGGCGTTCGGCTTCTCACCCGGGCAGCAGGACGCCTGGAGCAAGCAGATCGACAGGTGGGGCTCGGTCGCCACGGTCGACGTCGAGAACATCCCCGAGCAGGTGGTGGAGTACGCCAACGAGTTGCAGACGTTCCCCCGGCACCTGGGCATCCACTCCGGCGGCATGGTGATCTGCGACCGGCCGGTGATCGAGGTCTGCCCGGTGGAGTGGGGGCGGATGCCCGGGCGCAGCGTGCTCCAGTGGGACAAGGACGACTGCGCCGCGGTCGGCCTGGTCAAGTTCGACCTGCTCGGCCTCGGCATGCTCTCCGCCCTGCACTACGGCTACGACATGATCGGCGAGAGCCTCGACCTGGGTGACATGACCCTGGACGACCCGGAGGTCTACGACATGCTCTGCCGGGCCGACTCGGTCGGGGTGTTCCAGGTGGAGAGCCGCGCCCAGATGGCCACCCTGCCCCGGCTCAAGCCCCGCGAGTTCTACGACCTGGTGGTCGAGGTGGCGCTGATCCGGCCCGGCCCGATCCAGGGCGGTTCGGTGCACCCGTTCATCAGGCGCAAGAACGGCCAGGAGCCGGTGACGTTCGCGCACCCGCTGATGCGCAACGCCCTGGAGAAGACCCTGGGTGTGCCGCTGTTCCAGGAGCAGTTGATGCAGCTCGCCATCGACCTGGCCGGCTTCGACGCGGCCGAGGCCGACCAGCTTCGCCGGGCGATGGGCGCCAAACGCTCGGTCGAGCGGATGACCCGCATCGCCGACCGGCTCTACGCCGGGATGGCCGAGCGGGGCATCACCGGCGAGCTGGCCGACGACGTCTACCGCAAGCTCACCGCGTTCGCCAGCTACGGCTTCCCGGAGAGCCACGCGATGAGCTTCGCCTACCTGGTCTACGCCAGTTCCTGGCTCAAGCGCTACCACCCGGCGCCGTTCCTGGCGGCGCTGCTCAACGCCCAGCCGATGGGCTTCTACTCGCCGCAGACCCTTGTCGACGACGCCCGCCGGCACGGGGTGGAGGTCCGCCGCCCGGACATCAACGCCAGCGGGGCTCTGGCGGTGCTGGAGTCCACCCCGGACACCCGGTGGGGCAGCGGGCCGGGGGAGCCGCCGCACGCCTGGGGGCTGGGCGGCCCGGCCGTCCGACTCGGCCTGTCCAGCGTACGGACCCTCGGCGCCGACGTGGCCGAGCGGATCGCGGCCGAGCGGGACGCCGGTGGGCCGTACCGGGACATGCCGGATCTGGCCCGGCGGGTCGGTCTCACCGCCGCGCAACTGGAGGCGCTCGCCACCGCGGACGCCTTCGCCTGTTTCGGGCTGACCCGGCGGGAGGCGCTCTGGGCTGCCGGCGCGGCGGCCCAGGACCGGCCGGGCCGGCTGCCCGGCACGGTGACCGGCGCGGCGGCGCCCACGTTGCCCGGGATGGAGGCGGTGGACCGGCTGGTCGCCGACGTGTGGGCCACCGGGCTGTCCCCGGAGAGCCATCCGGCCCGGTTCATCAGGGGTCAGCTCGACGTGCTCGGCGCGGTGCCGATCGCCCGGCTGGGCCGGGTGGAGCCGGGGCAACGGATCCGGGTCGGCGGCATCGTCACCCACCGGCAACGTCCGGCGACCGCGGGCGGGGTCACCTTCCTCAACCTGGAGGACGAGACGGGGATGCTCAACGTCACCTGCTCGCCCGGGCTGTGGCAGCGCTACCGGCGGGTGGCCCGGACCAGCGCCGCGCTCGTGGTGCGGGGGCGGTTGCAGCGGCACGAGGGGGTGACCAACCTGGTCGCCGACCGACTGGACGCCATCGAGCCACCGGTCAGCCCCGCCTCCCGTGACTTCCGGTGACCGCGCGCCTACCCAAATATCACGTTTGAGGTTCGCGTAATGAGGAGAAGTGCAGGTCACGCGGGCGATGTGGCGCGCGTGGACTCGGGAGGACGCATGGCACGGACACTGCGGGCGACCGCGTTCGCCGGGGTGCTCACCCTGGCGCTCGCCGGCTGCGGAGGAGTCGGCGGCGGTGGCGGCGACACGGGAGGCGGCACCGCCACCAAGGGCGCGCTCAGCACCATGGGTTTCGGCTTCTCCGACGAGATCGCCACCACCCGGGTCGACGCGTTCAAGCGGGACCATCCCGACGTCGACCTGAAGGTCACCGAGGGGGCCTTCGACGAGCAGCAGTTCCTCTCCGCAGTCGCCTCCGGAAACCCGCCGGACCTGGTCTACATGGACCGCAAGCTGATCGGCACGTACGCCAAGCGCGGCTCGATCCAGCCGCTCACCGACTGTGTCAAGAAGCAGGACATCAACCTGGACCAGTACCGCCCGGCGGCCCGCGCCCAGGTCACCCTCGACGACACCGTCTACGGCATTCCGGAGTTCTCCACCGTCCGGGTGGTCTACCTCAACGAGGGGTTGCTCAGGCAGGCCGGCCTGACCGCCGACCAGGTCAACCTGGCCGACTGGGCGGCGCTGCCCGCGCTCAACGCCCGGTTGGCCGCGGTCTCCGGGGGTCGGCTCTCCCGGATCGGCATCGACCCGAAGGTCCCGGAGTTCCTCCCGATGTGGGCCAAGGCCAACGGTGTCGACATGCTCTCCGCCGACGGCCGCACCGCCAGGCTGGACGACCCCAAGGTGATCGAGGCGCTGACCACCGGGGTCAACCTCATCCAGCAGCAGGGCGGCTGGGGCAAATTCAAGTCCTTCCGGGACACCTTCGACTTCTTCGGCGCGCAGAACCCGCTGTCCAAGAACCAGATCGTGGCGTGGCCGATGGAGGAGTGGTTCCTCAACCAGGCCGCCAAGAACAGCCCGAACGCCGAGTTGGTGGTCAAGCCGTTCACCGACCGGCAGGGCAAGCCGCTGACCCAGTCCGGTGGGCAGGCCTGGGTGATCACCAAGGGTGCGAAGAACCCGGACGCGGCGTGCGCGTTCGTCAAGCAGATGACCGCCACCGACACCTGGGTGGCCGCCGCGAAGGCCCGGGTGCAGGCCCGCAAGGCCGCCGGCCAGCCGTTCACCGGCGTCTACACCGCCAACGCCGAGGCCGACAAGAAGATCTTCGACGAGCTGTACCAGCCGACCGGCAACAAGCGCTTCGACGACGCGGTGGCGACCATCCGCTCGGTGCAGGACGTCGCGTTCGCGCTGCCCGCCTCACCGGCCGGCGCCGAGTTCGACAAGGCGTACTACGACGCGGTCAACCGGGTGCTCGCCGGCCAGGCCCAGCCCGCGCAGGCGTTGCAGCGAGCCCAGCAGGAGGCCACCGCGGCCCTCGACAAGGCCGCGAAGTAGCCAAAGATGGCCACCGTCACCGCTCCTGCCCCGGGCCGGCGTCGTCGTACGCCGCTGGCCCGGCGGGAGGCCCGCTGGGCGTACCTCTTCCTGGCGCCCTGGATCATCGGGTTCCTGATCTTCTACGCCGGGCCGATGGTCGCCAGCCTCTGGTTGAGCTTCACCGAGTACGACGTGATCAACCCACCGGAGTACACCGGGCTGGACAACTACCGGGAGCTGATGAGCGACCCGGCGGTCGCCCGTAGTCTCGGCAACACCGTCTACTACACGGCTCTGCACGTGCCGCTGGTGATGCTCATCTCGCTGGGGCTGGCGCTGCTGCTCAAGCGGGTCGGCCGGCTGCAGGGCTTCTTCCGGACGGTCTTCTACCTGCCGGTGATGACCCCGGCGGTGGCGGTCGGCATCCTCTTCCTGCTGCTGCTCAACACCCAGGACGGCCTGATCAACCGGGCGCTGGGCCTGGTCGGGTTCGACGGTCCGAGTTGGACCACCGACCCGCACTGGGTGATGCCCGGCATCATCCTGATGAGTCTGTGGAGCCTCGGCTCGACGGTGATCATCTATCTGGCCGCGTTGCAGAACGTGCCCCGTGACCTGTACGAGGCGGCGGCCATCGACGGCGCCGGCCCGTGGGCGCGGTTCCGTTCGGTCACCCTGCCGATGATCTCCGGCGCGCTGTTCTTCACGCTGATCGTCAACACGATCGCGTCGCTGCAGATGTTCACCGAGGTCTACACCATGTACTTCGGCAACCGGCAGACCCAGAACTCCTTCAACAGCGACGCGGCCAGTTTCTACGTCATCCACCTGTTCCAGGAGGCGTTCCAGTTCCTGCACATGGGCTTCGCGTCGGCGATGGCGTGGCTGCTTTTCGTGATCATCTTGATCATCACTCTGATACAGGTGAAACTCAGCAACCGGTTCGTGTACTACGAGGGAGAAGACAAGTGACGGGCATGATGGGCCACAACGGCGTGGCCAACGCGCGACGCACCCGACTGACCGCCGGCTGGGTGCCCGAGCAGCACCTTGAGCCGCGCGAATACCAGGTCACCGACGGCCCGGTCGCCAACGCTCGGCGGTCCCGGGCCGAGGAGGACCCGGCGGCCGGGGCCGTGTCGTGACCACCGCCGTCGAGCGGGGCGCCGCGTCGCCGGTGTCCGGCATCTCGCCGGGCCGGCCGGCGGCGCCCCGGTCGGCGGCCGTGGAGGGCCGTCGGCCTCGCTGGCAGCGAGCGCTCTTCGTGGTGACGCTCGTGGGTGCCGCGGTGGTCTTCATGCTGCCGTTCGTCTGGCTGGTCAGCGCCTCGCTACGCCCCCGCGAGTACGTCTTCGCCCCGGGTTTCCTGCCCACCCCGTTCGCCCCGGAGAACTACGCCGAGGCGTGGCAGGCGGTGCCGCTGCTGACCTGGTTCGGCAACAGTGTGGTGGTCGGCGTGGCCGCCGCCGCGGCGGTCACCCTCTCCAGCGCCTGGGTGGCCTTCGGCTTCGCCTACTTCCGGTTCCCCGGCCGCAACCTGCTCTTCGGGCTCGTGCTGGCGACCATGATGCTGCCGTTCGCGGTGACCATGATCCCGACGTACCTGATCTGGTCGAACCTGGGCCTGACCGACACCCAGGTGCCGCTCTGGGCGGGCAACCTGTTCGGCTCGGCGTTCTACATCTTCCTGCTGCGGCAGTTCCTGCTGTCGCTGCCCCGGGAATACTTCGAGGCCGCCCGGATGGACGGGGCGAGCTACCCGCAGCTCTTCTGGAAGCTGGCCTTCCCGTTGATCCGGCCGGCGCTGCTCGTCGCCTTCGTCTTCGAGTTCAAGGCGAGCTGGACGGACCTGCTCAAACCGCTGATCTACCTGCGCAACGAGCAGCTCTACACCCTGCCGCGCGGGCTCAAGGTCGTGCTGGACCGGTTCGGTTACGGCGGCGAGCAGCAGTGGGAGATCGTGCTCGCCGGCAGCGTGCTCGCCACCATCCCGATGATCATCCTGTTCTTCCTGGCCCAGCGGCACTTCGTCGAGGGCATCGCCACCACCGGCCGTAAGGGCTGACTGGACCGGGTGACTAGGCTCGTCCGGGTGGAGCAGACCCGAGGCCGGTTCGCCGGGCCGCCGCTGACACCCCGTACCGCAGTGATCTGGTCGGTGCTCCGCGCCGAGCTGGACCGACGCGGCGACGCCGAGCTGACAGTGCTCGACGTGGGCGGCGGCACCGGCGGTTTCGCCGTCCCGCTGGCCCGCGCCGGGCACCGCGTCACAGTGGTCGACGCCAGCCCCGACGCCCTCGCGGCGCTCACCCGCCGGGCCGCCGAGGCCGGGGTGGCCGACCGGATCGCCGCCGTGCAGGGCGACGGTGACGCCCTCGCCGGGCTTGTCGAACCGGCCGGCGTCGACCTGGTGCTCTGCCACGCCGTGCTGGAGGTGGTCGACGACCCGACGCCTGTGGTGTCCGCGCTGGCCACCGCGCTGCGTCCCGGCGGCGCGGCAAGTGTGCTGGTGGCCGGCCGGGCCGCCGCCGTGCTGGGCCGGGCGATGAACGGGCACCTGGACGTGGCGACCGCCCTGGCCGCCGATCCGGCCGGCACCGCCGGGCCGCGCGACACGCTGCGCCGGCGCTACGACGCCCCCGGCGCCGCCGCGCTGCTCAGCGCCGCCGGGCTGGTCGTCGAGGAGATCCACGGGGTACGCGTGCTGGCCGACCTGCTGCCGGCCGCGGTCGCCGACGGCCAGTCCGCCGCGGTGGTCGAGCTGGAACGCGCGTTGGCCGCCCAACCGCCGTACCGGGACCTGGCCGCCCAACTGCACCTCTTCGCCCGCCGACCGGCATGAGCGACTCGCCGACCCCGGCGCCGCTGGCCGTCCTCGGGCCGGACCACGGCGGCGGCCGTCTCGCCGACGTGCTGCCCAGCGCGCTCGCCGTGCTGGGCGTGCCCGGCTCGGCCGACCCGCTCGGGCTGGCCCCCACCCTGGCCGGGGTACGCCGGATCGCCGTGCTGCTTGTCGACGGGCTCGGCTGGTACCAGGTGCCGACCGCCGCCCCGTACGCGCCGACGCTCGCCGGGCTCGCCGCGACGGTGGGCCGGCCGCTCATCGCCGGGTTCCCGTCCACCACCCCGACGAGCCTGGTGTCGCTGGGCACCGGCGTGCCGGCCGGCGCGCACGGGGTGCTCGGCTTCACCGTGCGGGTGCCCGGCGCGGACCGGGTGCTCACCCACACCGACTGGGCCGGGGATCCGTCGCCGCTGAGCTGGCAGCCGGTGACCACCCAGTTGGAGCGCGCCCGCGCCGCCGGTGTGACGACGACAGTGGTGAGTCGGCCGGAGTTCGGCGGCAGCGGGCTGACACTGGCCGCCAACCGGGGTGGCGACTTCCGGGGCGCCGCCGGCGGGGACGCGGTGGCCGCCGCCATGCTGGCCGCGCTGGCCGCTGGCTCCGGGCCGACGCTGGTCTCCGGCTACCACGCCGACCTGGACCGGCACGGCCATGTCAGCGGCGTCGACTCGGTGCCCTGGCGGGTCGCCGCCACCGAGGTGGACGCGCTTGTCGCCCGGCTGGTCGACGGGCTCCCGCCGGACGCGGCGCTGCTGGTGACAGCCGACCACGGCCAGCTCGACATCCCCGCCGCGCACCGCTTCGACCTGGACACCGACAGCCGCCTGCGCGACGGGATCCGGGTGGTCGCCGGTGAGGCCCGGGTGCGGTACCTGCACGTCGTGCCGGGCGCGCTCGACGACGTGGTGGCCGCCTGGTCGGCAGTCCTCGGCGACGCCGCGCGGGTACGCACCCGCGACGAGGTGGTGGCCACCGGCTGGTTCGGGCCGGTGCCCGAGGACCACCTGGGTCGCATCGGCGATGTGGTGGTGACCTGCAACGACACCTACGCGGTGATGGCCAGCCGCACCGAGCGGCCGATGGCGTCGAAGCTGGTGGCGTACCACGGGTCGGACACCGCCGCCGAGCTGACCGTGCCGCTGCTCGTCGTGCGCGGCTGACCGGGGTACGGCCCGGCCCGTCGGCGGCTGGTGGTGTCGTACCTCCGGGTTAACCTGCCGGGATGGGCCGCAGTCAGTCGTTGCCCCGGGGTGGCGGGGATCCGCGCTTCGGGCCGGATGCCGACGACTCGGGCAGCCCGATCCTGCACGTCGACATGGACGCCTTCTTCGCCGCCGTCGAGGTGCGCCGTCGCCCCGAGCTGCGCGGTAAGCCGGTCATCGTCGGCGGGGTAGGGCCGCGCGGGGTGGTCAGCTCGGCCAGCTACGAGGCCCGCCGGTACGGCGTCCGCAGCGCGATGCCGACCAGCCAGGCTCGGGCGCGCTGCCCGCACGCGGTCTACCTGCCACCGGAATTCGCCGCCTACACGGCCGCCTCCCGGGCGGTGATGCAGATCTTCCGGGACGTCACCCCGCTTGTCGAGCCGCTCTCCCTCGACGAGGCGTTCCTCGACGTCAGCGGCGCCCGCCGGCTCTTCGGCTCCCCGGCCACCATCGCCCGGCTGATCCGCCGACGGGTCGCCGAGGAGCAGGCGCTCACCTGTTCGGTCGGGGTGGCGCCGAGCAAGTTCGTGGCCAAGCTCGGTTCCACCCGGGCCAAGCCGGACGGCCTGCTGGTGGTGCCCCCGGGCCAGGTGCTGGAGTTCCTGCACCCGCTGCCGGTGGACGCGCTCTGGGGGGTGGGGGAGCGGGCCGCGGAGTCGCTGCGCCGGCTCGGCCTGTCCACCGTCGGCGACCTCGCCGAGGCCCCGCTGGGCATGCTCCGCAAGGCGGTCGGCGCGGCGTCGGCGGCCCACCTGCACGAGCTGGCCTGGGGACGGGACCCGCGCCGGGTCAGCCCCGAGCACGTCGACAAGTCGATCGGCGCCGAGGTGACCTTCGACGTCGACGTGGCCGACCCGCTGGAGATCCGCCGCGCGTTGCTCGCGCTCAGCGCCAAGGTCGGCGTCCGGTTGCGCGGCTCCGGGCAGGTCGGGCGCACCGTCGCCCTCAAGGTGCGGCTTGCCGACTTCCGCACCGTCAGTCGTTCCCGCACCCTCGACGTGCCCACCGACACCGCCCGCGAGATGTTCGACACGGTCTGGGCGCTCTACACCGCACTGGACCCGGGCGAGCGGATCCGGCTCGTCGGTGTCCGGGTGGAGGGGCTCGCCCCGGCGCAGGGCGCCCCCCGGCAGCTCACCCTCGGCGCGCCCGAGCGCGGCTGGCGGGAGGCGGAAGCTGCCGCCGACGCCGCCGCTGCCCGATTCGGGCGGTCCGTCATAGGTCCGGCCAGTCTGATGGGCGACCGTGACGCTCACCGAAAGGAAAAACCATCCCACCCGTAGGTCGTCCCGCTTTCCGACGCGCGAGCCCCCTCGTAGACTTGCGGGTAAGCAGCCGGTTGGCTGCCACGGTCTGTCGGCCCGAGTGGGCCCGACCAACGTGACCGGGGAGGAGTGCCGTGCCGCTCTCGGAGCACGAGCAGCGGCTGTTCGAGCAGATCGAGCGGTCGCTTGCCGAGGACCCCAAATTCGCCTCGGCCGTGCGCGCCAGCGATCCGCGCTTCCATGCGCGGCGTCGCCTGCTCGTCGCCGCCGGCGTCGTCATCGCTGGCTTGGCTCTACTGGTCTACGGGGCGGTGATCAAGACTCCACCGCTGGCGGTGGCGGGCTTTGTCGTCATGCTGGCCTCGGCCGCGTACGCGGTGCAGTCGCACCGACGGGCGCAGTCACCCGACCTGCACGTGGTGGGCGGCACGACGAGTCGTCGTCGCCCCCGCGGTGGCCGGTCCGGTCGCAAGTCGTCACTCCTGGACCGCATGGAGGACAGGTGGCGGCAGCGCCCGGAGGGGCACCGCTGAGTCGGTTCCGCCGCTGAGGCGGGCCGAACGCCGCGACGAGCGGGTCGCCGGGCACAGGCCCCGGCGACCTCGGTCGTATCCGCGCGCCCTTTTCCGCTGAGTGACCCATCGCTGCCCGCAGCTGCGCCGTTGTGCGCGTTCGCGGGCCGCTGGCACGTGCTCGCGTGCTGGGTTGCCGATGCCTTGATCAAATGACGAAAAGTAGACCTGGCGATGCTCCCCGACCTACTTCTCATCACTTGATCAAGCCGTTGGGCGGGGCGGGGCGGGCGTAGCCGGGGCGGGGTGGCGGTTGGTGGACCGCCCACCCCGCCCCGGAACGGATGTTGCTCAGCGGGCCGCTCGGTCCGCCAACAGCCGTCGAGGGTTCCAGCGCAGCAACCGATACCGGGCTCGCCCGGTCAGCGCCACCATCCGGCCGGACGTGTCCGCCATGCTGGTCCGCCACCGCAGCAGCACCGACGGCGGCAACACGGCGGCGACCAGGCGGGTGCGTCGGTCGGCCCGTGCGGCCAGCGCCCCACGGACCGCGCGTAGCGCCGGCAGCAACCGCTCACCGGTGAGCGGGTCCCGTGCGTAACGGGCTCGCTCCTCGGCCTGGCCGAGCAGCCGCGCCGACCCGGTCGCGGCGGTGTCGTCGCCGAGGGTGTCCCGGACCAGCCGGTCCGCGGTCGCCCGGGGCGTCTCGGTCAGGTCGACCGGCACCCGGAAGTCCACCATCGTGTCGAGCAGCTCCGCCCAGGCGGCGTGTGCGTCCGCGCGGGCCCGGTCGGCGTCCACACCGACCACCACCACCCGCGCCCCCGGCTCGACACCGTCGCCGAGGGCCGCCGTGGAGGCCGCCTTGGCGCTCGCCGGCTGGACACCGCGTCGGCGGCGCAGCGCCAACCGGCGCAGCGCGGGGATGGCCAACAGTGCCAGCAGGGCCAGCAGCCCCGCCGTCCACCAGGGCCAGACCGGTGGCTGCTCGGTCGGCGTGGTGCCGCCCAGGGACAGCCCGTCGTCGATGTCCCGGTCGGCGTTGTCGGGCCCGGCCGGGCCGGCCGACGCCTCGGGGCCCGTCGGGGTGTCCGTGACGCCGGTGCCCGGGGCGGTTGGTTCCGGCGCGTCAGTGTCCGGTGCCCAGGCCGATCGGGTGGCCCCCGGCACCCCGTACGTCGGGGTGGCGTCGAACGGCACCCAGCCGACCCCGGCGAAGAAGACCTCGGTCCAGGCGTGCAGGTTGAGGTTGGTGAGCGTGAACGTGTCACCGTCGCGTTTGCTGCCGTTGGTGAACCCGAACGCCACCCGGGCCGGGATGCCCGCCGCGCGGACCAGCCACGCCATCGCGGCCGCGTACTGCTGGCAGTAGCCGACCTTGTTGGTGAGGAAGTTGACGATGTCCTGCCCGCTGCTGCCGCTCTCGGTGCTCAGCCGGTAGCTGAACCCGTTGTCCGACGAGAAGTGCTGGTAGATCGCCAACACCCGGTCGTAGTCGGTGCGCTTGCCCTCGGTCAGCCCCTTGACCAGCTCCTCCACCTCGGGCACCGGCCCGGGGGTGGCGGTCATCTGCCGGTTCAGGGGGTGGTCGGCCGGCAGCGGTGGGGTGGCCCGCAGCGTCGCCGGCGAGTACGTCGAGCGGACGTAGTCGAAGGAGTACTTCCGGCCCCGGGAGTTTTCCCGGTTGGAGAAGACGACCTGCTGGTTGGGGTCGTAGAGCCAGTTGCCGCTGAGGTCGTCGGTGCGCACCGGCTCGGCGTACACCGGCATCAGCGCCATGCTCAGGCTCTTGGTGACCTCGACGGTGGCCCGGTAGGTGGTCTGCTGCACGCCGGGGCGGACCCGCTCGGCCGGGTTGGGCAGGTCCCGGTTGGCCGGCCGGCCGCTCGGGTTGCGCGCCTGGAAACCGCTCGGGCGCAGCTCGTCGGCGACCGCGTAGCGCAGGTAGAACGGGTCGGGCTCGGAGGTGGTGACCTTGACCAGGTCGGCCACCTGGGACTGGTTGAGCTGACCGGCGAGCGAGGCGAACAGGTCGATCCGACCCGACGTGCCGCCCGGACCGGACCCGTTGCCGGTGCCGTTGCCCTGACCTCGGCTGAGGGAGTCGAGGAGCCCACCGCTCATGCCGGGCACCGCCAACGGCAGCGCCACCGCCAGCACCACCCCGACCACCGCGAGCCGACGACCGGCCGACGCCAGCGGCGAGGACTCCCACACGTCGACGTCGCGGCCGTCGCCGGTGAACCGGCGCCCGAACCTGCGTACCCGGTCGACGTTGTCGGTGACCAGCAGCCAGAGGTAACCGGCGGCGCCCACCACGAACGGCGTCGCGGGCACGCTGTCCACGTAGACGGCGACCGGCACCGAGTAGATGGCGAGCATCGGCAGCCCCGCCAGCGCGGGCCGGCGCAGCCCCACCGCCAGGACGTCCACCAGTACGGCGACCGCGCCGACGCCGAGGACGGCGATGAACAGCAGCGGGTCGGTGTCCGGGACCTCGACTCCGTACGAGCGCATGTCCTGCAACGAGCCGTTGAGCAGGTCGGCGAAGTGCGCGAACGTGCCCGGCGTGGGCAGGATGCCGAGCAGTTCCTCGTTGCTGGGGAACAACCAGGTCAGGGCGAGGGCCAAGCCGGCAAGCATGCCCAGCACCTGACCCCACAGTGGTGCCCGGACGAGCCTGGTCAGCGCGGCCGCACCGGCCACCACGGCGACCGCGATGATCGACTCGACGAGCCACGTCCAGCTCTGGAAGATGGCCGACAGCGGCGCGGCGGCCAGCAGCGTGGCCGTGGCCGCGACCAGGCCGATGTTCCGACTGGCGATCATGAGGGGACCTCTCCGTTCATCGCACGCCGCCGGCGACCGTCTCCGCCAGTGCGGCGCGCAGGGCGAAGCCCTGGGAGCCCCGGCCGGCCTGCGGCCACAGCGCCGGCAGTCGGGCACCGTGGTCGACGCCGACGACGCGCCAGCCACTCTGCAACATGGCGAGGACGGCGGCGCCGTGCGCGTGTTCCGCCTCGGCCCGGGCCTTCTCCGGCAGGCTGAGCCAGGTGGAGCTGTTCAGCAGGAAACCGATGCAGGTCGCGCCGTTGCCCCGCAGCCCGGCCAGCAGCTCCGCCTCGGCCACGCTCACCGTGCCGAACAGCCCGATGATCAACCCACCGTCGGCGCGTTGGCGGACCCGCTGCACGAGACCCGTCACGTCGGCGCGCTGATCCAGGCGCACCTCCGCGAGGTGGTCGAGCAGCGCACCGTCACCGCCGGCCTCCGACGCGTCCACGTCGACGCCCGAGCCGGTGACCAGGCGCAGCTTGTAGCCGGCCTGTCGAAGGTGGACGGCGACGCTCGCGGCGGCGGACACGGCCCACTCGAAACTGGCAGTCGGCCCCTCGCCGCGGTGGCCGTACGCCCGGGTGTCCAGAACGACGGTGGCCCGGCTCTCCCACGGCTGCTCCTCGCGGCGCACCATCAGCTCACCGGTACGCGCTGTGGACTTCCAGTGCACCCGGCGCAGGTCGTCGCCGCGCCGGTACTCCCGGGTCGCCGCATCGTCCTCGCCGTGCACCGCCACCGACCGGGCGCGGCTGTCGCCGCTGCCCGCGTACTCGCCGGGAAGCCGGACCGACGGCAGGGGGGTGACCTGCGGGATGACCGTGAGGTGGTCGGTGCTGGGGAAGGACCGGGTGAGTTCGCAGAGACCGAACGGGTCGGTGATCCGGACCACCAGCGGGCCCACGTCGTACCGGCCCCGCACATCGGCCCGCACCGTGTACGCCACGGAACTGGCCTGGTGCGCGCCGAGCCGCTCCAGCACCACCCGGGGCCGGCTGCCCAGCGCGTAGGGCAGCCGGTCCTCCAGCAGGAGGGTGCCGGTCGGAAGCCGGGAGAGGTTCTGCAAGCGCAGCACCACGCGGGAATTGGCGCCGACCGGAACCCGGTGCGGGTCCAGTGACCGGTTGCAGGCCAGCTTGTAACGGCTGCGCCCGACGTAGGCCGCGGCCAGCAACGGCAGGATGGCCAGCAGCACAGCCACCCGGAGCAGGTCCTTCTCGCCGAGGATGCCGGACGAGAGCGCCGCCGCGACCGCGGCGGCGAGGAAGGAGCGCCCGCGGGTGGTCAGCCCGCGCAGCCCGGCACGCACGTCATGGCCTCCGCGGCTCGTAGGGCGCGCGGCCGTTGCCGGAAGCGGGCCGGGTGTCGTACGGGTTGCGCTGCCGGTCGTGCGGCAGCGGCAGGCGGTGCACCAGCTCGGAGACGATCGCGTCGGTGGTGCGTCGGGCGAGCTGCGCGTCGGCGGTCGGGATGATCCGGTGCGCGAGCACCGGCACCGCCAGGGCCTGGAGGTCGTCGGGGAGGACGTAGTCGCGGCCCTCCAGGGCGGCGACCGCCCGGGCGGTGCGCAGTAGCTGAAGGGTGGCTCGGGGGGAGGCGCCGAGCCGCAGGTCGGGGGCCTCGCGGGTGGCGGTGACCAGGTCGATCGCGTACTGCTTGACCGCGTCCGCGACGTGCACCTGCCGGACGGTGGCGATGAGCTGCCGGACGATGGCCGCGTCGGAGACCGCGCGCAGCTCGTTCAGCGGGTCGGTGGCACCGTGGCCGTCGAGCATGGCCAGCTCGGCGTTGGAGTCCGGGTAACCCATCGCGATGCGGGCGGTGAACCGGTCGCGCTGCGCCTCGGGCAGCGGGTAGGTCCCCTCCATCTCGATCGGGTTCTGGGTGGCGATGACCATGAACGGGGTCTGGAGCTGGTACGTCACCCCGTCGACGGTGACCTGCCGCTCCTCCATGCACTCCAGCAGCGCCGACTGGGTCTTCGGCGAGGCCCGGTTGATCTCGTCGCCGACCACCAGGTTGGCGAAGACGGCACCCGGGCGGAACTCGAAGTCGTGCGTCTCCTGGTTGTAGACGCTGACCCCGGTGACGTCGCTGGGCAGCAGGTCGGGGGTGAACTGGATCCGTCGTACCGTGCAGTCGATGGACCGCGCGAGGGCCTTGGCCAGCTTGGTCTTGCCGACACCGGGGACGTCTTCGATCAGGAGGTGACCCTCGGCGAGCAACACGGCCAGGGCGAGCCGCACGGTGGCGGTCTTACCCTCGATGACCTGCTCGATGTTGGCCACGATGGCCTCGCTGGCGGCGCGGAACTCGTCGTGCGGCAGTAGACCGCCAACCTCGTCCCAGGTCTGTTGTGTCACGGGCCTCCTCCTCGTCGCTGTCACGGCAGCTCTCTAGAGAGCACCTGGACCCGCCGTTGGGTTCGCGACGTCGAGCCTCGTTTGCCGCAGGATTCTCACTAGCCTCTCAGGCTAACCATGTTTGTCGTTATCGCCGACCCCCGCAGGTAGTCCGTCGGTTACGCCCCGATATTCGCCGCCTCGGGGGATCGTGCCCCGGCGCACCCCTGCGGCCCGCGGGCCGAACCGACGGCGAGGTACACTGCCGAACATGGCCGGAGTCTTCCTGCTTCTTACCGGGCCGTGCTGATGCGCTGAACGCGCGACAGCACGGCGGCCCCTCCTGTGCGAGGGGCATTTTTGTGCCCGCTGCCGGCCCGGCCCGGCGACGCCGAGACGAAGCGAAGCGAAGCGAGGAGAGACGATGAGTGAGGCAGCCGCACCGGCGGGCGACATCCCCCCGTTCCGGTACACCGCGGCCCTGGCCGACGAGATCGAGATCCGTTGGCAGGACACCTGGGCGCGCGAGGGCACCTTCCACGCACCGAACCCGACCGGCCCGCTGGCCGACCCGACCCACCCCCGCGCCGGCGCGGACAAGCTGTACGTGCTGGACATGTTCCCGTACCCGTCCGGAGCCGGCCTGCACGTCGGGCACCCGCTGGGCTACATCGGCACCGACTGCTACGCCCGCTACCAGCGGATGGCCGGTCGCAACGTGCTGCACGCGATGGGCTTCGACGCCTTCGGTCTGCCCGCCGAGCAGTACGCGGTGCAGACCGGCACCCACCCCCGGACCACCACCGTGGCGAACATCGAGCGGTACAAGGCGCAGTTGCGTCGGCTGGGGCTGGCGCACGACGAGCGCCGCTCGGTGGCCACCATCGACACCGACTTCTACCGCTGGACCCAGTGGATCTTCCTGCAGATCTTCAACTCCTGGTACGACCGCGACGCCGGCCGGGCCCGCCCGATCGCCGAGCTGATCGCCGAGTTCGAGGGCGGTAACCGCCCCACCCCGGACGGTCGGGCCTGGGCCGAGCTGAGCGTCGCCGAGCGCCGCCAGGTCGTCGACGACCACCGCCTGGCGTACGTCTCCGAGGCCCCGGTCAACTGGTGCCCGGGGCTGGGCACCGTGCTGGCCAACGAGGAGGTCACCGCCGACGGTCGCTCCGACCGGGGTAACTTCCCGGTCTTCAAGCGCAACCTGAAGCAGTGGAAGATGCGGATCACCGCGTACGGTGACCGGCTGCTGGACGACCTGGACAGCCTGGACTGGCCCGAGCCGATCAAGCTGATGCAGCGCAACTGGATCGGTCGCTCGCAGGGCGCGCACATCGACTTCCCGACCGAGCGGGAGCCGATCCGGGTGTTCACCACCCGCCCGGACACCGTCTTCGGCGCCACCTACATGGTGCTGGCGCCCGAGCACGAGCTGGTCGACGCGCTGGTGCCGGCCGCCTGGCCGGACGGGACGAGGGACGCCTGGAGCGGCGGGCACGCCAGCCCCCGGGCGGCCGTCGAGGCGTACCGCAAGGCGGCGGCGGCCAAGACCGACGTCGAGCGGCAGGCCGACACCAAGGAGAAGACGGGCGTCTTCGTCGGGGCGTACGCCACCAACCCGGTCACCGGTGGGCAGATCCCGATCTTCATCGCCGACTACGTGCTGGCCGGCTACGGCACCGGCGCGATCATGGCGGTGCCGGCTCAGGACGAGCGGGACTGGGCGTTCGCGGAGGTCTTCGAGCTGCCCATCGTGCGTACCGTGCAGCCGGCGGAGGGCTTCGACGGCACGGCGTACACCGGGGACGGCCCGGCGATCAACAGCGCCGCGCCCGAGCGCGGCCTGGACCTGAACGGCCTGGGGGTCGCCGACGCCAAGGCGGCGATCATCGCCTGGCTGGAGGCGAACGGGCACGGCACCGGCGCGGTGACCTACCGGCTGCGCGACTGGCTGTTCTCCCGGCAGCGTTACTGGGGTGAGCCGTTCCCGATCGTCTACGACGAGACCGGCGCGGCCATCGCCCTGCCCGAGGAGATGCTGCCCGTCGAGCTGCCCGAGGTGGACGACTTCTCCCCGAAGACGTTCGACCCGAACGACGCGGACTCCAACCCGGAGACCCCGCTGTCGCGGCGACGGGACTGGGTCGAGGTCGAGCTGGACCTGGGTGACGGGCCGAAGCGCTACACCCGCGAGACGAACGTGATGCCGCAGTGGGCCGGCTCCTGCTGGTACGAGCTGCGCTACCTGGACCCGACGAACAGCGGGCGGTTCGTCGACGCCGAGAACGAGCGCTACTGGATGGGTCCGCGCGGCGAGGGCGACTGCGGCGGCACCGACCTGTACGTCGGCGGGGCCGAGCACGCCGTGCTGCACCTGCTGTACGCGCGGTTCTGGCACAAGGTGCTGTTCGACCTGGGCCACGTGTCGTCGTTCGAGCCGTTCCGCAAGCTGTTCAACCAGGGCATGATCCAGGCGTACGCGTACACCGACTCGCGCGGCAGCTACGTGCAGGCCGAGGAGGTCATGGAGCGCGACGGCGCGTACTACCTGGGCGACCTGGCGGTCAACCGCGAGTACGGCAAGATGGGCAAGTCGCTGAAGAACGTGGTGACACCCGACGACATGTGCGCCGCCTACGGCGCGGACACCTTCCGGGTGTACGAGATGTCGATGGGCCCGCTGGAGGTGTCCCGCCCCTGGGAGACCCGGGCGGTGGTGGGCTCGTACCGGTTCCTGCAGCGGGTCTGGCGGGCCGTCGTCGACGAGCAGACCGGCGCGCTGCGGATCACCGAGGACCCGGCCGACGAGGCGACCCGCCGGCTGCTGCACAAGGTGATCGACGGGGTCCGTGGCGACATGGACGGCATCCGGTTCAACACCGCGATCGCCAAGCTGATCGAGCTGACCAACGGGCTGACCCAACTGTCGGCCACGCCCCGCGAGGTGGCCGAGCCGCTGGTGCTGATGGTGGCGCCGTTCGCCCCGCACCTGGCCGAGGAGCTGTGGCGCAAGCTGGGCCACGACACCTCGTTGACGTACGCGGACTTCCCGACCGCCGACCCGGCGCTGCTGGTGGCCGACACGGTGACCTATCCGGTGCAGGTCAACGGCAAGGTCCGGGGCCGCATCGAGGTGCCCGCCGACGCCGCCGAGGAGACCGTCCGCGCGGCGGCCCTGGACGCGGTGACCGCGACGCTGGCCGGCAGGGAACCTCGCAAGGTCATCGTGGTGAAGGGTCGGATGGTCTCGGTCGTCGTCTGACACCGCCGGCCCCCGCCTGAGCGCGACGTCGGTCGCAGCGGACGCCGCAACGAGCGTGATGACTCTGAGGCATCGTGATGCCTCACAGTCATCACGCTCATCCGGCACCTCGCGCCCCGACCGAACACGCCCAGGCCAGGCAGCAGCCGTCCGCGCGCCCTGCCCAGTCCGGGGTGGAGCGGCCCTCAGCACGTGGGCAGGCACCCGGTCCGGCGGCCGGTGACGCGTCCCGCCCCGAGCCTGCCGCCGGTCAGGCCTCGAGCGCGGCCGCCACGACCCCGCGCTGATTGCGCAGCCACTCCTGCCAGCGGCGTATCCCGTCCACCACGCCCTGGTCGCGCAGCCGACGCATGCCCGGCTCGTCGCGGTCGGCGCCGGCGTCGATGCCCCGCCAGGTGCTCTCGATCTGGTCGAGCATCACGCCCACCAGCTCGGCCCGCGCCAGCGTGGCCGGTGCGGTCGCGGTCGACGCCGCGTCGTAGGCGTCGCAGAGGAGCCGGCAGCGCCTACCCAGCTCGGCCGGGTCGGCGCCCTCGCCCAACGCGGCCCAGTGCCAGCCGGCGAACGCGACGTCCTCGATCCGGCGGCCCGGGCCGGCCAGGTCCCAGTCGAGGAAGGCCACCGGCAGCGGCCCGGCGGGGGAGTCCCGGTACACCGTGTTCTTGGGCGACAGGTCGCGGTGGCACACCGTCTCGGCGTCGCCCGCCAGCGCGGTGCCCGCGCACGCGTCGTGCAGCCGCCGGATCAGCTCGGCCAGCCGCGCCAGCGCCGCGTCGGTGAAGAACGCCGGATCCTCCCGGACCCGCCACGGCACCCGCCCCGCGACAAAGCTGAGCACCTGCCGACCCTGGGCGTCGACGCCCAGGTGCCGGGGCGCGAGGTCCGCGCCCACCCCGGCCAGGTGGCGAAGCAGCGCGCCGACGAAGTCCAGGTTGGCGGGCGGGGTACGTCGTACCGTGTCGCCGATCCGGACCACGTCGGCGACGAACCCGCCGGACAGCGACTCCTCGGCCGGGCTGGCGGTCGGCTCGGACACCGTCATACCGGCATGGTGCGGCGACGTCGCTCGGCGCGCCACCATCGGTGGACCAGCACCAGACTGGCGATCAGGCCGAGGCTGGACGGGGCGGCGGCGTACCAGTTGATGTGGCCGGGTGAGCTGACCGACGCACCGATCGCCGCGTAGCCGAAGGCGGTCGGCGCGGACGCGATCACGCTTCCGGCCAGGAACGGCAGCACCCGGGCGCCGGTCGTGCCGTAGCCGTAGCTGACCAGCCCGAAGCCGGCGATCGGTAGCAGCCGGACGGTGATCACACCGACCACGCTCTGCCGGGCGAACCAGCCGTCGAGGCGGGCCAGGCGGCCACGCACCCGTTCGGCCACGAACTCCCGGCCGAGCAGCCGGCCGACAGTGAACCCGATCGCCGCGGCCACCAGCGCGGCGCCGAGGGCGTACGCGGCGCCCTCCAGCGGGCCGAAGATCGCGCCCGCGGCGAGCGTGATGAAGGTCCGGGGGACCAGGGCGACAAGCAGCAGCGCGCCGCCGAGGATGGCCGCCACCGGGGCGAGGTCGCCCAGCCGGTCGGCCAGCAGCGGAAGCTGCTCCGGATCGGGTCGGGGCACCAGGAACAGCAGCAGCCCGCAGCCGCCGATCAGCAGCACGAGCAGGGCGAACCGGGCGGCCGACGGCTGCCGGAGCAGCCGCCGGACGGCACGGATCATGCCCGGGCGGCGGCCACTGCGGAGCGGCGCTCGTTGCGGAGCCGGTCGGCCCAGGTGTCGTCCAACGGCGGGAGCTGGTGTGCCCCGGTGGCCCAGCGCAGCAGCAGGTCGGCCAGGGCGGGGTTGCGGGCCAGCGCCGGCCCGTGCGAGTAGGTGCCCAGCAGCTTCCCGCGCCACGCGCCCTCGGTGGCGCCGTTGTTGCCCACCCCGGCGGTGACCCGGGCCAGCGGGGAGACCTCCGGACCGAGGTGGGTGCGGCCGCCGTGGTTCTCGAAACCGGTGAGTGGGGGCAGGCCCAGCCGGGGGTCGATCTCACCGGCCAGTTCGCCCACGGCCCGGCTCTCGCCCCGGTCGGACTGCAGGTCGAGCAGCTCCAGCCCGCGGCACTGCACGCCCTTGGCGAAGAACGACGTGCCGAGCAATTGGTAGCCGGCGCAGACGCCGAACACCACCGAACCCTGCGCGACGGCGCGGTGCAGGCCGCCGTCGGCGAGCAGCCGCTGGGCGCCGAGCGCCTGTGGGCCGTCCTCGCCGCCGCCGACCAGGTAGATGTCGGCTGTCGCGGGCAGCCGCTCGTCGGAGCGGACCTCCAGCACCTCGACGGGCATGCCGCGTTGGCGGGCCCGGCGGGCGAGGATCAGGGCGTTGCCCCGGTCGCCGTAGGTGGAGAGCAGGTCGGGGTAGATCCAGACGATGCGCAGGCTCTCAGTTGACACGGTCCAACTCCGCTCGGATGTCCTGGAACGCGGTGTAGTTCGCGATGACCTCCAGCCGCCCGGGCGGGACCGACCGGAGCGCGTCGTCGAACGTGCGGACGTGCTGGAACGGCACGTCGTTGACGTCCAGTCGGACGGCCAGGTCGTATGCCCGGTCACCGGTGATCAACACCTGCCGGCCCCGGAGCGGGGCGAAGTCGACGTCGTAGAGCCAGGAGGTGTCGAGGCCGTCGGGGTCGCGCGCGTTGATGGAGAGCAGGGTCGGGGCCTCGTCGGCCATGTCGAACGCCTCCAGCCAACTGGCCGGGTTCTTGGCGAGCAGCAGCCGGATGTTGCGCCCGTCCTTGTCGACCTGCGCGTAGCGGCCGGCGACCGAGGTGACGATGCCGAGGCGGGACACCGCGTCGACCGGGCGGACGCCGAACTCGGCGGCCACCGCCAGCGCGGTCGCCGCGTTGCCGAGGTTGACCTTGCCGGGCAGTTGGAGGGAGACCTTGTGCCAGGCGCCGGTGGGGTCGAGCACGCCCTCGTCCTCGACGACCCAGTGCGGCTCCGGTCGGCGCAGCGGGCAGCCGGTGCACCACCACTGCTCGCCGGAGCGCTGGATGGTGGAACCGCACTCCGGGCAGACCCAGGAGTCGTCGTGCCAGCGCTGGCCGGCGCTGAACCAGGTCACGTGCGGCGGGTTGATGCCCCGGGCGGGGTCGCCCGGCGGGGTGGCGGCCCAGACCACAAGTGGGTCGTCGGCGTTGGCCACCACCCGGACGTTCGTGTGCCGGACCAGTGCCGCACGCCAGAGCTGCGCCATCATGGCGACCTCCTTGGCGCGGTCGAGCTGGTCGCGGGAGAGGTTGAGCAGCGCGACCACGTGCGGCTCGGTCGCCTCCAGCACCTGGGCGAGGTAGTGCTCGTCCACCTCCAGCACCGCGTACGGGGTGCTGCCGGCCTTGGCCAGTGCCGAGGTGTGCCCGCTTGGCATGTTGGCGCCGAACGAGTTGGTGGCGACCCGGCCGAGCACGCCGACCGCGGCGGAGGTCAACCGGGTGGTGGTGGTCTTGCCGTTGGTGCCGGAGACGAGCGCGATCGCACGCCCGGCCGACAGGTGGGCCAGCAGGTCCGGGTCGATCTTCAGGCCGATCCAGCCGCCGATCACCGAACCGTCGCCACGGCCGGCGGCCCGGGAGAGCGCCGCGGCGGTCCGTGACACGGAGCTGGCCACCTTGGCCCGTAGGGGCATTTTCGCGTCCGTCACGCGAGCGAGGTTACCGGACCGTCCGTCCCGCCAGATCGCCGCCGACGGTGAACCGTTCGGCCGTGGCGGCGGCGCGGGCGGCCGGGAGGGCCTCCACCGGACGGAGTCGATCTATGTCGGAAAGCGGACCACGCCGGCCGACCGCTGCGGCCCTCCACTCCGCTCCACCCCTTGTGACGTGCTGTTTTGCCGCCCGATCGGACACGCCACGCGGGCCAATCTGGTTGCAGGTGGAGGGAAGTGGAGTAGAGTGGGGGCCAATGGTGAGGCCGGGAGGGCTCACCGGCCCGGGGGGTCAGCGGCGCCGCGAACGCCGCTCAGGGGCGAGGGGGTTGGGCCGGTGTTTCTCGGCACCCACACTCCACGCCTGGACGAAAAGGGCCGGTTGATCCTTCCGGCCAAGTTTCGGGATGAGCTGGCGGGGGGTGTCGTGGTCACCAAAGGGCAGGAGCGCTGCCTCTACGTCTTCCCGACTCCTGAGTTCCAGCGGATCGCGGACCAGTTGCGGGCGCAGCCCATGACGCACAAGGCGGCCCGGGCCTACAGCCGGGTCTTCTTCGCCAGCGCGCACGACGAGGTTCCGGACAAGCAGGGTCGGGTAACCATTCCGGCCCACCTGCGGGCGTACGCCGCGCTGGACCGCGACCTCGTGGTGATCGGCGCGAGCACGCGGGTGGAGATCTGGGACAAGGCCGCCTGGGAGACGTACCTCGCCGACAGTGAGGACGACTTCGCCGACATCTCGGAGGGGGTGCTGCCCGGCGGTCTGTAGGGCGGAACGGCGCCCGACGTACTGCGAGATCTCCAGCCGCTTTCGAGTTCCTGGCACCCCTTCCCCGGTGCCAGGCGCACGATCCAGTCATCGGGCGACGGTCCGGTGCCCGGCGGGAGCGGATGGGGATCTGGCGGTACGACGGCAGCGCCGTCCGACGACAGGCGCACGAGGAGAACGGACGTTTCAACCAGTGGGGGTCAACATGGGGGAGTTGCGCGGCACGCACGTGCCGGTGCTGCTCGAGCGGTGTCTTGAGCTGCTGGCCCCCGCGCTGGGTCGAGGCGGCCGGACGGTCCACGTCGACGCGACGCTCGGCCTGGCCGGGCACGCGGAGGCGGTGCTCGAGGCGCACCCGGAGACGGTCCTGATCGGGCTCGACCGGGACACCGAGGCGCTCGCCCACGCGCGGGTCAGGCTGGCCCGGTTCGCCGATCGGGTGCATCTGGAGCACGCCGTCTACGACGAGCTGCCCGAGGTGTTGGACCGGCTGGGCTATCCGGGCATCGACGGCGTCCTGTTCGACCTGGGTGTGTCGTCGTTGCAGTTGGACGCGCCCGACCGCGGGTTCGCGTACGCCCAGGACGCGCCGCTGGACATGCGGATGGACCAGACCCGGGGGGTGACCGCCGAGGAGGTGGTCAACACCTACGCCCATCCGGACCTGGCCCGGGTGCTGCGGGTCTACGGCGAGGAGAAGTTCGCCGGCCGGATCGCCTCGGCGATCCTGCGGGAGCGGGAACGCGGCCGGATCACCTCGTCCGCGCGGTTGGCGGAGCTGGTCCGGGAGTCCATTCCGGCACCAGCCCGACGAACGGGCGGTCACCCGGCAAAGAGAACGTTTCAGGCTTTACGGATCGAGGTAAACAGAGAGCTGGCGGCGCTGGAGTCAGCGCTGCCATCCGCGCTCGACGCACTGACCGTGGGCGGTCGCATGGTGGTCCTGTCCTACCACTCCCTGGAGGACAGGCTCACCAAGGTGGCGCTCGCGGACCGGGTCCGCAGTAAGGGCCCGGTCGACCTCCCGGTCGAGCTTCCCGGGTCGGGTCCGACGTTCCGGCTGCTCAGCCGGGGCGCCGAACTCCCCGGGGAGGCGGAGGTCGCCGCGAACCCGCGGGCCGCCTCGGTGCGGCTGCGGGCCGCGGAGCGACTCGACCCGAACGCGACAGAGCAAGGGCGGACCGACCGCGAACGGTCTCGCCGACGGGTGAAGGGAATGCACCAACCGGGCACGGGGTCCGCCTGATCCGTGGGGGGTCAGGGGCACCGGGACGGCAGAGGGACGGACGTTGAGGGGGAGGGACATGAACATTGACAAGCGCGGCCGCCGGGACGTCACCGGCGGCGGGCAGCGCGCACCGCGGTCGGGGGGCCGGACCGCGGCGGAGCGGGCTCCGCGCCTCGGAAACGGTACGCCACGCATCGATCGAGTGAACCGGCAGGGGGAGGCTCGCGCCCGGGGGGCGCGCGAGTTCCCGACCCAGGGCGCTGCCGCGCTGCGGCCGGTCGAGAAGGCCGGCAGCGCCGCCAGCGGCCGACCGCCGCGACTGCGGGTGGCGCCGCCGCCGCCGATCTCGGTGCCGCGTGCGCCGTTCGCGGCGCTGATCGTGGTGCTCGTGGTCGGTGGGGTGCTGGGCATCCTGGCGGTCAACACCAAGATCAATGAGAACGCGTTCCGGTTGGAGCGGTTGCAGCAGCAGCAGGCTCGACTGGACCTGGAGAAGCAGCAACTGGACAAGCAGATCGCCGAGTACGAGGCGCCGGGCAACCTGACCGCCGAGGCGCGGCGGCTGGGTCTGGTGGACGCGGGCGAGCCGGGCTACATCCGGCTGCCGGACGGCAAGACCATCGGCGTACCGCAGCCGGCCACCGGTAAGCCGTCGGTGACCAGCCAGGGTGCGGGAGGCTGACCGGTGCCACGACAGTCCGACGAGCCGCGCCGGGACACAACCGGGTCGTGAAGACCTTCGGCGCGCCGCCGGTGATCGACAAGGTCCGCGACCACGTGGAGTTGAGCCGCGCGTTGGGCCTTGTCGACTACG
>NZ_JBEZZW010000021.1:0-123548 GCF_040639415.1 Micromonospora sp. NPDC023888 | reverse complement strand
GCCGTCCAGTACGGGCATCCGGATGTCCATGAGGACGACCTCCGGGCGCAGGTGCGCGGCGAGCCGCACCGCCTCGGCGCCGTCGGCGGCCTCGCGCCCAACGCCAACTCGTCCCAGACGAACCAGAAGCGGTCCTGGCCGGGCGTGCCGAACAGGTAGCGGCCCGCGACCCGGGCCGCCGTGACCGGCCGCTCCGGCCGGCAGCACGGACGGGAAGCGTCAGCCGGGTTTGACGCTTGCGAGTTGGACGAGCAGGTGAACCAGCCGATAGGCCTCGGCGACGTCAGCGGCGCGGAAGGCAACCGTCCGGCCACCACCCTGGCGGGTCACACCCGGCACGAGAACCGCGAGGTCGACCATGGAGGGGCCGTACAGGTCGACCTCGACGTCCAACGGCCCGGTCATCTTCGGCGGCGGAATCGACGCGCGCCGGGTGACCGCATCGGCGGCGGCGCGGCGCAGCCGCTCCCGTGCCTCCTGCGGGTGCAGGGCCACGGCGGCGGTCTGACCCACTGTCTGCTTGACGGCGACGGTGACCGCCGAGGGCACCAGCTCGCCGAATTCGGCGCAGGCGGCGTCGTCGCCGCTGAGCAGCACGACCGGCACGTCCAGGTGTCCCGCCAGGGCGGCGTTGAGGCCGATCTCGCCAAGTGACCGTCCGGCCACCCGCACGTCGAGGATGGCGTCACTGATCGTGTGCGCCAGCACGGCGGGCCCAGCGCCGGCCCGAGCGTGATAGCCGACGAACAAGACGGCATCGGTCCGCTCGTCCAGCCCGGCGAGCATGCCCAGCGGGCGGGGTTTGCCCCGCACGAGCTGAGCACGCCGGTCGAGGTCCTCCGGCAGGAGGTTGCGGAACGTTCCGTGTGCGTCGGCGACCCACACCACGGCGTCGGGTTCGGCGTCGAAGACACCGGCGATCACCGCGTTGGCCTCGGCCGTCATCAGGGCGCGGCCGCGTTCGTAGTCGTACCGATCGGGATTCGTCTCGGTGGAATGCACAATCCCCGAGATGCCCTCCAGGTCCACCGAGATCAGTGCCTTCATGGATCTGGGACCCTACGCGCTCCCGGCACCACGGTCGACCTCACCACCGGGCACCGTGTACGCGTAGGGCACCGCGGCCACCTCGGTGGCGAACCCGGTACGCGCGTCGAGGGTGGTCACCGTCAACGACCCGGTGACCGGGTCTCCCACCGGCTCGTCCGCACTGAAGATCACGGTGACCCGGCCGCTCTGCCCCGGCGCCAGCGTCAGTGGCGTGGTCGGCTCGGTCGACCCTTCGACCACTCGCCGCCAGTGACTGCCGGTGGACGACGTGACCCGCCGGTCGAGGAGTCGAGTCAGGGCGGTCGCCGCGCAGTCCACTCGGGCCGGTGGCTGGGGCGCACCGCCGAACGGGCCGGCCCGGTTGGCGTTGCAGATCCAGGTCGTGGCCGACACCTCCGCCGACGAGACGACCACCTCGGAGCGCCGGCCGGCGGTTCCGGCCAGGTCCGGGTCACCGACGTAGTAGCCGTTCTCGCCGTACGGCTGCGTGTCCAGCATGTGCGGCACCGCCGAATCGGCCGACATCCGCAGCCGGGTCGTGCCGGTCGGGACCGCGAAGCGCGGGTAGACGTCGACGCCGGACACCGGTGTCTGATACGTGGCCGACGCCACCGGCCGCAGCGGCACCTCGCCCATGGCGTCCAGCCGGGCGTCCACGAGGTACGACGCGGGTGCGGTTCCGGTGTTGGTGATGGTGAGGGTGGCCTCAGCCGGACGACCCACCGGCAGCACGGCACCCGCCGGCACGCCGGTCGCCACCACCGATGCCGGGGCGAATCCCACCCGGCCGTGGAACGGCTGACTGGTCCGGACAGTGGCCGTCGGCGCGGTGAGCACCAGCACCACGGTCCAACGACCTGGCTGCGGGGCACGCCGGACCAGATCCAACCCGGGCGGCGCGGCGGTCCCCGCGGAGCGCGAGCTGCTGGCCGCGAGCGGCATCCCGGTCGGGTCGACGAGCAGGCCCCAGACCTCCAGCCCCGGGTCGTCGCCGGCCCGCACCGACACGGCAAGCGCCGGCTTCCCGGCCGGAACGTCGAACTGGAAGCTGCGCCGCTGCCCGAGCAGCGCCCACCCGGCGAGGGCGCCGTTGCCGCCGGAGAAGGTGCCGCCGAAACTGCCGCCGGAGGGACCGGTCGGGACCAGCGCCCGCAGCCCCAACGGAAGCGCCGCGTCACCCGTCGCGCCGGCGCCGACGGTCACGGCGGCCGACGAGTCACCGGCCGTGCTCGGCAGGCGGACCGGCAGCCAGGAGGTCCGCGTACCGCCGGGTGGCACGACGACCGAGGGGCCGCCGCGTGCGGTCAGCCGCAGCGCGGTGACGTCGTACCGAACCGCGCCCACCGGCGGTGAACCGTCGTCGCGGGTCCAGATCGCCACGGTCCACCGGCCCGGCTGCGGCCGGGCGACCGTCACCCGCCCGTACCCCCCGTTGCCCAGCGGCAGTGAGTAACCGGCGAGCCGGCCGGCGGGATCGAAGACGCTCACCGCTGCCGGAGCGGCATGCGAACGGGGATCCCAGGCCACCGCGGCCTGGAGTTGGTCGGTCCCGCCGGGCACGGTGACCGGCACCCGGCGGGCGTTCGCCGGTACGCCGTCGGAGTCGACGAACGCACCCGCCCCCGCGACAGGCGTCACCTGACCGGCGGCGAGGCTGCGGGCCGGCGCGGCGGACCGCAGGCCGACGGTGACGCGACGGGCGTGTCGGCCCGGATTGGTCAGGTGCACCGCGACCGGTGTGACCTGCCCCGCCGCGCCGGTGACGCGCGCCGTCGAGGTGGCGACGAGCAGCCCCGCCACGTCCGCCGAGGCCGGCCGACCAGGGGATCCGGCGGGCCGGGCGGCGGAGCCCGGATGGTCGGTCAGGGCGGCGGCCAGCCGCACCGCGGCGAGGGTCTCCACCCGCCCGGCGCCCTGCTGGTCGGCCGGCTGCCGCAGGTCGGTCGCGGAACTCATGAGGATACGTTTGACCTGCTCGGGGGTCGGTGTGCCGCCGGTGTGCCGGCGTACCGTCTGGATCACCAGCGCCGCCGCCCCGGCCACGAACGGCGCTGCCGCGCTGGTGCCGCCGAACAGGAAGAACGGGCTGGGGGTGCCGCCGTCGAAGAAGGAGACGCAGCTCTGGTAGCGCGCGGTGTCGGTCGAGCAGGCAGCCCACCCGGTGTCGCCGGGCGCCACGAGGTCGACGGTGCGGGGTTCCGCCTGGGCGGTGCCGCCGGAACTCAACGCGGACACCGAGTCGGACCGGTGGCCGCCGTCGCCGAGCGGCGACCCGCCGTACCCGAGTTGACCGTACGCGCGCAGTTGGGTGCTCGCGCCGACGGCGATGACGTCCGGGTCGCTGGCCGGCGAACCGAGGGTCCCGTCCGGCCCGGCGTCCCCGGTGGCCACCACCACTGTCACTCCCGCTGCGACGGCCGCGTCGTTGGCCAGCCGCAGGGCGTTCGCGGCCGTGTCCGGGTAGCCGTAGCCCACAAGCGACTCGTTCAGCACGTCGACGCGTTCGTGCAGCACCGCCCACTCGATGCCCTGCAGGACGACCGACGTGGGCGCCGCGACGTTGCTGAACACCTTGGCGACGTGCACGGTGGCGGCCGGTGCGACGCCGAGGATCCGCATCGGGCACGGTCCGTCGGGGCGGTGCGCCGGGTGCGCGTACCGGCCGGCGTCGTAGACGCCGACGCCCTGGGCCGCCACGACGCTCGCGTCGCCGAAGGATTCCAGGATGTACGAGGGGGCGTCCAGGCCGTCGCCGGTGAAGTCGGCGTAGCCGGCCACGACCGACCGCCCGTCGCGGACGAACTCGGCCGCCGCCGGGTCGATCGCCCCGCCGAGCACACCGACCCGCACCCCTGACCCGTCGGCCAGGTCGTGGGCGCCGGGCCCCTGGGCCGATCCGACGGTACGGGTCAACGCCAGCCCTTCCGGTTCGGTGAGCGGCGGCTCATCCGGCCCGGCGCAGCCGCCGGCACCGGTCGTGGCCCCGCCGGCCGGTGGCGTGGGCCGGCTCGGGGCGACCGGTTGGCGCAGTCGCAGCGGGGTGTCGGGCAGTACGGCTCGCACCCCGGGTCGGGTCGCCAGCTCCGCGACGGCCCGCTCCGGCAGGGTCGTGGCGATGGCGTTCACCAGGCGGAGGGGCGCCACCCGGGTGGCGCCGACGCGGCGCAGGTCGGTGAGCACAGGCTGCTGGTCGGCGGTGATCCGGGCGGCCCGGTCGGCGAGCCGCCGCCCGGGAGCGGTGTCGTGCTGGTCGGCGAGGACGACGATGACGGCCCGGACCGGCCCGGCGGCGACCGCCGCCGGTGGGGTCACGGCGGCGATCGGTCCGGTGGCCAGGGCCGGCGTCAGGAGGGCGGCCAGCAGTCGGTGCGGCGCGGTCAGTGGCACGGTGGGCGTCCTCACTTGCTGGTGACGGGCGTTGCGGTGGACGAGCCGATCAGGCGGCGGTACGACGTTCGGCGACGAGGACCCAGCCGAAGGTGGCGAGTTGCAGGGCGACGAGCGCGAGGAAGCCGACGCCGTTCCAGAAGGCGAGGCCGTCGACCGGAGCGTCGAGTCCGTCGACGGCCAGCCGGACCATCGTGACCATGGCGGGCACCGTGAGGGCCAGCAGCGCCGCGGTCACGGCGAGCGAGCCCAGCAGGTAGAACGGCGCGTACCAGCGGATGATCCGCAGTTCCCGGGCCGGCACACCACCGAGGTCGTGCCCGGGGTCGCGGCCGACCAGCCGTCGCACCTGGTTCGCCAGCCACCGCCGGGTGTCACCCATCAGGTCGCCCAGCCGCAGCCAGTTGCCCACCACGTAGTAGATGTCGGTGCGCATGAACACCAGAAACTGGTAGACCACCGAGAGCGTGAGCGTGTAGACGACGCCGCGCACCAGCCGCTCGTGCACACCGGCGAGTTGCAGCACCAGGCAGGCCGACATGAGCAACAGGTCCCAGGTCAGCCCGGCCAGGTACGGGGCGTAGCGGCGGCGCCGGGGCACGGACCGGACGGCTGACATCTCCGTCTGCGCCACCAGGAACCACAGCCGTCGGCTGATGGAGAGCCGTCCGGTGACGCCCAGCGCCCGCACGGTGGCCGCGTGCGCCAGCTCGTGCAGCAGCACCAGCATCCAGGCCACCATCGCCACGACCAGGGCGTTGGCGAGCACCCCGTCCAGCAGGAACGCGTCGGCCGGGGCGGGCCGCAGCGAGGGCACGAGCGCCAGCAGCAACGGTACGGTCAGCCAGCCGCCGACGTAGAGCAGCCGCATCGGCGGCGCGAGCAGCCAGGAGACCCGGTGTGGCGCCAGGTTCGCCAGCAGCGCCACTCCCCGGCGGGACACCTCGGCGGCGACCGGCGGGGTGCCGGCCCCGCTCGCCGGTGCGCCTCCGTCGCCCGTCGTGGCGTCCGTCCGCAGGAAGCCGCAGGACCCGATGCCGTCGAGGAAGTCGGCGAGGTCCGGCTCGGTGCCGTACCGGTCGGCGAACCGCCGGCGGACCTCGCCGAGCGGCAGGCCCTCGCCGAGCCACCGGACGAGGTCGACGCCCTCGGCCGGCAGCTCGACGAAGTCGCCGGTGTCGACCCGGCCGACCTCGCACACGCCGTCCTCGCTCTCGCCGATGTGCAGCGGGTGCAGCCGGACGACAGTGGTGTCGGCGAGCGTGCCTGTCACGTCGCGGACCCGGACCCGACGGTGGCCCGCAGGTCGCCGGGGCGGGGGACCCGGCCGTCCGGGCCGCAGGCGGCGCAGTCGTCGAGCATTGTGCCCTCGGCGAACTGCGTCTCCATCCGGTGCACGTCGACGACGAGCTTCCGGCCGACGATGACCGGCTCCGCCATGCCGGTGAGGTGCTTGACGGCCTCCAGGGCGGCCAGGTTGCCGATCATCCCGGCCATCGGCGCGTTGCACGGGTTGATGGTGCGGTCGCCGATCACCCCGACGACGTACTCGGCCATCGGCGTGTACTCCGGGTGGTTGGCCGCGGCGTCCTGCTCGACACACTGGAAGCAGGCGGTCTGATAGGGCACGTGCAGAAACAGGCTGACCGTGAGCCCGTCGTTGGAACCGCGCATCCAGGCGGTGCCCTCCCGCAGGGCCGCCTCGTTCAGCCACTGGTAAAGCGTGAGGCGAGGCCGGTCGGCGGCGCAGATCACCAGGTCCCGGCCGGTCATGCAGGCGCGGGCCGCCTCCACCCCGTCGACCCGTGCGTTGCGCGCGCTGATCCGTACGTGCGGGTTGATCTCGGTCAGCCGGCGAACGGCGGCGGCCACCTTGGGCTGCCCGACGTCGGCGTCGGTGTAGAGCACCTGGCGGTTGAGGTTCATGAGTTCCACGTCGTCGTCGTCGACGAGCAGGATGTCGCCGACCCCGATGGCGGCCAGGCTCATGGCCACGTACGACCCGAGTCCGCCGATCCCGAGCACCGTGACCCGGGCGTCGCGCAGCCGTAGCTGGAAGTCGGCAGCGGTCAGTGGCGGTTTGTGGAAGTAGGAGAAGAACTCCAGGTTGCGCCGGTACCGCTCGCGTTCCGCCGCCGGCAGCCGGGCCGGCGGGGGTACGGCGGCGTCCTCCACGAAGCCCATGCCGATCAGCGCCTCGACGGAGTCGTCGACGTCGGCGGCGGTGATGCCCGGATCGTGCTCGGCCATCGCGTCCGCCAGCTCGGGCCGGGTTCGGGTGCCGTCCAGCAGGCTCAACAGGTGCCAGGTGTTGCCGTGCTCGTCGTCGACCATCTCCGAGGCGATGCCGTAGTCGCCGCCGCCGATGCGGATGCGGCCGTCGCCCAGAGGAATGGGTGGAAACACGCTCTTGATTCGGGGTCGCCTCATCCGTACTCGCTCCTTCGGGTCCTGAGATCGTCGTGGCGGTCCTGGTCACCGCCCGGGCGGGCGGTGACCAGGACAGTCGGGTCAGCAGTCCGTGCAGGGGCTGCAAGCGCAGATGACAGTGGTCTCGATCTTCTCGAGACGACGGATCTGGATCTTCATGGCGACACCTCCCTTCCGGGTTCACCGACTGGCCGGAGCGACCGGCGGAGGCCGCCGGTGCCCGGACCAGCACCTCGGTGAAGTGTGTGGCGAGCCGCCGGACCGTGGGTGAATCCCGGACGATCCCGGACGGCCACCCCCGGTGCCCTCGGTGTGCGCTCGGCGGATCAAGGACAGATCCGGTGACGCTGCCGGACAGCAGGGGTCTAGTAGGAGCACAAGCCCGAGATCAGGACCGTCCAGGAGCCGCCGTGACCACGTCGCTGTCGAGTGGAGGCGGTGTGGCGCCGCCGGACCCCGGACCAGCCGACTCACTTGACGAGGTGGCCCAACGACTACGGACCTTGAAGGTCTGGGCCGGCGACCCGTCCTACGACACGATCAAGAATCGGATCAACGCGGCCGGGAAGGCCACGGGCCGCCCCGGTGGTGTGCTGGCCAGGAGGACGACTGTCGCCGACTGTTTCAAGGGCGGCCGAAGGCGGCTCAACACCGATCTGGTGATCGCCGTTGTCGAAGCGCTGCATCCAGACATCGGGTACGTGGCGCAGTGGCGGCAGGCGCTCCGGGTCGTCGGCGGGGAGGCCCGGGCGGCATCGCAGGTGCGGGTCCAGGACAACCTGCCGCAGGACCTGGCCGGCTTCGTCGGTCGTACCGCCGCGCTGAGCCGGCTCCGCCGGGAGCTGCGCAGGGGCGACCTGGATGGCGGCCCGGTCGTGCTGGCGATCCAGGGTATGGCGGGCGTCGGCAAGACCCAACTCGCCATCCACGCCGCGCATGCCGTGCACCGGCGGACACCGTTCGACCGGATCCTCTTCGTCAACCTGCGCGGATTCCACCCGGACCCCGGTCAACCGCCGGCCGACCCGGCCTCGGTCCTGGAGGGCTTCCTGCGCCTGCTGGGTGTCGCCGGCCAGCAGATCCCGTACGACCTGCCCGCCCGGGTTGCCGCCTACCGTCGCCTCCTGGTCGGCACCCACACTCTGGTGGTGCTGGACAACGCCAGCGACGCCGAACAGGCCCGCCCGCTGCTGCCCGACACCCCGGGCTGCCCGGTGCTGATCACCAGCCGACGGGACCTCAGCGAACTGCCGCACGCCACGCAGCTCACCGTTGACCTGTTCACTGCGGACGAGTCCGCTGCGCTGCTCACCGTGGGCGGGGCACCCCTTCCCGGCGGCTCCGACCCGAACGCGGTGGCCCGGATCGCGCAGCGGTGCGGCCATCTCCCGCTGGCGCTCGGGCTGGTCAACGCCCACCTCAGAAGCACCTCCGGCTGGACGTTGACCGATCATGCCGACCGGCTCGACGAGCGTCACCACCAGCGGCGCCTCGACGCCAGCGTGGAGCTTGCCTTCGATCTGTCCTACCGGGAGCTGCCCGCCGAGCGGCGACGGTTGCTGCGGTTCGTGGCGGCACATCCCGGCGACGACTTCGACGCCCGGGCGGTCGCCGCCCTCACCGGCTTCTGCCCGTCCGACGCGGAGGTTCACCTGCACCACCTCCACCGGGACCACCTGCTGCAACAGGCCGCCCCCGGTCGGTACGCCCTGCACGACCTCATTCGCGCGTACGCCGCCAGCCGGTGCGGTGACGAAGACCCACCACCCGAACGGCGGGCCGCCCTGACCCGTCTGTTCGACTACTACGTGGACACCGCCGTCGCCGCCATGGGCGTCCTGTACCCGGCCGGGTCGCACCGCGAGGCGTCATCCGGTGGCGTGCCGGTCGCGGCCCTGCCCGACCCGGACAGCGCCCGCGACTGGCTGGACACCGAACGCACGGCTCTGGTCGCCGTCGCCGCGCACACCGCCGCCCACGGCTGGCCCTCCCACACCACCCGGCTGTCGACAAGCCTCTTCCAGTACCTGCACGGTGGATATCCCCACGACGCCCTCGCCATCCACGAGCACGCGCGTACCGCCGCTCGCCGTGCCGGTGACTCAGCCGGACAGGCCCACGCCTCGACCAGCCTCGGCGCCACCTACGCACAGCTCGGCCGATATGAGCCGGCCATCGCGCGCCTCCAGCAGGGCCGGACCCTGTTTCGACGAATCGGCGACCAGGTCGGCGAGGCCCGCGCACTTGTCAACCTCGGTGTCATCGAGTCGCAGCTCGGCCGCAACCGGCCCGCCGCCGCCAGCTACGGCCAGGCCCTGGCCCTGTTCCGGCAGGCCGGTCACGAGGCCGGGGAGGCACACGCGCTCAACAACCTCGGCGAGATCGAAGCGCACCTGGGCCAGTACGGGCTGGCCGCCAAGCACGTGCAACGATCCCTGATCCTGTTCCAGCGACTCGGCGGCCGTACCGGCGAAGCCTGGACGTTGAACACCCTCGGCGACATCGAGGTGCGGCTGGGTCGGCACCGGGCCGCCGGGATCCACCTGGGGCGGGCCCTGGTCATGTACCGCCAACTCGGCAACCACACAGGTGCGGCCTGGACGCTGAACAGCCTCGGCACGCTGCACACCCGACTCGGTGAGCCAAGCTGCCATCACCAGCAGTCGCTCGACATCTTTCGCGAGACCGGCGAACGGTACGGGGAGGCCAGCGCACTCAACGGGATCGCCGAGGCGGCTCGCGTCACGGGCGACGCCGCCGACGCCCTTGCCCACCACAGCGCGGCACACGCGATCGTCGTCGAGATCGGCGCCTATCACGAGCACGCCCGTACCCACGCCGGCCTCGGTCACGCCCACCTCGCTCTCGGGGCGCCCACCTCCGCCCGTGACCACTTCCAACGGGCGCTCACCCTCTACACCGACCTCGACATGCCCGAGGCCGAGCAGATTCGTGCCCACCTCAGCGCCCTCGACAGCTTCGCCGTCGGCTACGGGAGCCCGGACCTGACAGCGCAGCTCCTGGTGAGCACGCTGAGCTGCGGTTGAACATTGCCGTGCGGGCGGCGGGGCGAACGCCGCAGCGGCGCGCTACTCGGGCTGCGGACCGAGTTGGCTGATCTCGTACCCGTCGGGGTAGCTCTTGGCGTTGATCCCGTCGGCGAACATCGCAGTTGTCCGGGGCGCTCCGAACCACCGCTGCCACCGGGCACGCGTCTTCAACGCCACGTGCAGGCCAGCCCGGACCGGCCACCCCGGCGCGTCGACCCGCATGGCGCGCCGCAGCGGCGCGTCGTAGATGGCGCTGACCAGCGCGTTCCCCAGCGGGCCGAACATCCGTGGAATCCGGGTGAGCATCAGCATCCGGGTGGCCCGCTCGATGGCCGCCGCGTCGTCGTTCGGGTGCAGGTGAGCTGCGTCGTGGGCGTCGAACCAGGTCTCGAACTCGTCGTACGACCCGGGGATGTCCGTGATGCCCATCCGCCGGCCCAGCTCCCGGTAGAACAGGTACGTGGCCTGCCGCTCGTGGCAGCAGGGCGGGCGCCAACCGTACTCCCGCAACCACCGCGTGGGGATCACCACGAGGCAACCCAGCACGTAGCGGAAGTCGTCGTTGCTGATGTCGTACGGGCGGTGGATCTGGTTGACGCGCCGCAACGCGTCCCGACCACGAGGCTGCTCGAACCCGTTGAGCACCATCTCGTACATCAACAGGCCGGTGTCGTCGATCCGTTTCTGGGTGCGTTCGGTCAGCTCGCCGGTGGCCGTGTGCACGGCGGCGATCGCGGGAATGGAGAAGGACCGGTTGAAGGCCAGGTTGAGCCCGAGTTTCAGGTCCCACGGAAACTCGTAACGCAGCATGGTCTGGTAGATGTCCAGGTAGTCGCGCTCCGGGTCCAGAGCGCGGGTACGGGTCAGGTTCGCGTAGCGACCTCTCATCGGCGGGCGTCTCCAGCGGTGAGCTTCCGGCTCGCGGCGAGTGTCTGCGCCACCACCGGCGAGCGGGCGTAGGCGTCGGTGACGAGCGTCAGCCACGCCACCTCGCCAGCGTAGCCATCGTCCGGGCGGTGCAACTCGTGCGCGGGCTGCGGGGTGGGGGCCACGAGACCGGCGGCGTGCCGACGCAGCGCGCAGGCCAGGTGTGCCGCCTCGACGGCTGCCTGCCGCTCCTGCGTGGTCAGTCCGGCCTGCTCGGCGAACTGCTCGGCCAGCGCCGTCACCCCGACGTCGCTGTACGGGCGCAGCGCCAGGCGGCCGTCGCGGATCTCGGCCACCCGGCGGGTCAGCGCGTAGTCGATGTCGCGCGCCGCCGTGAGGGGTCGGCGCAGGGCGCTGTCGAGTTCCAGTTCGGGCAGGGCCGCGATGAGGTCCCGCCAGAGCGGTTCGAGTCGACGGTAGGAGTGGAAGTCCTCCCACCGACGCGTGATCCGCAGGGTGGGACCCCACGCCGGCATGGTGAGGCCGATCGTGATGAGCAGCGCGCCGATGGTCACCAGGACCGCGGCGATCTGCCGCTCGCCGGTGGGTTGGTAGCCGGCCCAGTAGGCGACGAGATACCCGATCTTGTTGGCGCTGTAGAGCAGCGCGAAGGCCGCACCCACCGCGGTGATGCGCAGACCACGGCGCAGCCAGGGACGACCGCAGATCTTCGCGAAGCCCCAGCACAGCCGGGTGATGTCGAAGCAGTAGGCGAAGAAGCCGAGCAACAGGAAGATCAACAGGTAGGCGGTCACGACGGGGTCGGTCGCGTACTCGACAGTCAGGAGCACCGGCTCGTCGTAGCCGAGGGTGTAGGCGAAGAGGCCGGCCATGACGAGGAACGCGAACCAGGTGACCCACACCCAGATGCGGGCACGGGCGGCGGCCTTCGCCGGGGGAAGCGCGAAGTGCAGGAGCATGATCTCGGCGTTCGCCGAGATGGTCAGCGCGCAGCCGTGGGAGATGACCTTGGCTAGGTTGGGTAGACCGGACGCCTGGTCGATCGCCGTCGCGATCGGCGGGATGGCCGCGGTGATCCCGGCGGCGAACGCCCCGAGGCCCACACAGATCGCACGGCGGGCCCGGCTGGGGTGCCGGCGCTGGAGTCGCACCATGTATCCGAAGGCGATCCAGCCGGCTACGGCGCACACGCTGTACAGGACGGTATCCATCGCTCCGCTACCAGTGGGGGTGCTCAAGTGAGTGCCGCAGCCGGCCGTACAGCTCGGCGTCCTGGCCGTCGAGCGGTTCGTCGTCCACGTCGCCGCCCTCGCCCCGGAGCCGCCGCAGGAGCAGCGAGCCGATCATCTCGGCTTCGCGTTCCTCGGCCGCGGCGTAGTTGCTGCGGCCGAGGCTGCGCTGGACCAGCTTCGGGTCGAGGTCCGGCAGCAACAGTCGGGACGCGTCCGCGTCGAGTACTTCGGTCGCCTGGTGACCGGCGAGCAGGTGACCCAGCTCGTGGCCGATGATGAGCTGTTGGTGCAGCGGCGAGGTGTCCTGCTCGAAGAAGATGGCGTCGAAGTCGCCGGTCGGCACGCACATCCCGCACACCGTCTGCGCCGGCAGCTTGATCGGCACCAGGTGGATGGGTCGGCCGCGGCGTTCGCCGAGTGCGGCGCACAGCGTCTGGATGTCGAAGGGCTCCGGCACCTCAAGCTCGGCGACGATCCGCTCGCAGCGCTTGCGTAATCGGTACAACCTCACGTCAGCGTTCCCCTGCTGGTCGACGTACTCCCACCGAAGGATGTGCACGGCTATCTGCGTTCGCCGGGCGCGGAAGCGGTTGCGCCAGCGCTCTCGGCCACGGCCCGCAGGCGGACCACCATCTGCTCGATGAGCTGGGTGTCGGTCGCGGAGAGTCCGTTGTCGGCGAGCACCTGGCGCAGCGCCACCTGCTTGACGTCCATCCGACGCAGCTCGCTGAGCAACGTGATCTGGTCCTGTATCCGCCGTGCCGCGGCGTCGTCGACGAAGTAGCCCGAGTTCACGCCGAACGCGGCGGCCAGGGCGCGGACGTGTGAGGTGCGGGGATCACTGGCGACACCGCGGCGCAACTCTCCGATGTAGGCGGCGCTGATCGTGACACCCGTCTCAGCGGCCACTTCGTTGATCTTGTCGGCGATCTCTTTGTTCGTGTACTTGCGACCGGGCTCGTCGGAGTCGCCGAGTTCGTCCCGGGTGGGCCGGATCTCGTCGAACAGGTATTCGAGCCTCGCGGCCAGCGTGTCGAGGGGCGGCAACGCCTGCTCTGTGTGCCGATCGTCGGCCATGATTCTTCACCCTCCAGGCACCGAAACGACAGTGTCGCAGATGCATGCCGCAACGAAACAGATGTTGACACATACACGGAACGTGAGGATATGCTCGCTCCTGTTTGGAGCAACGCATGTTGAGCGGTCAGCCAATCTGCTCAACACCCGTTGCGCGGCGGACGAGATCGAGGTCCGCCAGCCGAACGGGGAGGCGCCGTGGGAGGGGTCAAGCTCCGCAAGGAGCACGACGGGGGGACTCCTCCTGCAGCACTGCTGGCGCGGCGCGCCGGTGGCGGAGGGGGTGTACGTCACCGGCACCCGCATCCCTGGACGGCACATCACGAGGGGAACGCACCTGATGCTGACGGCGCCGCACCAACCGCACGGTACGAACTACACCGAGGCGGCACGAGAGATCACCGCTCGACTCGCACAGGAACTCGATGACACCGTCGCCGCGGGCGCCATCCAGTTGGCGCTCGAGGCGTGGAAGAGCCTGGCCGGCACCGACTTCGCCTGGGACCGCTACGGCCTGGAGTTGCTCAACGTCCGGGCGAGGCTCTACTCGGAGCACGACGACGTGGTCGTGGACACCGGGACACCGGTCCGCGACGACGCGGAGACCCGCCTCGCCGTGACGTCGCTGCTGGAGCAGCTCGCTCGGTACCACGATCGACTGGCCGCCGACAACCGCGACGACCTGAATCGACGGCTCAGCCATGACGCCGGCGCCCGACAACTGCGACGCGCGGTCGCGGCCCTGGCCTGAGCTGGACGACCACGGCGAGGGCCGCGCTTGTGCGTCACCGGGCCCTCATCCATGGATGTCACCCACGCACCCTACCGACCGCCCGCGGCCCCGGGACGCGGCGCAGCCACGGTCACCGGCAGAACGGCGTCGGGTAGCGCGTCCTCCAGGTGTGCGATCGCGGCGATGAGGACGGTGTCGACGCCGACCCCTGTCATGGCGACGATGCGTCGGGCGAGCCGGATCGCGTCGTCCGGACTGGCGGCCTGAAACAGCAGCGGTACCAGGATGCGGACCGCGGCGCACCTGCCGTCGATGTCCTCCAGCAGCCGGGGATGCCGCTCGACGAGGCGGGTGAGGCGGTGGTCGAGCACCGCGTCGAGCATGGGCCGTGCCCTCCGCCGCAGCGCGGTCCGCAGGTGAGCCCTGCCGTTCGGCCGGCGGAGCAGGTCGGCCGGGTCAGCGCCGGCGGCGAACTCGGCCACCGACAACGGGCCGGGCAGGTGTTGCTGCCGCAGCAGGTGCCAAGCCCGGTCCACTGCGCCGCGGCCGGCCGGGTCCGCGTCGAATGCCGCCACGATGCCCCGCCTGGCGCCGGGCAGGTCCCGCAGTGTCGCGGCCTGGGCGTCGGTGAGTGTGGTGCCGCAGGGTGCGACGGCCACCGCCCCCGAGGGGCCCGACCGGGAGTACGACAGCCACACCGCGAGGACGTCGGCCGGCCCCTCCACCAGGACCGGTGTCCATCGTGCGGCGAGACGCTCCTGCTGCTCGGCGATGCCGAACAGCAGTTTCCCCTTGTCGTAGATCGCTGTCCGAGGGCTGTTGAGGTACTTCGGCACCCGCGCCGCGGAATCGGGGCGGCACCGGCCGAGGAACGCCACGGCCTGCCCGGCGGGATCGCGCACCGGGAACATGATCCGGTCGCGGAAGACGTCGATGAGCCGGCTCGGGTCCCAACGGGTGCGCCGTGACAGGCCAGCACCGACCAGCTCGTCCGCCGTGAAGCCGGCGGCAAGTAGGTGGCCGGTAAGCGAACTCCGGTTGGGTGGGGCGTATCCGACCCGCCACGGCCACTCCCGGTGCACGACGACACCGAGGCCGCGGTGGGCGAGATAGGCGCGCGGACCGTCGGCCTGTTCGAGTTGGGCACGGTAGTACGTCACCGCGGCCTCGACGGCCGCCACCAGCCGCGCGAACTCGGGCCCGCTGCCGCGTACCGGGGATGTCGGGTGATGGGGTCGAGGAGCGCCCATGGCCCACCTCCGGTGTCCACGCTAACGCCAACCGGTCCTACCTCACCAGAAGCGTGTGATGGCGACGAGGTCGCCTCGTACCGGTGGCCGAGCGGTGAGTGCGGTCTACTGCTGACGGGGGCGGCCCTGCCCGGCGTCCACGCTGGTTCCCCGACGCGTGGCGCATCGGAGATCGGGATGACAAGATCTACTCCATCGGCGCCCCCCTTTGATCTCGGTCTTCACGAAGAGGTATCCGGGGGCGCACCTTCCACAGAGGAGCAACGTGGTTCGCAGACGTGCAGCAATGGCTCTGGCCTCACTCGCCCTGGCGACCGGCACCCTCCTGGCCGTCGGCGCCACACCGGCCTCGGCGGCCGGCAGTTGCAGTGAGTGGTGGGACGCCAACACCTACGGGGTCACCTGCACCGGATACTCAAGTGGCACGCAGGTGCGCGCGACTGCCCGGTGTGCCAACGAGACTGTCACCACCGGCCAGTGGAAGAGCGCCGTGACCGGCGGTTGGTCGTACGCCTACTGCTCGGGTAGGGGCGGTCTGCACTCCAGCGGCAGCATGGCGCCCAGTTTCCGCTAGCGCACACCGACCAGGCCATCTCAAGGGCAGGAGAAGGGGCCGGCGTCGGGCAGGTCAGGGACGGCGGTTGGCTCGGACGACCACGTCGTGGATCGACACGGCGTGGCCGCCGTGCCCCGTCAGGGCCCGGTGCGACTCCCGGGCGGTCACGACCTCCCAGACCAGCGGGTCGAGGCGCGCGGTGATGTCGGCGGCTGTCACCGAGGCCGAGGTGGGCGGCTCGGCCTCGTCGTGCCCATGCCCGGCGGAGGCGTGTTCCTGGTGGTGGAGGTGGCCGACGATGAGCAGGGTGCCGGCGGGGGCGACCCAGGACGCGATGCGCTCGTAGAAGTCCAACTGCGGCATCGCGGGGTGCGCGTAGTGGGTGGTGACCAGGTCGTACCGTGCGTCCGGCCGCCACCTGGACAGGTCCGCCTCGACCCACCGCACCCGCCCCGCGACGCCGCTGGCGGCCGCGCGCTCGGCCGCGTGGGCGAGCGCCGCGGTGGCGATGTCGGCAGCGGTGACCTGCCAGCCACCGGTGGCGAGCCAGATCGCCTCGGCCCCGGCGCCGCAACCGACGTCGAGGGCCGTTCCGGGCGAAAGGTCACCGACCTCCCGCACCAGGTGCGGGTTGGGCTGGCTGGCGGCCATGGCCGCGGCACGATCACCGCCCCAGACCTGGTCCCAGTACTCCTTGTCGAACGAGTGCGTCATCGAGCGTCTCCGGTGTCGGTAGGGGCGTGGTCGCAGCCGGTCAACAGTGACAAGTAGCGGACCGAACCGCAAAGTTCTTTGCCAAATGGCAAAATGGCACCATGGACGAGTCAACGGACCGCACCCTCGACGCCGTCGGGCCGCGGCTCAAGCACCTGCGGCAACGCCGCGACATCACCCTGACCGACCTCGCCGCGGAGACCGGCATCTCGGCCAGCACCCTCTCCCGGCTCGAGGCCGGCCTCCGGCGGCCCACCCTCGAACAGTTGCTGCCCCTGGCCCGCGCGTACGGCGTCACCCTGGACGAACTCGTCGACGCCCCGCCGACCGGCGACCCACGCGTCAACATGCGTCCGCTGCGCACCAGCGACGGCTCCACGATCCTGCCGCTGACCCGAAGGCCCGGAGGCATCCAGGCCTACAAGTTCGTCCTCCCGGCCGGGCGCGACGACGCCGAACCCGACCTTCGCACCCACGAGGGCTACGACTGGGCCTTCGTCCTCGACGGCCGACTCCGACTCGTGCTCGGTGAGCACGACCTCATCCTCGAACCGGGCGAGGCCGCCGAGTTCGACACCCGTACCCCGCACTGGTTCGGCGCCACCAGCTCAGGGCCCGTCGAATTCCTCAGCCTTGTCGGCAAGCAGGGCGAGCGCGCGCACGTCCGCGCCGCCCCCAGGCGGCACGAACCCGGTTAGAGCCGCGTACGCAGACGGGCCACGATCTGGCGGCGCGTGAGGTCGACGACGACAAGCCTGCCGTTCCCGCCGCGCGACGGCCTTCCGCAGGACGACGGCGTCCGTCGACAGGGGAGCGGCCTGACACCGGGCACCACCTACTGTGCTGGCCGGCGTCGTGGGCGTTCCGCGCGGCGGACCGGTGTCACGCGTCGCGGCGACGGAATATCAGCGCGGCCAGCGTCAGGGCGGAGAGTGTCCACGCGATCGTGGCGGCGGCGCCGTGCGACGGGTCGAGGGCGGCGGTGTCCGGCAGGTAGGCGGCGCTGGCGCTGGACCCGGCCCGCAGCAGCGGGCCGGCGACGAAGTACAGCCCGAGCAGCGCAATCGCGGCGGGCAGGGCGCGGCGGACGGCGCTGGCGACCGCCGCCGCCAGCAGTGCGGTGAGCGTCAGGTACGCGGTCGCGACGGGCGTCCAGGCCACCCCGCCGGCCGGCAGGGTGCTGGTGGCCGCCGTCGCGGCGGCCACCGGGAGCGTCAGCGCGGCCAACGCGAGGGCCTTCGCCGCCTGGAGCGGCAGCCGGCGGGGCATCGCGAGCAGAGTGGCCCGGATCTGGTCGCCGTCCTGGTACTCGGACGTGGCCGCCAGCACACCGAGCACCAGGAAACCGGCCTGGGTGTAGCCCAGCGGGGCCAGGGCTGTGTCGTCGCCGAGCGGCTCACCGTGGGCCTCGGCGGACGCGTACGCGTACGTCAACAGGGCGGTGGCGGCCCAGGTCAGCAGCGCGGTCCGGCGCAACGACGGCAGGGTCAGCAGTTTGCGCAGCTCGGCGCGGACGGTGTTCACGCGTCGCGCCGCTGGAACAGGACGGCGCCGACCGCGAGCAGCGCGACGATCCAGGCCGTCATCACCAGGCCGGCGGTCACCGGAGGGACCTGGACGGGGAAGTCCGTGTCGCGGATGAACATCTGCGCGCCGACGATGTCCGGCAGGTAGGAGGCGAGGTCGGTGACCTTTGTCAGCAGGTACGACACCGACACCACGGAACTGTTGATGATCAGCAGGGTCAGCGGCACGATGCCGTTGCGGGTGATCAGCGTTATCGCGTACGCGAGGAGCGCGGTGAGCGTCCAGTAGAGGATCGCGGCCGCGACTCGCGTCGGCGCGGGTACCGGCGCGTGTTCGCCGTGCAGCACCTGGGTGAGGGTGAGGGTGGCGGCGGTGGTGACCGTTGCCTGTGCCGCGACGACAAGCACCAGCGCGGTGGTCTTGGCCGCGAGCAGCCTCAGCCGGTGGGGGACCGCGGCGAGCGTGGTGGTGAGCTGGCGCGCGCCGGGGGCGTCCCGACCGGTGGACGTGTACTCGCTGCTCACCACGATGACACCGAGGACCATCGGACCGATCAGGCCGATACCCAGGTCGCGCAGGCCCAGGTCGGACGTGTCGGTGAGCGTGCCGGCGGCGATCGCGCGGCGGGTGTACGGCGCGTTCAGCAGGACGACCACCGGTGCGACGAGCGTGCCCAGCACCAGACCGACCCAGGCGGTGGGCAGGCCGAGCAGTTTGCGCAGTTCGGCGCGGACCAGGTTCACCACGGGCCACCCGCCTCGGTGGCGGTGAGCGCGAAGAAGGCGTCCTCCAGGGTGCGGTGACCGCCGGTGACGTCGGCGAGGCTGCCGTGGGTCACGACCCGGCCCTTGTCGATCACGACGACGTCGTCGGCGATCTCCGCCAGTTCACCCATCAGGTGGCTGGAGAGCAGCACGGTGCGACCCTGTGCGGCGCTGTCGCGTAGGAATCCGCGCATCCAGCGGATCCCGGCCGGGTCGAGCCCGTTCACCGGCTCGTCCAGGACCAGCACCTCCGGGTCGCCGAGCAGCGCGGTGGCCAGCCCGAGCCGGCGGCTCATGCCAAGGGAGAAGCGGCCGGCGCGTTTGCGCGCGTCGCCGGTCAGGCCCACGGTCTCGAGGACCTCGTCGGCGCGGGAGTCCGGCAGGCCGTTGCTGGCGGCCACCCACCGCAGGTGCGCGCGGGCCGTGCGGGCCCGGTGCGCGCCGCTGCCGTCGAGCAGGGCACCGACAGTCGTCAGCGGGCGGTCCAGTTTCCGGTACGGGCGTCCGCAGATCAGCGCCGTCCCGCTCTGCGGGCTGTCCAGGCCGAGCAGGATCCGCAGCGTCGACGTCTTGCCGGCTCCGTTCGGCCCGAGGAAGCCGGTGACCCGGCCGGGTCGGGCCTCGAAGGTGACGTCGTACAGGATCCGTGTCCTGCTCTTGGTCTTGCTGACGTGATCGATCGTGATCATGCGTCGAGTCAACAGGTGATCCGGCCCGCACACATCGGACCGTTCTCGGATCCCGCCGGCCGGGTCGGTCCACGGACCGTCAGACCCTGGTCTGAGAACTACAGTCGGGGTGGTGAACGTCCACCCGCGCCCCTCCGGTCGGTCCAGGGCCGTGCCGGTGGCCGCCGTGGTGGTCAGCGTGCTGGTGATGTCCCTGTGCACGGTCGGCACGCAGGGGCCGCTCGCTGTCGTCCTGCCGCCGCTCATCGTCGGCGGCGCTGTCGCGGCAGCGGTGTGGGCGGTGCGGCGGTCCCGCGCCGACCGCACCGCCTACGAGTCGCGGCTGACTGCCTGGGCCGCCTCCGAGGCGGTGCTCGCCGAACGGTTGCGGATCGCCCGCGACCTGCACGACATCGTCTCGCACGGCCTGGGTCTGATCACGGTGCGCGCGGCGGCCACCCGGCACCTACCCAAGCCGGCCGAGGTGCAGGTGGCGCTCACCGACATCGAGGACGCGAGCCGGCACGCCACAGCCGAGCTACGGCGCATGCTCACCGTCCTGCGTGAGCCGTCCGCCGCCAGCCGCCGTACGCCGGTGGACAGCCTCGACGACCTGCCCGGCATCGTGCACGGGGCGTCGCTGGCCGGGATCCGGGCACGGCTGACGGTCGAGCCGCTCGGCCCGGTGTCGCAGGGCGTACAGGTCGCCGTCTGCAAGACCGTGCGGGAGGCGCTCAGCAACGCGGCGCGGCACGCGGGGCCGACGGACGTGCGGGTACGGGTGTACCGGGACGGGACCCACGTGGTGGTCACGGTGGCGGACACCGGCCCGTCAGTCGACGGATGGCGAGCGTCGCCGGGCGCCGGCCATGGGCTGGCCGGGTTACGGGAGCGGGTCGGCAGTCTGGGCGGCACCCTGTCGGCGGAGCGCGTCGACGGGGGCTTCCGCCTCACCGCGCGGATCCGGGACGAGGCGGCGTGAGCGACATCCGGGTACTGCTGGTGGACGACCAGGCGCTGCTCCGCCACAGCCTCGCCATGATCATCAACAACGAGCCGGACCTGGCCGTCGTCGGCGAGGCCGGTGACGGCGCGCGGGCCGTGGCGTGCGCCCGTACCACCCGCCCCGACGTCGTCCTGATGGACGTTCGGATGCCGCACCTGGACGGCCTCACGGCCACCCGGCGCATCTGTGCCGACCCCGCCCTGTCCACCGCCCGCGTGCTGGTCCTGAGCATGTTCGAGCTGGACGAGTACGTCTACGAGGCGTTGCACGCGGGAGCGTCCGGTTTCCTGCTCAAGGACGCCCGCCCCGACGAACTGATCGAGGCGATCCGCCGTACCCACCGGGGCGAGTCGCTGTTCGCGCCGTCGATCCTCACCCGGCTTGTCGCGCACTACGTCACGGCGCCCCGACCGGATCGGCCGACGCCGGCACTGCGGCGACTGACCGGCCGTGAGGTGGAGGTGCTGACACTGATCGGCGGCGGCCTGTCGAACGACGAGATCGCCACCGCCCTGGTGATCTCGGTGAAGACGGTGAAGACGCACATCACGCACCTGATGGCGAAGCTGGCCGTCCGAGATCGGGCCCAGCTCGTGATCGCGGCGTTCGACGCGGGCCTGGTGCGGCCACGCCGCTGAACCCGACGCGTTCGGCGTCGGTTACGCAGGCGGTGTGAGGATCACCTGTCCGAGTTCCTGGGTGCATCGGGTGAGCGCGACGTAGAGGCCGTTCCAGCCGCGTGGCTCGGCGGCGATGCCCTGCGGGTCGACGAGGAGCGTCGCGTCCCATTCCAGGCCCTTGGCCTGGGCGGCGGTGAGCACCGGCACGTCGCTCAGCACGGCCAGGAGGTCGTCGACGCGGTCGGCGGGAGCGATGACGCCGACCGTGCCGCCATGCCACCGTTGCCGAAGCTGTCGCACCGCCTCGGCGGCGACGTCGGCAAGCTCGGCGGGTGTGGTGGTGAGCTCCCACGGAACGATGCCGGAGGAGCGCACCGCCCGCGGCGGCGCGTTGTGGCTGCCAGCCCGCTTCAGGACCGGCTCGGTGAGAGCCATGACCTCACGCGGGGTCCGGTAGCAGATGGTCAGCTCCGCGGCGGTCCAGCGGTCTCCGAAGACAGCCTGCACCGCTTGCGCCCAACTGCGGTGCCGGTGCGCCGCCTCCGCCTGGTCGATGTCGCCGACCGCCGTGATGGAGCGACTGGGACAGCGCCGGACGACCATCTGCCACTGCATCTCCGACAGCTCCTGCGCCTCGTCGATCACGACATGGCCGTACACCCAGCCGCGTTGCCGGCGAGCACGGTCGGCGACGAACTCGCCCTGCGGCTGCGGGGCTTCGACCTCACCCAGCAGGTCGGCGAGGGCGTCGAGCAGGGCGATGTCGCTCGGTGCCCACCCGGTGGGCTCGGCCGAGACGGCGGTGATCTCCGCCGGGGACAGCCGCGCGGCGAACCGGGCCAGCAGGGTGCCGTCGGCCAGGAGAGCACCCAGCAGGGTCTCGGCGTCGAGGGTGGGCCACCAGGCTTCGACGAACCGGGCGATGCTGGCGCTTGCGGCGATCCGAGAACGGAGATGGTCGACCTCCTCCTCGGAGAGCAGACCGTCGACGTCACTGCCGGTGGACGCCCTGCCGACCTGGTGTTCGCGCGTCAGGTCCCTGTCGACGCGGGCGAGGATGTCCTCGAAGCCCTCCTCCATCTCGTTCATCAGCGTCTCGCGCTGCTCGACGACGGCGTCGGCGAGGAGGTGGTGCAGGTGCTCGGCGAAGACCGCGCGAGCGCGATGGTACGGCCGGCCCTGCACCGCCGAGGCGAGCGCCTGCGCCACCGTCGCGGCGGCGATGGCGTAGAACTCGCCCTCCCAGCGCAGCTTCAGCTCGCGCGGCCGGGGGAGCAGCGACACGACGTAGCTTTCCAATGTGGACTGCCAGAGGGCCCGACCCTTGATCTCGGCGAGCTGCCGGCTCTCGTCGCGGCCCACCCGGATCCCCGGCAGCAGGGTGTCACAGGTCGCCGAGACGACGGCGGTCTCACCGAGCGCGGGCAGCACCTGGGCGATGTACGTGAGGAACCGTGGCGAGGGGCCGAGGACCAGGACCGCCTGGTCGGCAATCGTCCGGCGGGCGAACAGCAGGTAGGCGACCCGGTGCAGGGCAACCACTGTCTTGCCGGTGCCGGGGCCGCCCTGAACGATGAGCGGGCCGGTCGCCTCGGCCCGGATGATGTCGTCCTGTTCGCGTTGCAACGTGGCGATCGCCGTCGACATGTGGCCGGTGCGTCGCTGGTCGAGGGCGGCCAGCAGAGCGCCCTCGCCGACGAGTTCCGCCGACAGGGTCCCGTCCAGCGGCTCGTCGTCGACACCGACGACTGTCGATCCGGTGGTGCGGATGTGCCGGCGCCGGGCCTGGCCCTGCGGGTCGACAGCCGTCGCCGTGTAGAACGGCCGGGCCGCGGCGGCACGCCAGTCCATCAGCAGTGGCTCACCGGCCTCGCCGTCGTCACGCAGACCGATGCGGCCGACGTGTCGCACGGTGCCGTCGAGGCCGTCGAGTCGGCCGAAGACCAGCCCTTCCCGTGCTCGCCGCAGCTCCTCGTACTGCTGACGGAGCATGCGATGGCGGGCCTGTTCCACCGCGTCCAGGGCCTCGGCTGACAGCTCCACCCGTAGCTGGTCGGCCAACCTGTCGCGCCGGGCCGCGGCCAGGTCGAGAAAAGCCTGTTCCTCGGCGACCGCGGATCGGCGGGCGACGTCCTCGGCGGTAGCGGTCGGCGGTTCGCCGGCTGGTGGTCCTTCGCTGACGCCAGCAGTGCCGTTGTGCAGAGCAGAATCCTGGCGCATTCGCAATCCCCGTGCTGGTGGTCCCCTGGCCGCGGATGAGCCGCGGCCTATTCCCGGGCGAGCATAGAACTCATTCTGCTCGTCGCCCAGGAATCCGGTCGCCAGAGACGGGAATCTCAACGTCTTGCGAATCCGGTACGCCTGTGGCCTCATTCAATCCGTATTCGCTTATTGACAGTTCGGTCCTTATCTGATCTGAACGCTGACACTCCTATTGGCTCCGTCGGTCACGCGGTGACCGCGGGCACCCGCGGGCTGATCGATGTGACTAGCATCCCCTCGTGATCGAGGAGCTGATCGAGAAGGTGGCCGCCGAGGACGACGAGGCGATCGAGGAACTGTCCGCGATCGCGGACACGGACCCGGGGAGGCTGACTCCGTACCTCGGACACCTGCTCGATCGTGACGTGCTGTGGCCGGCGACGTTGTACCGGGCGGCGGAGGTCGACGTGGTCCGCCGGGTCATCGAGCGGATCGACGGCGGTCAGACGCCGGACGACCTCGATCGGCTGCTCGTCATCCTGGCGCACACCGCTCACCCGCTGGCCGAGAGCGCATTGCGTCGCTGGATGACGCAACCACCGGCCGGTGCGGAGGAACTGCACGTCAGTGCGCTGCGCTACGCCGAAGAGGGCGGCTGGACTCTCGGCCCGGACGGCAGCCGCCGGGACCTGTGCGGCGGCATCGCGTACCAGTGGGTCATGCGCGAGACGCCGCGGCGCGCGGACGCGCCCACCTGTCCGTGGTGCGCGTCGCCGCTGTGGACTGCCGCGTACCTCGACACCGCGGACCCTGCCGTCGGCGCCGCGCTGGCGCACACCGGCTGGTCCGGCCGGCTCACGATGGAGACCTGCCATTTCTGCGCCTGCTACACGACGCTGTACAGCCAGGTCACGCCGGCCGGCACCACCACGTGGTGGCCCGGCAACACCCGTCCGAGCTACCTCGGTTCCACCGAACCGGAGGACCCGCCGACGCTGGCGCCGGTCCTGGGCCCGGCCCGGAAGAGTCCCTACCAGGCAAGCGCGTGGGATCGGGGCGGTTCGACGCTGGGCGGCGTGCCCGACTGGATCCAGGACTCCGAGCACGCCGACTGCCCCGGTTGCGGCCAACCGATGGACTACGTGGGTCTGGTCGGCGGCGCGGACCTGGACGACTACGGCGAGGGTGCCTACTACCTGCACCTGCACCAACCGTGCGGGTTCGCCGCCGTGAACTACCAGCAGAGCTGAACGCCGCAGGCGCGTTCACGTCGGATGGTGGGACACCGCCGGCCGATAGCGGGCATGGGCCTGCCTCGCCGCGTTCGGTTCGCCGCGCTCAGGGATACCTGGTGGCGGGCAGCGGGCCAGCGCTGCGGACGATGTCGCGGTAGACGGCGAGAGCGGGCTTGGGTCGGTAGGTGTCGGTGACGAGGCCGAGTGTTCCGGTGGGTTGCGTGGAACTGCTGTCGGCGTCCCTGAGGCTGAACAGTTCGTAGTGGGTGATGTTCAGCGACTCCTGTTCGGTGAGGATGACGCCGAGCATGTCCGACAGGGAGTCGCACTGTGCCTGCTCGGTGCGCGGTGACCCGCTCGGGGTGCCGTTCTCCACGATGTGGATGGGAACGTCGGGCGGGATGTGCGCGCGGGGCAGCGACCCGCCCCGGAGGTGGTGCAGGGCGTGGGTGGTGAGGGACGCGGTGTCTCCCGGGTTGCCCCGCGGGGCGACGGGTGCGAAGGCGTCGGGATACAGGCCCAGGCCGACGTAGTCGACGTGAGCCGCGAAGTCCTGGTACGGAACCGAAGACAGGTGCGACCAGAATGAGTCGTCGCCGCCCAACCATTCCGGTGGTTCAGCGACGGAGAAGCCGGTCCGCACATGCTGGAGACCCCGCCGGTTGAGTGCGGCGCGTGCGTGCGGCATGCCGAGGACCAGGGCATCGAGCACGCCGGGCGCACTTCCGTCGATGAGCGGGATGGGGAAGTTCGGCTCAAGCGTCACCTGGAGGTAGCGCGTCAGGTGACCGTAGCGGTCGATGACAGTGTCGAGGAAGGCCAGCCATCCGGAGAGGTCGGCGGCCCGGGGGAGGTAGCTGACCACGAGGTCCAGCTCGCGGTCTTCCTCGACGTACCATTCGTCGGGCATCGTGAGGTGCGCGAGTTCGTGTTCGGCGCCGAGCGAGGTGACGACGTCCGGCGGTGCCGTGTCGCCGAAGAAGTGCACATACTCGCGGATGACGAAGGGGCGACCGCCCGAGATGTCGTCGACGAGGTGGCGGATCGCCGCGGTGTCGGGTGGGTGGGAGCAGACGGTGCCGGCCCGCCCGCCCGGATAGATACCGAACTTCACGCTTCTGCGCTCCCGTGCTTGTCGGTTTGCGGGGTTGGCCAGCCGATCTCGCGCGCGCGGATCCGCCGCACCAGGGTCCTGATCCAGGTGGTTTCGGCGGCGACGATGGTGCGCCAGTAGGCGACTTCGAGCATGTGCGCTTCGAGTACGTCACCGTCGGGCAGTTCCGAAAGGGCAGCCAGTTCTCGGTCGAGCCGGTCGGCGCGACCGTCCAGGATGTGCGCCGCCTGGTCGATCGGAAGAACACCGACGTAGGCGACCGCCATGACGAAGTCCACGGACGCGGCCTGGCTGTCGCGTACCCCAGCCTCGATCTTGTGGCGGAAGTCGGCGAGACCTGCGGCAGTCAACTCGTAGGCCGTCCGTGGTGGCCGGTTGCCTATCCGCTCGGGCAGCCGGGAGGAGACCAGGCCTGCCTTCTCGAGCGCCTTCAGCAGAGATGTGACAGTGCTGCGGGTGGCCGAGAGGTGTCCGTATCGCTCGCGTAGTCGTGTCGTGATGTCGTAGCCGTGCGCCGGCTGCTCGACGAGGAGTCCGAGGATCGGCAACACCAGGCTGTTCCGTGACGCGTTCAAGGGCACCCAGGCAACCTATAGGCGTATACGTCTAATCGCAAGGCCGAGTCCGGGCACCGATCCGGACCGTCGCGGCGCCAGCGGGTGACCGTCGATCGGCCGGGCCCAGCATTGCGATACCCTCCAGGTGCCCACACCGGCGTCGAGCAGTCCGTGTCCGTCGGCTGTCGATTGGCCCACAGGGCGCCCCAGATCCAGGGAGATACCGATGCCGGAGCCTGAGTCCGTTCACGACGACCACGAGGCGGATGCCGAAGCCACGGCCGAGGCCGAGGCCGACCAGCCTGCCGCTCCCGCGAATCGGGCGGCCCGACGCGCGAAGGGCAAGGTCGCCTCACCCCAACCGCATGGAAAGGGTCAGCACTTCGGCGGCCGGGGCTCGGTCCAGAGCCCGCGGCAGTGGGGTAACCGGCGAAGCGGCTGACCGGTTGGCGGAGTCCGTTGTCAGCGGACGGCTCCCCGGGTGTCGACACGGAACGCCACGGCAACCACCACGTACGGTCAACCTGGTGATGGGTGGCCCGCCGCTGGTGGCGGTGCGGAGCCGGTGCCGGCCGCCCTCCCTTCAGCCTGGCCGATCTCCTCGTCGCGGGCTCGCTGCTCGCGAGCGTTGAGTTGCCGGTAGTGGTCGAGCAGGTGGCGCTGGCCGGTGTGCTCGGCGGCCGCGATGGCGGCGTCGAGCACGCGGTCCATCCAGAGCCGGGGTACGCCGCGCATCTGCCGGGCACCCTCATCCAGGAGGCGCTGGGCAAGATCGGGGTTCGGGGCCAGCGGAACGAGCAGGAAGTGCTCTCGGACGAAGTAGCGCCAGAGTCCCGCCTCCTTCCAGGAAGGGTCGGTGGGCATGGCGTCGCCGCAGTCGCGCAGCGCCTGTCGTGCCCCGGCGAAGTGCCCCGCCCTGCGGTGCAGTTGGATCAGACCGAGCAGGGCGCTGGCCTTGCCGAAGCCGGCTTCGGCAACGGTGACCGCTTCGCTTTGGACGTCGATGGCGTCGTCGAGGAAGCCCAGTTGAGCCAGGTGGAATCGCAGTTCGTTCAGCATCCGCTCGGTACGGGGCTCGGTGGCGGCCCACTGGAGCAGGAAACGGCGCGATGCCTCACGGTCACCCTGACGTGCGGCGTGGTTGGCCCAACTGCGTAGGTCCTCGTCGTCCGGGTGGTCAGGAAACCGGGCACGCTGCGACGCCAACCAGTCGTCGACGGCGTCGTCGGTGAAGTGTGGCGTGCCGTCGCGGTTGCGGGCCGCCGTTATCTCGTGAACGATCCGGCCGCGGTCGGGGTGATCGCTGGCCCGCACGGCGGTGACGGTCGCTGCCACTCCCGCGGTCAGCAGGTGATAGGTGCGGTAGCCCAGGGCCGTGTCAAAGGTGATCTGCTTGGCCTCCCAGTGCAGCCACACGTCCTCGAGTTGGCGGTGTTCGGCGACCAGTAAACCGGCCAGTTGCAGGCCCCACCCCAATCCGGTGGGTGCCGTCTCGCGATAACGCAGGCTCTCCTGTTCAAGGATGAACCGCAGCAGCGGTAGGTCTTCCGGACGCCTGTCGTACTGGGCTGCCCACAGGACACCGGAGCGGGCGGCGCGGTTGCGGTCGAGAATCCGACCATCGGCGGTGTGCTCAGGCGCGAAGCCGAGTCGTGACCATGTCGATGCGCTGCGGCGGGCCGCGACCAGGTTGCGTCGTGGAGTCCGCAGCAGTCGGGCTCGATCATCCGGCACAGGTCCAGTCTGCCGGAGCGGTACCAGCGGGGAGTCCTGGTCGAGTGCGCGGTGGCACTGCCGAAACGCCGTCGCCTTCTGCACCTAATGTAGGACTTTTTCGCATAAGGGCGGTTAACGCGAGTCCGGCTCCACTACGTTCGTGACGAGAGCGGCAACCGATTTATCGCTTTTTGCACGGATTGTGACGTGCAGAGACGTCCTGTACGGAGAAGGGCTAGGTAGCTCGATGTCCAACCATCGACACCCGAACGGCAGCGATGTAGCGGCAGATCAACCACGTCCCCCGAAGAGGCGGCGGGCACGTTTGCTCGTCGCCGGGGTGGCCGGGGTGGCTGGGCTGGCCGCCGTCGGCGCGCCGGCAGGGGTGACCGGAGCGCTCGGGACGAGCGGCAGCAGCCTGGTGAACGCCGGGCAGCAGGTCCTCGTCGGGAGCGCCAGCCGGGTGACCGGCGACGACAACAAGGGCCAGGACCGGGGCGGCCGGGACGGCACGGACCACAAGAACGACGACCACCGGGGCGGCGAGGACTTCACGGACGTACCGTGTGGCGCCAACGAGCTGATCGCGGCGCTCGTCCGCGCGAACGCCGGCAACGGGGCGAAACTCAAGCTCTCCGGGAAGTGCACCTACACGCTCAACGCGTCCGCACCTCAACCACCCGTGCCCTTCGGTCCCATCGGCCTGCCGATCATCACTCAGCGGGTCACGATCGACGGGAACGGCGCCACCATCGTCCGCGCGGCCAACGCCACGCCGTTCCGGATCCTCGAGGTGGGCGCCGGCGGCGACCTGAACCTCCGCGACGTCACCATCAAGGGTGGACAGGACACGAGTGGGGTCGCCGGCGGTGGGGGTGGAATCCGGATCGACGTCGGCGGCCGGGCCACCATCGAGGACGCCGACGTGGTCTTCAACCGGACCAACGGCTCGGGCGGCGGTATCGCCAACTTCGGCGATACCAGGATCCTCGGCCGGAGCGATCACGACCCGGGCAAGGACCGGGACAAGCACGGCGACGACGAGAGCAGGATCAGTGACAACAGCGCCCTGTACGACGGCGGGGGCGTCTACAACAACGGCAACCTCACCGTGCAGAACACGAGAATCAACGACAACAACACGATCGGGGTGGTCACCATCCTGCCGATCGGTGGCACCGGTGGCGGGCTGTCCAACTCCAACGTCGCCGTGCTCGACAACGTACGCGTGCACCACAACACCTCGGGCTTCCGGGGCGGTGGCATCCGCAGCGGAATCAACGCCACCACCACGGCCAGGAACATCGAGGTCAGCGAGAACGCGACAGGCAGCGAAGGTGGCGGAATCTTCAGCGACGGCATCTTCCACCTGGAGCACAGCAAGATCAGCCGTAACAACGCCGGCCAGCGCGGCGGCGGGATCTTCAACCAGATCGGCCGGTTCGTGGCCGAGGACAGCCAGATCAGCGAGAACGCCGCCAGCACGTTCAGCACAATCGAGCACGGCGGCGGCGTCTACGTCGGCAGCGGCATCGTCGTTCTGCGGCACACCCACATCAACCGGAACAAGGCCGTCGGCACGAACTCGCGCGGCGGCGGGATCTACAACGGGGGCACCGTCAACCTCACCGAGTCCACGGTGACGGAGAACGTCTCCGCCCTGGCGCCGGGCGGGATCTTCAACGAGGGCGGTCAGGTAACCGTGGATGAGAAGTCGGTCATCAGCGAGAACCGGCCCACCAACTGCACGCCCAGCGCGCCGCCCGTCCCCGACTGCTTCGGCTGATCACCTGGCCGTGCAGGTCGTCGAGGGGCAGCAGACACCAACAGCGGTACGGGGCATCCGGTCCCGCTCGGGTTCGATCACACGATCGGATCGGGGCGGGGCCGGATACGTTCTCCGTTGAGCAGCGGGGCCGACAGTGGATGGCATTCACTCGTCACCATCGATCGAACGCACGGTAGCGGCGTGATCGCTGATCGTGCCACGATCTGGGCAGAGGTGGACCGCTGGACGTTCGGAGGTTCCATTGGCAGACACGCGGCGGATCAACCAGTTGCAGAACAACGACCGTTCCATGATCCTCTTCCGGGCCATCGCGGTGGCTCACCGCTACTCGCAACGCGCCCAGGCGGTCAGTCTGTTGATGTCGCTGGTCGTCGCGAGCCTCGGCGTTGTGGCAAAGGTGGCGCAACCCTCGCTACAACCGGCTGTCTCGATCATCGGTGCGCTCTGGGCCGGCGTCTACGCGGTCGTACTGGCACCCCTGATCGGTCGTCACCTGCGCATCAGCGCGACCCTGCAGGAAATGCTGGACACCGACCTGTTCGGCTTGCCGTGGAACGCGGTCCTGGTCGGTGAGCGACTGTCCGAGGACGAGTTGAGCCGCCTCAGCCGGCGCTTCCGCGGCGACGACACGCGACTGCGGGACTACTACCTGGTCGCGACCGTCGCCGCTCCGTACGACGTGCTCTTCTGTCTGGAGCAGAACCTGGCGTGGGGTTCGCGGGTCCGACGACGCTTCGCTGCCGTCCTGCTCGGTGTCATCACTGTCTGGTGTGTGGTGGGCGTGGCCCTGGGCCTGGTGACCGAGAGTACGGTCGGAAGCCTGGTCGGCGTGTGGTTCGTACCGTCGCTGGGTCTGCTGCTGTCCTTCTCGGACACGGCCCGCGCGCAGATTCTGACCACCCGGGACCGCACCCGGGTGCTCGGCCTGGTGCGCACGGTCATGGAGGAACCGTCTCGCACGATCGCGGATGACCAGGCGTTCGCCGTGTTCGCCCGGCAGGTGCAGGATGTGCTGTTCGTCGCCCGCCGACAGCAGCCGCGGATGCCGCAATGGTTCTTCCGCCTCTTCCACGACGACGATCTGACCGACTTCCGATACAAGATGCAGGTCCTTGAACAGCGGGTGGGTGCCCACTCCTAGTGCCAGACGACGCGAAGGCCTCCTCGCGGGCGGTCAGCCGCCGGCCGGGCTCTGGTCGAGCAGATCGAGCAACACGACGACCTGCCCACGGATCGCGTGGGCCGCCTCGATGAGCTGGTCGGCGTGAACGGCCCGCATCCGGGCGTCCGCCCTGGTCCGCGGCAGCAGTCGGTTGAGCCGGTCCAGGCCGGACCGGGTCAGGTGGTACTGGTTGCGCAGCTCCATCCGCCAACCCAGACTGTCCCTCGGCTCCAGGACGGGCACGGCGACGCTGCCCAGCAGCTCGCTCAATCGCGTCACGATCCGCAGCGGTCGGTGGGACAGCCGCGCCATCTCGTCGGCCGACGCCGCAGCGACCGCCCGCTCCACGGCCTCGATCAGCCGATCGGTCAGATCGGTGACTCGCTCACCCAGGACCTGTTCGGAGGGGTGGCCGGCGTCGGGCCGCGCGGCGCGGAAATCCTCCCGGGCCGCGGCCGGGCTGCCAATGACGGGAACCTCCCCGGTGTCCCGGGACCGGGCGCGGGGGATGCCGTCGACGGCGGGCGCAAGCTCCACCAGGGCCGGGCCCGGCCGCGCGATTCGGCCAGTGGCGGTGGGATCGGGTCGCTGATGGCCGGCGCGATCGGCGAGGAACCGGTTCGCCGCGTGTGCCGCGAGCCGCAGGTACCACCACCGACCGTCCGGCCCGGCGTTGGTGTACGAGGTGTGGATCAGTGCCTGCGCGACGACCGACAGCAGGTACTGCGGACGCCAGGAGTGCTGGTACGCGGGCACGATATGCCGGAAGGCCGAGTAGACGCCTCGGACCGCCGCGACGACGGCGGGGGCCACCTGCGGCGTGATCGTCTCGTTCTCCGGGGTCAGCACCAGGTCGATGAGCTTGGTGTCCTCGCCGGGGCGCAGTGGTGTGCGCACCACCTCGCTCAGCAGGGACAGGACGAGGGTGGCGATGTCGCGGGAGAGCGATGCCCGCGGCTCGAACGTGGCCAGGTCGATCAGGCGGGTGTCGTCGACGTGCAGCGCGCCGTGCTGGCTCACCCGGGCCAGGATGTTGTCGGTGTGCAGGTCTCCGTGTGAGAGCCCGACCAGGTAGGTCAGGTCGATGCCCCCGAGCAGGGACGGGTCTACGGCCATCGCGACCGGGTTCGGCAGCGGCAGCGGCGAGTCGTCACCGTCGATGGCGATCCAGCGGGCCGACGGGTCCAGCAGGCCCACCCGATCGGCCCAGGCTCGTGTCTCGTGGGTGCCGTCCAGGGCGCCCCGCAGCTCATCCAGGAGGTACTGCCGGGCTGGACTCGTGTGGGTACAGCAGCTCGTCGCGGTCCTGTTCCACGTCACCAGGACCAGGTCGGCGATGTGTGCGGCTACCGTCGGCTGGTGCTCGGGGGCGATCGCGCTGAGCGGATACGCCTCGCTCAGGTCGAAGGCGATCTCCTGGAACGCGAGGTGCCTGCCGTTCGCCATCCGGTACCGCGAGTACTCCTGCCGCACCAGGTGCCGTTCGGCGAACTCGGGGTCGATCTCGAAGGCCTGGTGGTGTCTGCCGGTCTCGCCGGCAAGGTCACCGTGGGGGTAGACCTTGGTGATGAGCCGCTGCTCGGGCAGCCGGAAGTCGACGTCGGTGCTGTCGGGCACGAACTCCACCACCACGAGGACCGCTCCGGTGTGTCCCCGTCGCACCCAGGGCGGTTCGCTGAGCCGCGCACGCTTGCGCAACGACGTGTCCGCCCACTCACGCAGCTCGGCGGCGACGTCGTCGCCGAGCACGTCGGCCAGCCGATCCGGATCGTCACCGCCGGCCGATGGTGTCGAGGTCACGTGGGGCCTCCTGCCGCGAGTTAGCTGAAGTGCGTGTACAACGCCCAGAACGGAGGTGTGGAAAAGGTCGTGGTCGGGCGGTCGTAGCTGCTGGCGAGCAACCGCGCGCACCTGCGCACCTGCGCGTGGGGCAGGCCCGAGGCGGCCAGCCGGTCCGCCACCGCGTCCAGGTGGCGGATCTTCTCCCCGTCGGTGGTCTCCCGACACCACCGGCGATAGGTCCCGAGTGCCTCAACGGCAGTGCGGCCGGCGGCCAGTTCCGGATAGAGCCAGGCCGCCAGAAGCGTCGCGGCCAGCCGGGGGATGGCCAGAATCGGCGCGACGACCTCGGACGCACCGGCGCCCAGGAACGCGTTGGCCACGTTGACCGCCTCGTCGGGCGCGCTCCGGTCGCGTCCGGCGGCCTCGCAGACGGGCAGGATCACGGTCGGGGACTTCAGGAGCCGCGCCCCGGAGATCTTTTTGACATCCAGCACGACCCGTCCGCCAAGGGCCAGACCGTAGGCGTGCGGGTTGTCGTCGTCGGAGACACCGTGCAGGGCGCCGTGAACGAGGTCGACGGCAGCGAGCGCCGAGATGGCGGCGCGGCCCGGGTCGTCGCCGTCGCCGCCGGTCACCCGGGTCACCGCTGTCGCCGCGAGGGCCACCGACTCGGCCTCGGCGTCGGCGAGGACCTGTTCGGTCAACTGTTCGCCGTCGGGTGTCCGCTCGGCTGTCCCCGTGCGCGCGGTGAGGCAGGCGGCGCGCGCCCCGGCCCTGGGCGCTGGCGAGCCGTCGTGGGCGCGGGCGTTGAGGGCGACGGTGCTGCTTCCGTCGGCAAGCGGGAAGGCGCCGGCCGCGTCCGTCGCCGCCGCCAACGGCAGAGCGCCGAACCCGCCGCAGGGGACGATTGTCACATGTGGGTGAGCTGTCGCCAGGTCGAGCAGCGGGGCGAGGCGTCGACCGAGCCACCGCCCGGTGTCCAGGATCTCGTCGGCCCAGGCCGCCCATCGCGCCGAGCGTGCCCGGTAGGCCCGGTCGAGGCGGGCGACGCGCAGCTCGACAGCTCGTTCGGTGAGTCTGGTGAGCAGCCTGCCGTGGGTGCTTCCATCCGGTCGTACGACGAGAATGACAGTGCCGAACTCGCTGGCCGCCAGGTAGCACAACGGGCCGGCCGCGACGGCCCGCAGTACGTCGGGCATCGTCGGGGGGAGCAGGAAGGTCCGCAGGTCTGGGAGCCCTCGGATCCTCTCGACGACCGGCCCGACAGCCGCGTCCAGAGTGGTGTCGTCGCCGTCGCCCCGGGCCTCTTCCCAGGCGGTCAGCCGCTGGTCGAGGTCCTCGGCAAGTTCCTCGGCAAGTTCCTCCGGGACGGCGCCCCCGGCCCGCAGACGGTACGCCTGGGCGACAGCTGTCAACTCCCGGAAGCGCCCCTGTTCGAGGGCGAGGATCGCGCCGTCGACGTCACCGACGCGCAGCCGGGCCGCGGCGGCGAGCGGCGGGAGGCTCTGTGCCAGCCGGGCCCAGGCCCGGCGATGCGGCTGCTGCGACTGGCGCGGCAACATCAGATTAAGCGCCCGCAACCCAGCCGTGAAGGCGGTGGCGGCCTCGGGCCAGTCGCCGCGCCAGGCCGCGTATTGTCCCCACTCCACCGCCGCGGCCGGCACGATCGTCGGGTTCCGGCGCAGGCCGTCGTCGCAGCTTTCCCGGAAAGCCGTCCTGGCGATGGTGGCGTACCGCTCCTCGCCCGCGCGCCGGTGCAGCATCGCTGCCGCTTCGGCCCGCAGCATCAGCCGCCAGGGGGTCGCGCCGTGCTCTTCAATGGCCGCGTCGACCGAGGTCAGCGCCGCTCGGGCGTGGCCGACGCCGTCGTCGGTGGCGCCGCGGCCGAAGGATCGACGGGCGGCGGTCAGCCGGCAGGACGCCAGGGCCGCCAGCCGTTCGGCGTACGCGGACGTGCCGTCCGGGGTCAGTCGGACGGCCTCGGCGTGCAGCGCGAGCGCCCGCTCGATGTCGCGCCGGGACGTGGCGATCTCCTGCTGCGTCGTGCCGAGGTTCTGGCAGAGCTGGGGGACGTCGCCCGGGGCGTACCGTCTGGCCAGCCGTAGGGCTCTGCGGTGGCGCTGCAGGGCCTCGTGCAGCAGGTCGCGTCGGCCGGTGAAGTCGTAGAGGTCGCGTAGGCCCTGGCCGAGGTTGGCCAGCAGCATCGGCAGGTGCGCCGGACGGTGCTCGCTGGTACGCACGGCGACCCGCTGCATCTCCACCGCTTCGTGCAGGTCGGCGATGGCACCGCCGCGGGCGAAACGCCGCACGAGCACGGCGCCGAGGTTGGTGATGCGCGACGGCCGGTCGGGATCGTCCGCTCTGGTCAACAGCAGGGCCTGACGGGCAGCCGCCACGGCCTCGTCGAGGTCTCGAACCTTTCTGGTGCGGTCGGCGAAGCGGCCGTTGAGCATGATGCTGAGATTCGTCAGGGCCGCGGGTCGGACCGGGTGGTCGTCCGCGAGTTCGTCGACCTGCTGGCGTTGGGCGGTGATGGCCTGGTCGAGGTAGCGGTGGCGGCCGGACGCCCGGTAACGCAGCACGTTCGCCGCAGCCCAGTGCAGGATGATCTGAGGCCGCTCGGGGTGCTGGCCCTGCTGCCCGATCAGTGCCGAGGCGACCCGTGAGCAGCGCCAGGCGACCTCCGGCTGGTCAGCCCACCGCCACAGCAGGGACAGCGCGTCCCAGGCCCGTGCGCGTAGCTCGATGCCGCTGCCCGCGTCCGAGGCGATCCGGAGCAGCGTGGTCCGCTGGGCGTGGCCGGTGGGCACGCCCTCGCGCCGCTGGCGTTGCAGCGCCGTGAGGCAGTCGTCGAGCAGGGCCGTGGCCAGGTCGACGGAGAGCGGGGGCGGCTTCTGCCACGGTGGCGGCACACCGGAGGGCTCAGCGGAGTCCGACATACTCGAACCGTGGATCTTCGTGGTCCAGGATGCCGGTCACCGCTGTCGTACCACGGTCACCGAGGACGATCTGCTCGATGCCGCCGCCGTTGGCCCGGTGGCGTACTCCGGCGAACAACGGCGTCTGGCCGGTAGCGCCGATGATCACGGTGGCCATCCCCGACCGGTGCACCGGTTCCAGGTCTCCGAACAGACCGGGGAGCCCGCTGGGCCGGCTGTGGTCGCCCAGGCCGCGGGGGCTACGGAACTCCATCCGGGCCATCGGCCGGTTCGCGATCATGACACTCAGGTGCATGGCGCTGAAGACGCTTGTGACCAGAAGGCTGCCGGGCTCGGCGTCGCCGGACGTCAGCAGCGAGGCCAGTTTCCGGCGCGCGGCGCGGACGTCCTCGATCGAGGATTCGCAGTAGTCGCCGAACTGCGCGAGAACGGCTCCCCGGCGGCGGAAAACCACTGAGACCCCCGCGTCGTCCTTCGCCAGAGCGCGATACTCGGTCGGGCTCTCACCGCTCGCCTTGACATTCACCTCGACCGAGTCGGGTGTGGAGATCTCGAGTCGGTCCAGCACATTGCCGAGCCGCTCGGGCCCGTCGAGATCCACCCGGAACTCCGGCGCGAGGAGAGCACCTTTCAGCGCGCCCACATCGCCGACGCGGATGAGCTTGGTCGGCAGCCAGGTTGCCAGGTGACCCGTTTCCTTGAAGATGAAGTCGGTATACAGGGCGTCGATACCGCGCGGCACCGGTCTCTCCTCACGGCCAGGTGCCACCATGATACGCAGGCAAAATGATCTCCCCGGACTCCGCTACCGTCCGAATCCTGTCCGTGTTCGTTTGTGTATCGCGGATTCGGCGGGGCCGGTGCGACCGGTCCAGAGGTGCGAGCCGGGCGACTGTCGTCCAGGGACGCTCGGGTCGTCTCGTCCCTGGACGACCTCGGCGACTGTCAGTACGGGTAGCCGGGGACGTTGAGCCGCACACTGTAGAGGCTGGAGTCGTTGCGTGGACCCGAGGTGATGTAGAGGGTCTGCCGGTCGGCGCCACCGAAGGCCACGTTCGTCGTGCCGGTGTTGCCCGGCCGGATCGTGCCGAGCTGGGTGCCGGTGGGGGAGTAGACGTGGACCAGGGAATCGAAACCCGACGTCCAGTACACGTTCCCGGCGCAGTCGATCGTCCCGCCGTCCGGACCGCCGACGTAGTTCACGAAGACACTGCGGGCGCCGGTGCTGCCGTCGGGCGCGACGGCGTACTTGTAGATCTTGTTCTCGGAGTAGGCGCCCACGTACAGCGCGGTGCCGTCGGGGGATAGCGAGATGCCGTTGGGCTGGCGCAGTTGGTCGTCGACAAGCGACACCTGACCGCCGGAGACGCGGAAGACGCTTGTGCGACCGTTCATCTGGTCGGAGCGGTTGCCGCGCTGGAAGTTGGGGTCGGTGAAGTAGGCGACGCCGTCCGAACGGACCGCGACATCGTTCGGCGAGTTGAACGCCCGGCCCTGGTAGTTGGCCGCGACGGTGCTGCGGGACCTGTCGCTCAGCCGGTACGCGGACACGTTTCGCTGGTCGTGGGTGGCCGCGATGATCTGCTGGGCGTCGGCGCTGAGCGCCAGGCCGTTGCTGCCGGCGTTGGCGATGAACGTGTCGAAGGTCGCCGGCGGGGTGAACCGGCGGATCGTGGACGGCTGGACGTTGTACGGCCCGGTGCCGGCGGCCATGTCGGACATCAGCAGGTAGCCGCCGTTGGCAACCCAGACCGGCCCTTCGAGGAACGAGAATCCGCCCTGGATCCTGGTGGCCGTCAGGGAGCTCGCCGGCAGCGGTGAGCCGTATCCGACGCCCGCCGGGCAGACCCCGGGCGGTGCGCCGGGCGGGCCGGCGAGGGCGGCGTGAGCGCTAACATGGGCGGTGTCCACTGTTGTCGAGGGTGCGGCGGTGGCACCGGTGGCGAACGGCGCGGAGCCGACCGCGAGGCACAGCCCGGCGAGTGCGGCAATGGTGGGACGCCAGGTCATCGAAGGCTCCAATCGGCGTCGGCCGTTGCGTAGACCGGCGGTAGGCGGTGTGCGAGGACGCGGGGGCCGGCACGTTGGGGGTGCCGTCCGTCGATGTATCACCAGGCAGCCTAAGTGACGAACCAGGGAGTCGCATCGGTTTCGCACCGGTTAATTCGCCTCGTATTACAAAGACGCTGGTCAATGCGTAAACGTTGGGTAAAATACTTGCTCGGCCGTACCACAGTGGAGGACGCGACGTAAGCCGAAGCTGGCTCCGGCAGAATCCGCCCATGACCCGACCCGTGCTCCTGCTCGACATCGACGGTGTCCTCAGCCCTTACGGCACGCCGCAACCGCCGGCCGGCTACACCGCACACCCCCTGTTCCCCGGTGAGGAAGCCGTCCGGGTCAATCCCGCACACGGTGCCTGGATCACCGAGGCGAGCACCGTCCTGGACATCGCCTGGGCCACGAGTTGGAACGACGAGGCCAACGAGCTACTCGCTCCGCTGCTGCACATCGCCCCTCTGCCCGTGGTCACCATGCCACCCCCGCCGTTCGACCCCGCCGAGAAGATCCCGCGCATCGCCGCCTACGCACAGCTTCGGCCCCTGGCCTGGATCGACGACCTCCACCCGCCGCAGGCGCACCGCTGGGCCGCGACACGGATCAGCCCCACCCTGTTGATCACCGTCGACCCGACGACCGGCCTCACCCGCGACGCCATCGACCACGTCATCGCCTGGGCCGAAGCCCTTCCACGTCCGCTGAGGAACCCATAGGGACACCCGGATGCGCCACTGCCGGATCCAGCCGGTCCGACGCTGCCCCGCGGTTCGATCGTTTCAGCGGCCCGGGTCCGTGGGTACGCTCCCACCCGCTGATCCCTCGATCGACGGAGACCTATCGTGATCATGGCTTTGCTGCTCGACCTCGCCAACATCGTCGGCGGTTTCCTGCTCGCCGTCGCCGTGCTCCGGCTGCTGCCGCGGGTCGGTGACGACCTGGGCCGCCTCGCCGGTCGGGCCGCCCCGATCGCCTGGGTGGTCGGCCTCGTGGCCCTCGTGACCGGCGGCTACTACCTCATCGTTCACCTGGTGTCCGGACCCCGGGTGTTCCACTTCGAGGTGGTGGGGATCGGCGTCGGGCTCGCCCTGCTGTGGGGGCGGCTGACCGGACGGCCGGCGCCACGTGACGAGCAGGCGGCCGGCGCGACCGGGGTCCGCCTCCTGCTCGCGATCTTCGGTCTCATCGCGATCGTCGTCGGCATCCAGGGGCTCTTCACCCCGGACGGCTGACCGCGCCGCCCACACCGGCCCGGCCGTCAGGGGCGTGACACGAGGCCGGATTCCCAGGCCCAGGCAGCGATGCGTACGCGTGTGACGGTTCCGAGCTTCAGGGAGATGTGGGCGACGTGGGTCTTGACGGTGCCCGGCGAGACGTGGAGTTCCGCGCCGATCTCGTCGTTGCTCAGCCCGCGTGCCACGAGCCTGGCGATGTCACGTTCGCGGGGGGTCAGGGGCGGGTCCGGCTGGAGGGCTTCGCGGTCGGTTCTGAGGCGTTCCAGCAGGCGGACGGTGACTTCGGGGCTGATCAGGGCATTTCCTGCCAGCGCGGCTCGGACGGCCTCGACGAGCAGCCCGGGTGCCGACACCTTCAGGAGGAAACCACTCGCACCGTCTCGCAACGCCCGGCCGACGTACTCGTCCTCGTCGAAGGTGGTCACGACGATCACCTTGGTCTCCAGCTCGGGGGCGGTGGTGACGCGGCGGACCAGTTCGAGGCCGTCGATGCCGGGCATCCTGATGTCCGCCAGCAGCACCGCCGGGCGCAGGCGGCGGACCAGGTCCCAGGCCAGGGTGCCGTTGGCTGCCTCACCGACGACGGTCAGGTCGGGCTGCGCCGCCAGCACCATGCGGAAACCGTGCCGGACCATGTCGTGGTCGTCGGCGATCACCACGGTGGTCATGCCGTCGCCCGCCGGACACCCAGCCGCAGGTGCGTCAGCGTGGGCATCGACTCAGTCTAGGGGGAGTCGGACGTTTACCTGCCACGATCCCTGCTCGCAACCGGCACGCATGGTGCCGTCGAGTGCCTCCACCCGCGCCCGAAGGGACGCCAGGCCAGTGCCGTTGCCCGCGGGGCGCGGTGGCGTCGCTCCGGTCGTCAGCTCGTTCGCGACCACGATGTCCAGGCGTCCGTCCACTTGGGTCACCGACACCCGCACCGGGATGGTGGTGCGGGCATGCCGGGCGACGTTCGTGAGCGCCTCGGCAATCACCCGGTACGCCGTAACCTGGATCGCGGCGGAGATGTCGCCGTGTCCCGCGACCGCCACGGTCAGCTCGACCGGAAGCGGATGGGCGTCGACCAGGTCCGGTACGTCGGCGAGGCCGTACTGGTGTGTCGTGTGCTCGCCGTCGTCCCGCATCAGCCGGATGCTGCGGTCGAGACGCCGCAGCGCCCGAGCCGCGGCCTGCTCGACCTGTGCGAGGAGTGCTGCGGGGTCGCTCGCGCTGACGACCCGAGCCGACTGTGCCATGACCGCGATGCCAGCGATGTCGTGCGCGACGTAGTCGTGAAGGTCCGCGGCGAGCAGGCGGCGTTGCGCGGATCGGGCCCGCTTCACGACAGTCACCCGAAGCTCGTCGAGGCCGCGAAGGTAGTGACCGAGCAGCGCTCCGGCCAGCACCGTGGCGGCACCGAGAGCGCCCAGGAAAACCTGTTCTCCGACGGCGGCGTGGGGCAGGAGTCGTAACCCGACTGCCGACCCGGGCAGCAGGAGGAGCACTCCGGTCAGCCGGCCGGCCCGGCCGTCGCCGCGGCTCAGTGCGACGGCGAGGGTGGTCAGCGCGCCGACGTCGATCGTGGTCCACAGCAGGAGCTTGCTGGAGTCGTTGCCGTCGTCGACGAAGTCGTAGCCGAGCAACAGCCATGCCCAGAGGCTTCCGCCCAGCGACACGACGGCCGCCGTGGCGGCGAGTGGTACCCGGGGCAGTCGGGGCGACGAGATCGCCAGGGTCGCGGCGAGGACCGAGACCCAGGCGGTCAGCCGCAGCGGGGCCGGCTCGCCGTACCAGGGCGCCAGGACGGTGACGATCCCGGCGGCCAGCCCGGCGAGCCACTTCACGCCGGTCAGCATCTCACGGTGCGACCAGATCAACTGACACGCCCGATTCGGCGGCGATCGTGCCGGTGGACGCACCGTTGAGATGGTGGTCGAAGAAGGTGACCAGCGCGCGGCGAACAGTGCGGTACGCCAACGGCTGCGCCTCCCCGATGTCCTGCCGCACGACCGGTTCGGTGCGTGGGTAGCGTCGCGCGATCTGTGCCAGCAGCACCCCGTCGTCGGTGAGCGACCTCGGCGACGCACCGGTGATGGTGACGATCGCCCGCCAGCCAGGACGCGGGAGGCGGCGGTGCGTGTCGATGGGCGAGCCGCCGAGGACGAGCAGGGGCACCCTGCCGGTGTCGGTGACCTCGGCGGTGCCGGTCATGTCCGTGAGGCCGGACACTCCGGGCAGACCGGCGAGGTGCGCTCGTTGTGCGGCGTCCGAGCCGGTCCAGCCGAAGAGGCCGATCCGTCGCAGGTCCATCACACGGCTCACCTGCCGGTCCAGGCCGGAGAGTGCCCTCGTGACGTACTCGATGTCGGCGACCCTTGTCGTGTCGGCGTCGAGGCGGCCGACGGTGACGACGGCGTCGGTGGGTTCGATCACCCGCCGGGTGGGATAGAGATCGACCACCGGCGCGTCGAACGGGTGGTCGACGGTGACGACCACGTATCCGCGGCTCGCCAACTCCTCGGCGACGCCGGTGTACGCCGATCGCATCACCCCGGGTGGTGGCGAGCCGACCAGGACGGGGAACGAGCCGGCGGCGGGCGGCGCCCACTCGTGGGAGTGGGTGCGGAACATCCAGTTGACCTCGTCCGGCAGCAGTCCCAGGCGCCGCTCCTCGCCGGGCGCCCAGGCCAGGCGGCCGAACTCGGTCAGGGCGGGCGCCACGGCGTAGTGCGCCAACGGCCTGGACCCGGCATCGGCCGGGTAGTGCACGTCGAGCATCACCATGCGGTCACTGTCCGGCCGCCACGGGTCGCGGCGGTCCTGGTCTGCGAGCCGCATGCGTCGTACACCCACGTCGTGGGAGCCGGTCGGCGGTGGAAGGGCAGGGCTGAACGTGGCTCGCCAGCCATCGGTGTCGCCGTAGCGGGGTAGCACCATCATGGCGACCCCGGCGAGGAGGAACGCCACGAGCGCGGATGTCAGCTGTCGCCTTCGCATGGGTCGATCCTGCACAGGCGACGGGCAGCGGCGCGTCTCCCAGCCGGGGGAGGCCAAGCGGTACGTGGGCAGCGGTCCACCCCGTACGGCAGATGTCGAACCCGTACCCGGTGTCCAACACTGACCGTCATGACAGCATCGGTGGCACGGAACGGCGGGCGGCGGTCCTGGCGGCGGTGGGCAGCGGCAGCGGCGAGCGGATGGGCCTGGTTCCTCGTCGTGCTGGGCATCTTCTGGTCCTCCGGCGGCGCCGGCTACCCGTTCGGTCACAACGACCGCACCGGGCCGGACTACTCTTCGCTGCTGGCCGGCCTGGAGCGTGCCGTGGGTGGCCCGCTCATCACCGTGTTCGGTGTGGTGGCGCTTGTCGTGGCCTGGCGGCTCGACGGACGTGACCGCCATCCGACCCGACGTCGAGCCGGGATCGTCAGCGGCGTCGGCGTCGCGGCGGTGATCGTGTGCGTCGTGCTGGACGGACGGATGATCACGATGTTGCCGCCGCTGGGCCTTCTCCCGATCGGCTGGCTGCGGGCGGACTGGCCGACGCTGTTTCAGGTCGTCGCGGCGGCCGGCGCGGCCCTGTTCCTCCTGGCGAGCATCGCCTACGCCGACGGTACGAGCGACCGGGACCCGAGTGGTCTGCGACGTCGCCGCGCCGCCTGGATCCGGGCGGGTCGGATCGCCACCTACGTGGCGATCGTCTGCCCGCTGCCGTACGCGCTGATCCGACTGGCCTGGTCGCGGGGCTGGGCTGTCGGAGCACCGGAACCGTTCGTCATGTCCCTGCTGCGCAACCAGCCGGAGAACGTCTACATCGAGCCGATCCTCGCGTCATTCGCGACAGCCGGCGCCGTGCTGACCGCTGGGTTGCTCTGTCGCTGGGGCAGGGTGTTTCCCCGCTGGATCCCGGTGCTGCGTGGCCGGGTCGTACCGATGTGGTTTCCGCTGCTGCTCGGCGGGTCGGCCGTCCTCGGCATCTTCGGGTTTGGGCGGGGACTGCTGCTGGGGCAACTGGGCGTACACCTGCCTGGTCAGCTCGACACGTTTCAGTTGTGGGGGGAACCGGTGAACGACTGGGCGTACTGGGGGGCCGGCGGCCTGGGCTGGTGCCTCTTCCCGTTGTGGTCGATCTCGTTGGCGGTCGCGCTGACCGGCTACTACCACCGCTACGCTCCGCCCGCCCGACAGGTGTCGAGCGCCGGAGCCGATGCTGCGGCGACGGCTGGGCACGGCGGTGGTCGCGACGCGGTGTCGCTCAGACGCCAGCGAGGGTGAACAGTCGCTCCATCTCGGCCACGGGCAGCGTCGGTGCCGCAGCGGTCGTCCGCGCCACCCACTCGCTCGGATCAGCGAGGAGGGCGCACCTCGCGTCAGACGGTAGCCGCGGATGCCCGGCGACGGCCTGGCGGACCGTGCTGTCGGGGTCGGCGGCCAGGCGTTCGATCACCTCGATGGGCAGGTCCGGATCTCGGGGGGCCAGGCACCGCATGCGGGGATCCGGGTCGGTGGCGAGCCGGCGCAGGGTCGACGCCGGGAGCGGGAGGACGTCGGCGGGACGCCAGTCGGTCTTCTTGTCCGGCCGGAACCCACGGTCGATGCGCTCGGCGGTGGCCGGGTCGACCAGGTGCGGGGCGTGCCTGGCCATGGTCGTACGGACGCCACTGTCATCGTCGTTGAGTAGTCGGATGACCGCGTCGGCCGGCAGTGCCCGGCTGTGCGCCGCGGAATGCCGGAAGCAGATGTACGGCGAGGAAACGTGGGGCAGCGGGTCCGCGGTGACCCAGTCCAGCCGCAGGTTTCGCAGCTCGGAGACGGCCAGGTGGTCTTCGACCTGCTGTATCAGCGCATCGTCGTCGAGGTCGCCGCCGAGGAAGTCGGTAAGCGGGCGCTCGCCCTGCTGGATGCCCGCGTAGATGTGGTGGCGCATCGGCTCGGGAGTGTCCTGGCGCCGGAAGACACCCACGCGCACGTTCGCGCTGGGATCCTCGGCGAGCACGTCCCGCACCGAAGGGGGAAGCTGCGGGTGCTCGGCCACCTGCCGGCGAACCTGGTAGTCCGGGTCCTCGGCGAGCCGGGCGGCCAGGTCCGGGGTCAGGACCGCGTGGCGTACGGCACCGGTGCGGGTGACCGGATCGGCGAGCAGGCCCGCCACGAGGTCGGGCGGCGGCACCGGATGCGGTCGCCGCGCGTAGTAGGTCGAGCAGGCGGCCGCGCGAACGCTGTCGACGGGGTCGGTGAGCAGGACCCGCCGGACCGCCTCGGGTGCCTGCGTCCACCACCGTGCGAGCGTGGCCCGGACCTCCGGATCGGGATCACCCGCGAGCCGGGCGAGCAGGTCGGCCGGCACGTCGTCGCGTTGCGCGAGGTACACGCGTACCTGCGGCTCCGGATCGTCGATCAGCCGTTCGTGCAACTCGCGGGGCGCGTCCCGGGCGCCCACGGCCACTGCAGCTCGGACCGTCGAGTCGGCGTGCGCCGCCAGCCGCATCCGGACGGCGTGCGGCAGGTCGCGGTTGAGTGCGAGCGAGTGCACCAGCCAGTGATAGCCCGAGGCGAGGATCTCCTCGATCAGGTCCGGGGTCAGGTCGGCGCGCATGGCCACGTGACCGAAGCCGCGGCGGTAACGCACCAGCCGGCGGACCAACTCGACCGGTAGCGCCGGGTTCTCGGCGAGACCGTCGAGCACCTCCGACAGGTGGACGGGGGTCGGCCCATCATCAGCCACCCGCTGCCCTCCCCGGATCCGTCGCGCCGGCACGAGTCTCGCATGACCCAGGCGGATCGGGTGCCCTCGTCGAGCCGGCCGCTGTCGCCGGGTTCAGCCGGCTTCGCCGGTCGTGGCCTCCCCGGCGGGCGGCCGCTGGTGGGGCCGGCGGAACGGGTCCGGCACCGCCTGCTGGCCCCGATCGGTCGACCGCGCCGCGGGCTGGGACGGCATCCGTGGCGCGTCGCCGCTCTCGGTGACCAGGCGCTCGGTCTCCTGCACCAGATAGTGCGGTCGGCGCTTCGTCTCGTAGTAGATCCGGCCGATGTACTCCCCGATCACGCCCAGGATGGTCATCTGGATGCCGCCGAGCCCGATCACGCTGACGATGATTGTGGTGTACCCGGGAACGTCGATGCCCTTTTCGATGGCGTCCGCCACGACCCAGGCCATGTAGACCAGTGCGATGAGGGTGAGGAACATGCCGCCGTAGATCGCCAGGCGCAGTGGCCGGTTGTTGAACGACAGCAGGCCGTCGAACGCGTAGTTGAACAGCTTGCCGAACGTCCACCTGCTCCGCCCCGTCTGCCGGGTCTCGTTGCGGTGGGCCACCACCACGGTGCGGAAGCCGATCCAGGAGAACAGTCCCTTGGAGAACCTGTTGTATTCCGGCATCGCCAGTATCGCGTCCACCGCGAGCCGGGACAGCAGCCGGAAGTCGCCTGCCCCGTCCTGCAGGCGTACGTCGATCCACCAGTTGATCACCCGGTAGAAGGACCGTGAGGCGACCATGCGCACGAACCGGTCGCCCCGTCGGTCCCGGCGGGCGATCACCTGGTCGAAGCCCTGCCGGTACAGGGCCACCATCTCCGGCAGCAACCGTGGCGGGTGTTGCAGGTCGGCGTCCATGATGACGACCGCGTCGCCGGTGGCCCGTTGCAGGCCGGCGAGCATCGCCGCCTCCTTGCCGAAGTTGCGGCTCAGCGACGTGTAGCAGACCGCAGGGTCGGCGGCGGCGAGCCGGCGCAGCGCCTCGAGGGTGCCGTCTTCGCTGCCGTCGTCGACGTACACCACCTCGACATCCAGGTCCGACAGCTCGGCGAGCGTGGCCGTGACGGTCTCGTGCAACCGCTCCACCGACGATTCCTCGTTGAAGCAGGGCACCACGATGGACAACCGCATCCTGCTCACCCCGCCCGGCCCGTACCCGGGCATCCGCCGTCGGTGCAGGCGGCGCGGGCCCGATCAGAGGCGGTAGAGCAGCGTGCCATCGAGTTCCTCCCGGGTGATGCCCAGCCCGTCGATGGGCCGGGCCGCGATGCCGTCCCAGGGCGTCCCCGCCGTGCGGTCCGGCACGGCCACCACCGACCGCACGCCGATCCCACGCAGGTACGCCACGCTGCCCGCGTCGGGGAACGACGCCACCGCCATCCGGGTCTGCGCCTGGCTGACCGGCTCGAACCCGGCCAGCCCGTTCGTTATCCGGGGGAACCCGTCGGTCGTCCACAACATGTACGTCAGATCGCCCACGCCACCCGCGGGCAGCACGAGGATCGGGTCCTGCGCGGCCCGCATCGCGGCCGGTGGCGGAGTCACCGTCGGGTGGGGTGTCCGGTTGACACCCTCCAGGGTGACCAGGGCCAGCGGCACCAGCAGGACCAGCGGCATGAGGACCCGCGTCCAGCGGCGGGCCGAGCCCTGGCCCGATGATTCGGCGAGCGCCGTCACCGCTCCGGCGGCCAGCAGCGCCAGCAGCAGGCTGGTCCAGTGCATCATCCGGCCCGGTGTGCGCAGGGCGTCCCAGCCCGGCAGGAGGGTGGACAGGGTCAGGTAGCCCGGATCCCCGTCACCACCGAGGGTCGAGCCCAGGCCCAACAGCACCGTGCCGAGCACGCCGAGACCCAGTGCGACCCGGTGCCGAACCGGGAACATCGAGATGAACAGGCCCGCCGCGGCCAGCGCGATGAGCGTTATCCCGGGCAGCAGCGCCATCTCCGGCGGCCAGGACAACTGTTCGCGTGCGGCGGCGTGCCGCTCACCCCACAACCACGAGTCGGCCGGTGCGGTGACGAACCCGATAAGTGGAGGGGAGAACATCTTCGTCCACTCCAGCCCCCGTTCGGCCTGCGGGTTGAGGTCGACAACGCGCAGGTAGACCAGGCCGAGCAGCAACGTCGCCGCGCCGAACACGACGCCGCCGGCCAGGTCCGCGAGCAGCAACCGCCTACCGAACGGCGGGCGTTCCCGCTTGCGCCACCAGGACCAGCCGTAGCAGCCGGCCGTTACCAGCACCGCGGCCAACAGGAAGTAGACAAGTGGTAGCCCGATGCCGAAGCCGAGCGTGACCTGCCAGGCGGCGACGAGCCACCCGGCCAACGCCCAGCCGGGTCGCCGTCGCTCCGGCCGGTAACCGTGGCGCAGCGACCAGCCGTGCCCCCGGGCCAGCATCGCCAGGCACAGCGCGATGCCCCCGCTGGACAGGATGTTGAGATGGCCGGCGTGCGCCAACCGCCAGGGCGCGAACGCCCACGCGACCCCGGCGACCGCCCCGCCCCACCGGTTCGCGCCGAGCTGGCGCGCCAGCACGTACGCCCCGAAGGCCGCGAGCGCGTGCAGCAGCATGTAGAGCACGTTGTAGCGGATCACGGCCGCCTCGAAGCCGGAACCGAGCATCCCGATCGGGGCGTAGCCGAGCAGGGTGTCGCTGTAGGCGTACGTGTATTTCTCGGGGAAGAACGTGTTCGAGTGCCAGAGGTCGGCGGGACTGCTGAGGAGCGCATGCCCCGACCAGGCGACCTGCCACGCCTGCAACGTCGGGTCGCCGAGGTCGTTGGGAATGGTGCTCGCCGGATGCCGCAGCGTCGGCCAGGTCAGCACCACCGAGAGCAGCAGGCTGCCCAGTGCTGCCACGATCCACTCGGGTCGGGCCCGGCGCCACCGATCCCACCGGCTCGGCGTCCGGTCGTCGGACGTCTGTTCGGGGCTCGTGTTCTCGGCGGTTGCTGCGGCGCCGGTGGACCGGGTATTCACGGGATAGATCCTGTCCGATGCTGGGGGACCTTGTCCATCAGCTGTCCGAAGCGTGGGTCCGCGCGGCGACGTGCGCGGGTCGATCCGAGCTGGCCCGCGGGAGGGCGTGGGTGGGCCGTCGTCAGCCGACTGTGGCGTTGGTACGGCGTATCGTCGGCGGGTGACCGACGAGGCAACCGCGGAGAACGTCCTCGATCGCCTGCTGCTGGCGCTGGCGGCGCAGGTGCACGCGGCGAAGGGTCGGGCCCTGGCGGCGGGTGCGGTCGAGGCGCTGGCCGACCTGAGCAGAGCCGAGGCCGGTCTGATCTTCGGACAGGTGGGCCTGCTCGTGCACTACGGCGTGGACACCGAGCCACTGGCGACCCTCCTCGATGTGGTCTCGGCGGTCCAACGCGACGAGGCTCCGAAGGATGCGGCCCTCAGGCCGGGTGACGAGGTGCGACTCGTGGGTGAAGTGCCGGAGGGTCTCGCCGACTACGACGGGACGTGGCTTCGCGAGACCAGGTTCGTCGTCCGCTACGTGGGCCGGGATGCGACAGTCGACGTGCAGTCGGACCTGGCCGAGGACTATTTCGTCGCGACAGTGCCGGTCGCCGCCGTGGCGAGGGTGGAGCGCACACCGGGACGGCCCCGCGCGCAAGCCGCGTCGGCGACGGAGACCAGCCCCGAAGCGTGGTAGGTCAGTCGCCTTCGAAGACCGGCACGTCGCCCTGCCGGTGGGCGGCCAGGCCCCGCCGCATGTCCCGGGTCCGTAGCCCGTCGGCGAAGAGGTCGTGCTCCATCGTCAGGTGCTCGTCGAGCGTGTTGCGGTGACTGGCGTCGATGAGCCGCTTCGCGGCGGCGACGGCGTGCGGTGCGCTCGCCGCCAGGTGTCCGGCGGTCCGTAGGGCCCGGTCCAGCAGGTCGGTGGCCGGTACGACTTCGTTGACCAGGCCCTCCCGGAGAGCCCGGGGCGCCCGGATGATCGGTTGTTCGAGGAGGAGCGCGAGCGCCCGTGCCGGCCCGACGACACGGGGCAGGAACCAACTCATCCCCCCGTCCGTCGACGCGCCCAGTGCTCCGTAGGCGAAGTGCAACACGGCCCGCTCGGAGGCGATGCGCAGGTCACAGGCCAATGCCAGGGCGAACCCGGCACCCGCCGCCTGCCCGTTGACCGCCGCGATCACGCAGGCCCGCATCTCGCGCAGGGTGCGCACGACGGTGCCGAGCGCCCCGGTCAGGGGGCGGCTGTACGCGGCGGGGTCGCCCACCTGGCCGGACAGCGCCCGCTCGAAGTCCGCCAGGTCACCGCCGAGCGAGAACGCCTTGCCGGTGCCGGTCAGCACGACCGCGCGTACCGCCGGGTCGTCGGCCAGCGCGGTGGTGTGCCGCAGCAGGTCGTCGAGCATCTCGGCGTCGAGCACGTTGCCGGTGTCCGGGCGGTCCATCGTGAGCACGGCGACGGGTCCGTGGATGGTGCGGGAGACGCAGGGCGCGGTGACGCGGCTGTCACTCATTGAAGACGAGGACCCAGTCGGCGACGCAGGCTGGTTTGGTCTCGCCCTCGATCTCCACCCGCATCTGCACCACGACCCGGCACGCGGCGGCCATCCGGCGGGCCTCCAGGAGGGTCGCGACGCCGCGCACCCGGGAGCCGACCGGCACCGGGGCGCGCATGCGCACCTTGTTCAGGCCGGCGTTGATGACCAGGCGGACGCCGTCGACCTCGACCAGCTCGGACAGGAAGGTGGCGCAGAGCGAGAGCGTGAGCATGCCGTGCGCGATCGTCGTCCCGAACGGACTCTCCGCCGCGGCCCGCTTCTCGTCGACGTGGATCCACTGTTGATCGCCTGTCGCGTCGGCGAACGCGTTGATCCGGGCCTGGTCGATGAGGTGCCATCCGGTGGTGCCGAGCTGCTCGCCGGTGCGCTCGAGCAGGGCATCGATGTTGTCGTATCGGCTCACTGTGCCCACCTTTCCGGCAACGACGGCCGGTCCGCAACCCCACCTGCCGATATCGGCAGCGGATCGGCGGCCGGCTGAGCGATCTTGCAAGCGCACGTCGTCGACGCCGAGCGAAACATGTGTTACAGGAAATAAATAGACGCGACAGTTTTCATGATCCTTGATTGAATCGTCGGTGTTCTATATGTTAACGGGGTCCGTGTGGCCGTCTCGACCGTCTTGGTCAGACCGGGATGGTGGCCGTCCGTGCGGTCCGTGCACCATGGATACAACGGGGGGTTCGCGGGTGAGTGTTGCGCTGTCCGGCACCGGTCTTGATCGAAATCAGACGTCCACCACGCGCAGCCTTGAATTCGGATTGCCGACCACCGGGTGTGCTCTGGTCACCGGGGCTTCCCGCGGGATCGGCCTAGCGGTCGCCCACGCGCTGGCCCGGGGTGGAATGCCGCTGGGGATCAACTTTCGGTCCGACGAGACGGCGGCACGAGCCGCCGCAGAATCGATCATCAATGCGGGCGGCCGCGCGGTGGTGGTGGGTGGCGACGTGTCCGACGCCCCATCCGTGGACGCCCTTTTCAATGCGCTCGAAGACGAGTTCGGCGCGGTCAGCGTACTCGTCAACAACGCGGGCGTCCGCGCTGACGGTTTGCTGGCCGCCCTCGACGACGAGCAGTGGCGAACAGTGCTCTCCACCAACCTCACCGGCTCTTTTCACACAATCCGGCGAGCTCTGCCAAGCATGATCAGGGCCAGATTCGGGCGGATCGTCAACGTCGCCTCGGTGCTCGGCGCCCATTCGATTCCCGGCGTGGGCAACTACGCCGCGGCAAAGGCGGGTCTGGGCGCGCTGACCAGATCGGTAGCGGTGGAGGTGGCGAGAAAGGGCGTCACCGTCAACGCGGTCGCGCCCGGGCTGGCACGCACCGACATGACGCACGACGTGGCGCACCTCGACCAGTCGGTGCGCCGCCACGTGCCGATGCGGCGAGCCGCCAGTCCCGACGAGGTGGCCGCGTGCGTGTGCTTCCTCGCGTCGACGGCGGCCGGATACGTCACCGGCGCGACGCTGGCCGTGGACGGAGGGCTCTCCGCCGCCGCGTTCCAGATCTCCTGAGCTTCGCCCCGGTCATGAGGGGCACGTGTAGACCGACATCCCTGGAGGGCGATATGTCCCAGAATTCTCAGCACAGCCAGGTGGAGATCGAGGAGTTCGTGCGCGAGCAGGTGGAGGCCATGGGCGCGGACGCGGCAGGCATCAGCACCGGCGCCACGCTCGAGGAGATGGGGCTCGACTCGCTGGACGTGGTGGAGTTGAGCCAGGGCGTCCGCAAGGAGCTCGGCATCCAGGTCCGCCCCAACGACTTCGCCGAGGTCAAGTCACTTGCCGACGCCCTCCAGGTGATCTACGAGCGGGCGGGCTGCTCATGACCGGACGGGTCGTGGTGACCGGCATGGGAGTGGTGAGCGCCCTGGGTGTGGGAGCCCAGGCGCTGCACGAGCGTGCCGTCGCGGGAGACTCCGGCCTGGACGACGGGGTCGGCAGGTGCGACTCGTTCGACTGGCGCGGGGTGCTCACCAGGCGGGAGGCGCACCGCACCGACCGGTTCTGCCAGTTCGCCATCGTCGCCGCCGACGAGGCACTCGACCAGGCCGGGTGGGGTGATCAGCCGCCGTACGCGCCGGAGCGGGTGGGCTGTGTGATCGGCTCGGCGATCGGGGGCATCGCGACGATCGAGTCGCAGATCGAGGCGTTGCGCCGCGACGGCCCGGAGTACGTGTCGCCGTTGTCCGTGCCCATGTTGATGGCGAACGCGGCAGCGGCCCAGTTGGCGATCCGCTACCAGTTCCGCGGCGAGGCGTCGTCCATCGTCGCTGCGTGCTCCGGCGGTGCGCAGGCGATCGGGGCCGGGCTGCGGGCGATCCGCACCGGAGAAGCCGACGCGGTGGTGGTCGGCGGGGCCGAGGCGGCCCTGACCCCGTTCACGGAGGCCATCTTCCTCTCGGCCGGCGCGCTCTCGCCCACCGGCCGTTCGGTGCCGTTCGACCAGAAGCGCGACGGCTTCCTCCTCGGCGAGGGAGCGGCCGTCCTGGTGCTGGAGAGTGCCGACGCCGCCGAGCGTCGGGGCGCGGTGGTCCTCGGCGAGGTGCTGGGATACGGAGCCACGACCGACGCCTACCACCTGACCTCTCCCGAACCGAATGCCTCGCTCGCCGCGAAGGCGGTCTCCCTCGCCCTTGCCGACGCCCAGCTACCGGCGGCCGACATCGACTACATCAACGCGCACGGCACCGGGACGGTGCTCAACGACCTGGCCGAGACCAGAGCCCTCCGCACCGCGTTGGGTGAGGCGCTGACCAGCACCCCGATCTCGTCCAGCAAGTCCTACCTGGGCCACCTGCTGGGCGCCGCGGGCGCGGTCGAGGCCGTCGCGACGCTGCAGGCGCTGCGGCACCGGACGGCTCCGCCGACACACGGGCTGACCGAGCCCGACGAGCGCCTCGGGCCACTCACCCACGTCGTGCGGGCCGCGTCGCTACCGGCGCGTGAGGGCGGGTCCGTCGGCCTCTCCACGTCGTTCGGGTTCGGCGGCCACAACGTGGCACTGCTGTTGCGGGCGGTGAGCTGAATGGTCACCGACATCGACTCGACGTCCGTGGCGCTGCCGCCGGTGCCCAGCTCGCTCGGACTCACCACCGACTCCACCGTCCCGCGGCGGTTCGCGCATCGGCAGACCACCGAAGGGGTCTTCGTCACCGGCGTCGCCCGGGACGGGGAACGGCTGGTGGCCGTGGGTCAACTACCGAGGCTGCACCGGTTGTACAACGACACGGCCGGTCGCCACCACGACACCCTCCTGATCGCCGAGGTGCTGCGGCAGGGCGTCGAGGTGATCGCGCACGCCCTGCTCGAGGTGCCGCTGGACAGCCAGTTCGTCCTGCGCTCGGTGGACGTCCGGGTGGAGTCGACCCAGGCGACGATCGTGGGGGAGGACACGGCCGAGATCGTGATCGCCGTACCGGTCGACCGGGTACGCCGCAACCGGCGCGGAGCGGTCTACGCGATCGACGGACCGGTACGAGCCTGGATCGACGGACGGCCCGCCGCGACGATGACCGGCTCGGTGGCCTTCCTCGCCCACGACGGGTACGCGGAGCTGCGCAGCGGCAGTGCCGAGCGGGTCCTCGACGCGCGGCCCGAGCTGCTCGCGATGGCGGCTCCCGGTGCCGTCGTCGGCCGGAGTTTTCCCGGCAACGTGCTGATCACCACTCCGTCCGGGCCACCGCAGTGCGCGTCTGCCGACGTGTTGCCGCTGCGGCACCCCGCCTTCTTCGACCGTCGGCTCGACCACTATCCGGGCATGCTGATCGCCGAGGCGTCGCGCCAGCTCGCCGTCGCCGCCATGGTCGTGCACGCCGACCTCGACGCCGGCGCGCTGCGCACGGATGCGGCGTCGATGGACTTCGTGTCGTTCGCGGAGCTCGACGCCCCCCTGTCCTGCCGGGTCGCCGGGTGGGACACCGACGGCGGCGGCCAGGCGGTGACGGTCTGGGCCGAACAGAAGGGGCAGATCGTCACACGCTCACGATTCGTGCTCAGTCCGGAGGAAACCCGCGGGCCGGAGCTGGGCTCGTGACCGCCGTCGTCGCCGGGGCGGGCGCCGCCCTGCCGGCCACGGTGGTCGGCAACGACCGGTTCGCCCACCTCGGGGTCAACGACGAGTGGATCACCAGTCGGACCGGTGTCGGCAGGCGACACCGGCTCGGCGACGGCGAACGGCTCGGCAACCTGGCCGCCGAGGCGGGCGCCAGGGCGCTCGAGGACGCCGCGGCCACACCGGCCGAGGTCGACTTCGTCGTCGCCGCGACCTCGACCGCCGACCGCATCTCCCCGGGACTCGCCCCGGGGGTGGCGCACCTGTTGGGGACCGGCGCACCGGGCGCGGTCGATCTCAACGGAGCATGCACCGGCTTCCTCTACGCCCTCGACTACGCGATCGGCCGGATCGAGACCGACCGGGCCGACTGCGTCCTCGTGGTCGGAGCGGACGCGATGTCCCGCCTCACCGACGAGGGGGACCGGTCGACGGCCGTGCTGTTCGGCGACGCCGCGGCGGCGGTCGTGGTGCGGGCGGCCCGGGGCACCCGGCGGGCCGGGTGCCCGCAGTACCTCTCCTTCGGGTCCGCGGGCGAGCACGGGGATCTCCTGTACGTCGACCGGGACGACCAGGTGGTGCGCATGCAGGGCGGCGAGGTCTACGAGTTCGCCGTGGAAGCGATGGTCAACGAGGTCAAGGGCAGCTGCTACGCCTGCGAGCTTGCCGTCAGCGACCTCGATGTGCTGGTCAGTCACCAGGCCAACGCCCGGATCGTCCGAGCCGTCGCCCGGCGGCTCGGCTACCCGGCGGACCGGGTCGCGATGTACCTCGACCGCTTCGGCAACACCTCGGCGGCCTCCATCCCGCTCGCTCTCGCCGAGGCCCAGCGGGAGGGGCTGTTGACGGCCGGGGCCCGGGTCGGGCTGGCCGCCTTCGGCGCGGGTCTGACCTGGGGTGCCGGAGTCATCAACTGGAAGGGCTGCGCACACCTGGTGCAGGGCACGGACTGCCCGTAACCGGTCCCGGTCGGATGGCGGCCGGGATGTGCACGGTACGACACGCACGACCGAGGGAGCAGAGATGGAAGTCAAGCCAGCCGCACCCCGCCTCTACACCGGCGAGCACGCCACCCGGCCGTTGCCGTTTCCCGGGATCGTGACGGCCTCGCACTATGTCATGCCGAACTTCGCCACGATGGACTGGCACCAGGTCGAGCCCGGAGAGGTCGAGGCCAACATCGCCAGCCTCGCCGATCCCGGCGGCAACCTCAACGACGAGCTCATGTTGTACATCCATGTGCCGTACTGCAAGTCCTTCTGCCACTACTGCAACTTCAACCGCTACCACTACCCGAAGCAGGACGAGGATCGTCTCGAGCGGTACACGGACTACCTGATCAAGGAGATCGACTGGTACATGCGCCAGCCGTACGTCCAGGCCCGCAGGTTCAGCGCGATCTACGTCGGGGGTGGAAGTCCGTCCACGCTGCCGCTGGGCGCGGTGGACCGCCTCTCGGCCCACCTGCGCAAGGTCGTGCCGGGTTACGACACCATCGAGAAGTCGTTCACCGGAGAGCCCCGGACACTACGACGGCCGGGGATGATGCAGCTCCTGCAGGGCCACGGCTGGAACCGGATCACCTTCGGCATCGAGACGCTCAACCCGACGATCCACCGCAAGATCGGTCGACTGGACACCCGCGAGGACGTCGACTCGGTCTTCGACCAGATGCGGACGCTGAACTTCGACGCCGAGTCGTGTGTGGACATCATGTACGACCTGCCCGGCCAGACGCTCGACGGATTCGTCGACGAGCTGGAGGAGCTGGTGTCGACGTACTCCCCGTCGGAGATCGACGCGTTCTCCACCATCTACCTGCCCTACCGGCCGCTACACAAGCTGATCATGGACGGGCGGGTCGAGCAGCCGGGCACCGCCTGGCAGTTGATGGCGATGCGGGAGCACCTGTACGACTACCTGCTCTCGCGGGGATACCACAACACGCTCGCCGAGACCTACTCCAAGAGTCCGGTACGCAGCCAGTACCAGACCGCGCACTGCGCGCGGCAGGACATCATCGCTGTCGGTTGCGCCGCGCGCGGCAACGTGAAGGACATGGTGTCGATCAACCCGGACAAGGTCGACGACTGGCAGCGCAACATCGACGAGCGGGGCGTGTCGACCGAGACCATGCAGTCCATCGGCCGCGGCGGAGTCCTCGACCGGATCATGGTGATGTTCCCGCGGTACAAGGAACTCACGAAGGACCTTCTCCACCAGTTCGCCGACCTGCCGGACCACGAGCGGGCGCTCGGCGTGCTGCGCGAGCACATCGAGAAAGGTGTGGTCGAGGAGGAGGCGGACCGCTACCTGGTCAACAAGTTGGGCGTGCTGTGGCACGGCAATCTCCAGACCGACTACCTGCGGCACACCCTCAACACCAACGGTGAGCAGATCATGGCCCACCTCACCGAGGTGTCGGACAACTTCGACAACGAGAACAGGTTCGCCGTCACGCCGCAGACGGTCTACATCAAGGAACACGACGCCGAGTTCCCGCGCCTGATGAAGTGAGGCATGGAGATCTTTTCCGAATTCGTGGTCACGACGCCCGTCGGCCGGGACGTGACGGTGCTCGCCGCGGTACCGGATCGGCCACCGCGGGCACTCGTGACGGTGTTGCCCGCGATGGGCGTACCGGCGCGGTTCTACCGGGCGTTGGCCGCCGCACTGTGCCGGCGGGGGCACCTGGTGGCGGTGGTGGAGCTGCCCGGTCAGGGCGCGAGCCCACTGCGGATCCGGCGAGGCGTCGATCTTCGGTACGACGACCTCGTCGACCAGGACATCCGGGCGACAGCCCGGCACCTGCGGGAGGCGTACCCGTCCCGGCCGCTGGTGCTGCTCGGGCACAGCCTCGGCGGTCACCTCGCCCTGCGGTACGCGTCGCGACCCGGCGTCGACGTGGCGGGCGTCGCGCTGGTGGCCTGCGGCTCGGTCTGGTTCCGCTCCTTCGGCGTCCGCCGAGGCCTGCTGAACCTGCTGTGCAGCCAACTGTTCGTGGCCCTCGCCCGGGTCGTCGGATACTGGCCCGGCGACCGCCTGCGCTTCGGCGGACGCCAGCCGACCGGCGTGCTGGGCGACTGGGCCGCCCAGGTCCGCTCCGGGGACCTGACCGGCGGGCATGCCGGCCGGGTCTTCACCTGCCGGTCCCCGGTCCTGCTGATCTCGGTCGACAACGACCGACTCGCCCCGCCCCGCGCGGTGCGGTACCTGACCGCCGCGATACCCCAGGCCCCCGTCGAGCGCTGGCACTACGGCGCGTCCGCCGCCGGTGGGGCGCTCGACCACTTCCGCTGGGCGAAACGGCCGGAGGTACTGGCCGCCCGGGTCGACGACTGGATGGCCCGGACCGCGTCGACATGTCTTTCCGACACCACCGATGGGATGGATCGTGACTGCTGAGACGAGCCGGAGGGGCACCCCGGCTGGACTGCCGCCGGCGCGCCCCGCAACCGCGATCGTGGTGGGTGGTGGGTGGTCGGGCATCGCCGCCGCCTGGTACCTGCGCCGGCACGGAGTGCAGGTGACCCTGCTGGACGAGCAGAACAGCCTGGGTGGCCGCTCGTCCGGCGAGAGGTTGGGCGACCGTGACGTGACCCTCGGCGGCAAGAACATCGGCGCCCGGTACACCGAGTTCCGGTCGTTCGTGCAGGAGTTGGGCGGCGGGCCCTTCGAGCACTTCGGGATCAACACGTCCCGGGTCGAGGACGGGCGGCTGCGTACCGTGGACGGGCAGTCCAAGGCCGCCGGCATAGCCGGGTTCCTCCGGCGCACCCCGCCCCGGGACGTCGTCCGCTTCTGGCGGATGACGCGCTGGGTACGCGGTGACGACCAGGACCGCTTCCTGGGCAGTCCCCGATTTCGGGAACTCAGCCGGGCACACGGCGATCCGACAATGGACGGCTACTTCGGCAGGTACCTGCAGAACGCGCTGGTCCGACCGATGACGGTCCGGATGAACGGTGCCGAACCCGACGAGCTGCACCTGGCCGACTTCAGTGCGAACCTCGGCATGCTGCTCGACCGGTTCGAGCAACTGACCGATGGGTTCCAGACGGTGTTCGGCGAGTTCGCCGCGACGGTGTCGGTCCAGCTGGAAACCCGGGCCGAGGAGTTGCTCGGCGACGGATCCCGCACCACAGGCGTACGCGTGCGGGGGCGGTCCGGCGGCTCCGAGACGTACCTGGCGGACCTGACCGTCCTCGCCGTGCCCGCCAACGCGAGCGCCGCGCTGCTGCGGCCGTCCCACCCCGAGGTCGCCGCCGAACTGGACCAGATCCGGTACTTCCCGGCCGCCGTGGTGATCGCCGAGTACGACCAGCCGGTGTTCGACGTGGCCGCCCGGGCGATCTTCTTCCCACCCGGCAGCGAGGTCAGCAACGCCGGCGCCTACGGCCGCGACGACAGGCACATCATCAGGTACACCTTCAGCGGCCGGCCCGCTCGGCGGAACCTCGTCTCGGCCTCCATCGAGGAACTGCGGACCCGCGCCGAAAGCCAACTCGCGCCGCACTTCCCGGCCATCGCGCAGGCCCGGCTGCGCCACCAGGTGAGCCGCCGATGGCAGCACGCTTTCTGCGCCTACAGCCAGCGGCACCCCGACCGGCTGGAGCGCATCGACAAGCTTCTCGGCGGCTCGGACGGTCTGCTGGTGACTGGCGACTACCGGCGCGGCACCTCGATCGAGGCGTGTTTCCGGGCCGCTCGCGAGCAGGTCGGGTCCGTCGTCGACAACCCGTCGGGCCGACGCTCCGCAGCGACCTGACCGCCCGGGGCCGGCCCGTCGGCGGTCGCCGGAGTCCACGACGACAACGAGCACCTACGCACGAGGGAGGTGGAGCATGGCCACCACGGACCAGACCGGTCACGTCCGGTCGAGCTACGACGTCCGGTCACCGAGGTCACCCATCGAGCCGCCCGCCCGGTCCGCGGACGCGCCGGAGACCGTGGACCTCGCCACGTCGCTGGCGGCGTACCGCGCCATGGTCGTCGGGCGTCGTTTCGACATCCAGGCGACCGCACTCGCCAAACAGGGCTCCCTGTCGGTGTACCCGTCCTCGTACGGGCAGGAGGCGTGCCAGGTCGGCGTGGTCCTGGCCCTCCGGGCGACAGACTGGTTCTTCCCCACCTACCGCGACTCGGTGGCCGTGGTGACCAGGGGAGTGGACCCGGTCGAGACGCTCACCCTGCTCAGCGGGGACTGGCACTGTGGCTACGACCCGATGGTCAGCCGCACCGCGCCGCACTGCACACCGTTGGCGACGCAGGCCCCGCACGCGGTGGGCCTCGCGCTGGCGGCGCGCTGCGTCGGCGACGACACCGTCGCGCTCGCCCTCTGCGGCGACGGGGCCACCAGTGAGGGCGACTTCCACGAGGCGCTCAACCTCGCCGCGGTGCGCGCCGCCCCGGTGGTGTTCGTGGTGCAGAACAACGGCTACGCCATCTCGGTGCCGTTCGCCCAGCAGACCCGCGCCAGCTCGCTTGCCGACCGGGCGGCCGGCTACCGGATGCCCGGTGTCCGGGTGGACGGCAACGACCTGCTCGCGGTCCATTCGGCGGTGACCGCCGCGGTGGAGCGGGCACGTGCGGGGAGAGGGCCGAGCCTGATCGAGGCGGTGACGTACCGGATCGCCCCGCACACGAACGCCGACGACCCGTCGCGGTACCGCGACCCGGCGGAGGTCGAGCGGTGGCGCGGGCACGACCCGATCCGGGGGCTCGCCGCGCACCTGCGCCGGCACGGCGTCCTCGACGACGACCTGCAACTGCGGATCGACGTCGAGGCCGAGTCGTTCGCCGACCGCACCCGCCGGGGTGTGCGAGGTCGTCCCGCCCCGGACCCCGCCGACCTGTTCGCCCACGTGTACGCGGCTCCCACCCAGCAACTCGCCCGACAGGCCCGGCAACTGGCCGCCGAGATCGCCGCCAGCGTCATGCCCGAGGAGACGTCATGACCGCCCCGGCCCGACCCGACACGGACGGCACCGCCGGCGCCACCTCAGGGACCACCTTGGCGAAGGCGCTGAACAGGGCGCTGCACGACGAGATGTCCCACGACGAACGCGTGGTGGTCTTCGGGGAGGACGTCGGCAGGCTCGGCGGGGTCTTCCGGGTGACCGACGGGCTCGCCGCCCGGTTCGGCGAGCAGCGGTGCTTCGACACCCCGGTCGCCGAGTCGGCGATCCTGGGCATGGCCATCGGCATGGCCATGTACGGACTGCGCCCGGTGGTGGAGATGCAGTTCGACGCCTTCGCCTATCCCGCGTTCGAGCAACTGGCCAGTCACCTGGCGAAGATGCGCAACCGGACCCGGGGCGCGGTGTCGCTGCCGGTGGTGGTCCGGGTTCCGTACGGCGGGGGCATCGGCGGCGTCGAGCACCACAGCGACTCCTCCGAGGCGTACGCCGCGCACACCCCCGGTCTGCACGTGCTCACGCCGGGGACCGTCGAGGACGCGTACGGCATGCTGCGCGCGGCTGTCCGCGGCGCCGACCCGGTGGTGTTCTTCGAGCCCAAGCGGTTGTACTGGAGCGTCGCCGACGTGGCGTTGCCGGTCGAGGTGGAGCCGGTGGGCCGGGCGGTGATCCGCCGCGCCGGAACCCACGCGACGCTTGTGGCGTACGGTCCGACGGTTCCGATCGCGCTGGCGGCCGCCGAACTCGGCGTGGCGGAGGGGTACGACCTGGAGGTCGTCGACCTGAGGTCGCTCGTGCCGTTCGACGAGCAGACCGTCCACGAGTCGGTACGACGGACCGGACGCGCGATCGTCGTGCACGAGGCATCCGGGTTCGCGGGGTTCGGCGCGGAGGTGGCGGCCCGGATCTGCGAGGAGTGCTTCCACCACCTGGAAGCTCCGGTGCGGCGGGTGACCGGGTTCGACATCCCCTATCCACCGCCCCGACTGGAGCGCTTCCATCTCCCGTCGGTCGACCGGGTGCTGGACGCCGTGTCGTCGCTCTGGCGGGACCAGTGAACGGCCAGGCCGGGGCCGCCGGCGGGGTACCGCGCACCTTCCACCTCCCCGACCTCGGGGAAGGGCTGGTCTCCGGCGAGATCATCGCGTGGCGTCTCGCGGTGGGGGACCGCGTCGACGTCGACCAGGCGGTGGTCGAGGTCGAGACGGAGAAGACAGTCGTCGAGCTGCCCTGCCCGTACCGGGGGGTGATCGTCGAACTGCACGCCGCTCCCGGTGCGGTGATCCCGGTCGGCGCGCCGCTCGTCACAGTGCTGGTGTCGGAGGAGACCGACCTGGTCGAACCGACCGAGCCGTACCGGTCTGCGTCACCGCCGACCGGCGGGGTGCTCGTGGGTTCCGGACCGGACCCGCACGCGTCGATGCTCACCCGGCGGGGGGCCGGGCCGGTGCGGGGGACCGGTGCGACCCGCCAGCCGGCGCCGCCGTCGACGGCGCGGGCCGCGGCCGCTCCGGCGGTCCGCCGGTTGGCCCGGGAGCTCGGCGTGGAGCTGCACCGCGTCTCAGGTACCGGACCGGGCGGGCTCGTCACCCGCGATGACGTCCTGCGGGCTCACTCCGCGGACCGCGCCGAGCCGTCCGACCCTGGCGACGACGATGACTGAGACCACGACCGGGTGCCCCGCCCGGGTGGCGGCAGCCGTCGACGAGCTGGGCCGGATCGCCGCCGACAGCCCCCGGCGCGGCGCTCGGCAGATCGTGTCGGCGCCGTTCACCGGTGCACCGCTCGTGGAGGTCGGGCTGGCCGACAAGGCCGACGTCCGCGCCGCCTTCGACGCCGCGCGGCCGGCTCAGCAGGCCTGGGCGCGGCTGGACCACCGTTCCCGAGCCCGCCCGTTCATCGCCCTGCACGACGCGTTGTTCCGGCGGCAGGGGGAGATCCTGGACCTGATCCAGGTGGAGACCGGTAAGGCTCGCGCGCACGCCTTCGAGGAACTGCTCGACGCCGCCTCCATCACCCTGTATTACGCCCGCCGCGCGGGTCGCTTCCTCGCGCCCCGGCGGCGCTCCGGCGCGATCCCGCTCTTCACCCGGGCCCGGGAGGCGCGTCTGCCCCGGGGCACCGTCGCGGTCATCACCCCCTGGAACTACCCGCTGGCCCTGGGCCTCGCCGACGTGGTGCCGGCGTTGCTGGCCGGCAACGCGGTGGTCCACAAGCCGGACACCCAGACGACGCTGAGCACCCGATGGGCGTGGCAGGTCCTGGTCCAGGCCGGCCTTCCCCCCGACGTGTGGCAGGTGCTGCCCGGCGACCCCGCCGAGATGGGCGAGACGCTCATCGCCCACGCCGACTCGGTGTGCTTCACCGGATCGACGACCGCCGGCCGGGCGGTGGGCCGGGCCGCCGCCGACCAGCCCGTACCCTGCACCCTCGAACTCGGCGGGAAGAACGCCATGGTGGTGTTGCCCGACGCGGACGTCGCCGCCGCCGTCCGTGGCGTACTGCGGGCGGCCTTCACGTCCGCCGGGCAGCTCTGCATGGCCACCGAGCGGGTCCTCGTGGCCGAACCACTCATGGACCGTCTCCTGCCGGAACTGGTGTCGCGGGTGCGGCGCCTGCGCCTCGGCGCCGGGTTCGACTTCGACGTGGACATGGGCTCGCTGACCACACCACGACAACTGGCCCGCGTCATCGAGCACGTCGAGGACGCCAGGTCGCGGGGCGCGACGGTCCTGACCGGTGGCCGGGCCAGACCCGATCTGGGGCCGCTGTTCTACGAGCCGACGGTGCTGACCGGGGTGGTGAGCGGCATGAAACTTCACCGGGAGGAGACCTTCGGCCCGGTGCTGTCGGTGCGGTCCTTCCGCACCGAGCAGGAAGCGATCGACCTGGTCAACGACACCGACTACGGGCTCACGGCGAGCATCTGGAGCCGGAACGTCCGCCACGCCCGGCGGCTCGCCGGTGACCTACGCACCGGCCTGGTCAACATCAACGAGGGCTTCGCCGCGGCGTACGGCTCGCACGACGCGCCAGCGGGCGGGGTCAAGGGTTCGGGGGTCGGTGTCCGCCACGGACGAGACGGCCTGCTCGCCTTCACCCGCCCCCAGACGGTCGCGAGCCAGCACGTCGTGACGTTCGACCGGCCAGACCGGATCACCGCCGAGAACCACGCGCGGCTCCTGACGGCGGTGTTCCGGACGTTGAAGGCGACCCGCATGCGCTGACCACGGCACCGGTGCGCACCGCCGCCCCGGCTACCGCTCCCGCCGGGACGCGACGAGCTGGATGCCGAGGTTCGCATCCTGCCAGAGCCACCGGATGTGGCCCAGCCCGTTGCGGCGCAACAGTTCCTCGACCGCGCCCCGCGCCACCGGCTGGGCACCCGCCAACGCCAACTCCAACCCCAGGACCGCCGCGCCGAGCTTGCGCTTCGGCGGCAGCGGCAGGGTCATCACCAGCCAACTGCCCGGCACGAGCGCGCGGGCCGCGGCCTCGACGCGCCGTTCGAGGTGCGTGGTCGACCACCCGACGGCCGGAACCCAGGCCAGGCACAGCCGGTCGTCCGGTGCGAAGGAGTCGAGGTCACCGACCCGGACCTCCGGGGCCGGACCCCACGGGTGCCGGCTCTTCCCGGACTCGTCGGCCGGAACGCCATCGGGCTCGATGGCCAGCACCTGGGCAACCGGCAACTCCCGGGCCAGCGCGTCCATCGACCGCCCCCCGTCCCCGGCGGCGCAGCCGATCCGCAGCCCCGGTCGGTCGAGAAGGTCCTCCAGGCCCTCCAACCGTCCGAGCAGCTCGGTGGCGAACACGTCGGTCAGCAGCGGCGCGTCGTCGCCGCGGCCGACGCCGTACACGCCGGGTCCGACCGCGGCGCCCGCCCGCAGGCCGGCACCACCGTCGACCGCGCGCCGCAGACGAGCCTGGAAGGCGGCCGTACGAGGGCCGCCCACGAGCAGCCGTTCCAGACCCGGGTTGACGACGTAGGTGTCCGCGGGCAGCGGCTGCACCAGCGGCGTGTCGGTAAGCGCGCTCAGCAGCTCGCGCGCGGTGTCGGGTGTCAGGCCGGCCCGTTCGGCCGCCTCCGCGACGGTGCGCGGCTGCAGCAGCGCCGCCAACAGGCCCGTGCGCACCGCTGTCGCGCACGACTGGAAGGCCGCCGCCTGCCTCGCCAGCCCGGCGAGCGTGTCGTCCGCCGCGTCGGCCGAGCCGGTGAGGCCGGCCGCGAGCAGCACGTCGTCGATGGCCGCGGACACCTCGGACCGATGCGTCGCCGCGCCCTCCCTGGCCTCCAGCGCGGACACCGCCCACCACGCGTCGGCGAGCCGGGTGACGGTGCGCTCGGCCACGTCCTGCTTGAGCCGGCGGCCCTCCAGCCCGACGATCGACCGCTGCCCGACCTGGATGAGCAACATCTCCTGGGAGCCCTGGCCCCCGATGAGCCCCAGGACGTCGCGCATGTACTGCTCCCAGGGGAACGCGCTCATGTAGCTCTCGCCGCCCTGCAGGGTCATCACCAACTGCCCCACCCGTATCGCGGCCTCCGAGACCTGATGCTTGGCGGTCGTCGCCAACGCGTCGAAGTACGGGTCGCGCTGCTCGGCCCTGGTGCCGTCGAGGGCGCGGTAGAGGGTGGACCTCGCCGACTCCAGCAGCACGCGCATCTCGCCGATCGACCGCTCGACGTTGGGATAGTCCAGCACCCGCCGGCCACCGCGCCGCCGCGTCGAGAGCGACTCGACACAGGCTTCGACGGTCCCCTCGATCGCACCCAGGACCCCGCAGCCGCTCATCATGCGTCGGTTCCGGGCGTACGTGTTGAGTTCGCTCAGCGCGTCGGAGCGCCAGACGAGCCGCCACTCGGGCAGCCGGACGTCGTGCAGCACGACCTGGCCCATGCCCATCGTGCGCATGCCCATCGTCTCCAGGCGCACCGGTGTGACGCCGGGGTCGTCGTGCTCGACGGCGAACGCGAGCATGTCGTTCGACGCCTCGTCGCGTACGTAGCAGATGAACAGGTCCGCGAAGACCGCGCCGGCGAGGAACCGCTTCGCGCCGTTGAGAACCCAGTGCCCGTCCTCGAACCGTGCCGTGGTCTGGTAGTCGTACGGGTCACGGCTCTCGTAGGCACCCTGGACCGCGAAGCGTCGGCCGGCCACGAGGTCCGGGACGTAGCGGTCGATCAGCTCCGTCCGGCCGCTCGACAGGATCAGCTCGGTGTTCTCGACGGTGATGTCGAGCAGCACCGGGAAACCCGGGTCTCGGGAGATGCGGGCCAGCTCCGCGATCACCACACCCCACTCGAACTTGTCCCGCCCGGCGCCACCGATCTCCGTCGGCAGGCCGAACTGCAGCAGGCCTATCTCGCTGGCCTCCTCGAAGAGGCGACGGTCCAGGGGCTGGCAGGCGCGGTTACGGAAGCGCGCACCCGGGTTCGCCCGGTCCAGCAGGAACCCCTCGAAACGGGTGACCGCCTCCCGGCGCAGCGCCTCGGCCTCGCCGTCGATCGTCAGTCGGTCGGCACCCTCGGCCCGGCGGTCCATGATGTCCGCGGCCCGCAAGCGGTTCGTCACGCGACATTCACCCCCTCCTCGTCCGTCCGCGCCCGGCTCAGTGCGGCCAGCTCACCTGCGACATCCGTGAGCGTGTGGTCGCCGAGGAAGCGTTCCAACGGCGCGGTCACGCCGGTGCTCTCCTCGATCTCGAAGGAGAACTGCGCGGCGGTGAGGGAGTCGATCCCCAGCTCGCCCAGGGGCTGGTCGGTGGCAACCTCGTCGATCTCCACGCTCAGCAGCTCGGCGAGCAGCGACCGTAACCACGTGAGGGTCGACTCCGCGTCGCCCGCGGTGTCCAGGGTGTCGATGACGTCCTCCTTCATCCGGCGGGGCCTACCTGCGGTACTGCGGCGCGAGCCGCAGCGGCACCAGGGAGAACGCCCGATCGTCGTCGTCAAGCTCTTGCAGGTGTGTCACCAGCCGGTCCTCGGCCTCGCGGTCGGGTTCGACCGGGAGGCCGAGCCGCGTGGCGATCCGGCGCAACGCGACGCCCAGCCACGCCGGGTCGGCGGCCACGCCGCCGAACACCTCGCGACGTTCGTTCCACAGGTGCAGGCAGCAGGCCGCGGCATGGACCAACGCGTGCCGGCGGGCGTGCTCGTAGCCGCTGTGGGTGCGGTGCGCCGCCTGGTGACCGAGGGCCTCGCGCGTCTCGTCGCGGACCGCCACCAGCCGTCGGCCGAGTGCGGCGAGTCCGTCGTCGGCGAGCCGCTCGACCGCGGTGTCCAACAGATCCACCACCTCGTCCGCCCGGCCGTAGACGATCGACGGCCGGGGCGCCCGTGGAGCCCAGGCCGACACCGGTTCGCCGAAGCCGAAGAGCAGGTCCAACGGGAGTTCGGCCGGCCCGCGTCGCCGCGCGCCGCTGGCGAGTTGGGCGCGGATGCTCTCCAACTGGACCAGCTTCGTGCCCTCGAACACGGGCGTGATGGCGGCGTCGCGGGCGATCTTCTGGAACGCGCCGTCGGCCACGTTCTCCCGCAGGTACGCCCGGGCGCTGAGCACCTCGCCACACGCGCCGACCGCGTCCACGCAGAAGTCGGGCACCACGTACTTGGCCACCGCCGACCACAGCGGCATCCGGTGCAGCGCCACGTCGAGGGCGCGCGCGGCGGCCAACTGGGTGGCCTCGGCGGCCAGCAGGTCGGCGAAGGCGGTGGCGAGCAACGCGCGGACCGGAGGTAGGGCCAGCGCGGGCCGCCCGTACAGAATGCGGCCGCGGGCATGCCGCAGGGCGATCCGCAGCGCGGTGTCGGCGGCACCGAGTGTCATGCCGCCGACCATGGTCCGGGTGAACTGCAACATGCCGGACACCATTTCGATGCCCCGCCCCGGGTTGCCCAGTGTCGCGTTCGCGTCGAGATGACAGTCCCGGAACTCGAAGCCGCTGAGGTCGTGACCGCGCAGGCCGACGGTGCGCACCTTCGGCAGCCGCTGCACGCCCGGCCCGCCGAGGGCGTCGAGATCCGCGAGGAACAGGCCGAAGGACGGCTCGGAGGCGGCCAGCACGGTGGCGAACGACGCGCGGCGGCCGTTGCCCACCAGCCACTTGCGGCCGTTGAGCACGAACCCGTCGGAGACCGGGGCCGCAGTCGTGGCGGTGGCGAGCAGGTCGCTGCCCGCCGCCTCCTCGCTGATCCCCGCCGTGCCGAAGGCGCGGGCCATGATCAGCTCCGCGATCCGGCGGCGCTGCTCCGGACGGCCCCACACCCACACCGGCACGGCGGCCAGGAAGGTCGAGCCGAGGCCTACCGAGATCGCCAGGTCACGACGGGACATGGCCCGCAACACGCCCAGGAGAGACTCGAACGACGCCAGCCGCCCGCCCTCGTCGACGGGCACGAGGTACTCGTGGCAGCCGGCGGACCACACCGCCTCGAACGCGGCGGTCGGCACCGCCTCACGTTCGTCGGCCTGGACGCCCGCGGCCAGCGTGATGCCCGCACCCGGATCGAACGGGCAGCCGAGTCGCTGCTCCAACTCGGCCGCGGCGGCGTACCCCGCCAGCGACGGGACGCGGGCCGACGTCGTCATACCCGCTCCACCACGTACGCGTACGGCAGGCCGTCGTCGGCAAGCCTCAGCTCGCTGACGAAGGCGATCTCGTCGCCCAGCCGGTAGCCGGTGGTGTGGACGTCGAACCGATCCCAGAGCTGCCCCGCCCGCAGCCAGGTGACGTCCACCCGGCGGATCCCCTCGGTCAGCGCACGCCGTAGCTGTGGCGCCCGCGAGCCGTGCCGCAGCAGCAGTTCCTCCCGGGCCGCGCCGGCGAAACCCAACGACTCCGCCCAATACCACTGGTCGGCCACCTCGCAGTGGTGCCGGTGCACGCGGGTCGACAGCGTCACCGACGCGAGTCGTTGACCGTCGCGCTCGAGCATCGCGCGCAGCGCCGGAACCTGACTGCGGAAGGGCGAGCGCTCGCGCTCGTCCGCCCCGAACCGTTCGACGATCCGGTCGGGCAGTGGGGCGGGTGTGCCCGACAGCGCCTGGTCGCCGCTGAGCTGGAGCGGCACCGACGCCGCCCGGGTACGCACCGCGACCCCGCCGGGGCCGGAGATGGTCATCTCGACCTCGAGTTGGGATGAGCGCGGCCCACGGACCCGACCCCGCACGTCGACGAGCGCGTCGTCGGCGTCCTCGAAGCGCAGCGGCTGCTCGTATTCGAGCTGCCACGCCCACAACACGAGGCCCACGCGGTGCTGAGAGACCAGGGTGCGGTGGCTGCACACGTGATCACGCAGCCAACGGGTCCCGGCCTGGAAACCCAGGCGACCCACCGCCACGGTCTGGAGTTGGTTGGGCGTGAAGTAGCTGGCGTCGAGCACGACCTCGTAGGCTGAGCTGCGCGGCATGCGAGCTAGCCTCCCGAGACGGCTGTGACGATGTCGACGCGGTCGTCCTCGACGGCCTCCCGGTCCAACTCGTCGACGGAGAGTTGCTCCCCGTTGAGCGCGATGAAGTGCGTCGCGCGCACCGCGCCCTCGCGATCCGAGAGGACGTCGCGCAGGTTGGGGTAACGGGCCGCGAGCTGGTCCAGGCCCTCGCGCACCGTCGTGCCCTCGACCTCGATCTCGTTCTCGTAGTTGGTGAACCGGAGCAGGATGCCACGAACCTTGATGATCACTGGATGGGTCCCTTCGTGGTGACGGCTGCCGATCCCGGAGCACTCACGCCGCTGCGCCGGGCATCTGCCAACTGGTCACTTCCGCCAACTCGCCGGCCAGGTACTGGCGGCGGGCGAGCCAGCGCTGGACCTTGCCGCTTGAGGTCTTCGGCATGGTGCGCGCCTTGATCAGCACGATGGCGTACGGCGCCACGCTCGACTCCCGCGAGACGCAGCGGCGAATGCCCTCGATGATCGCCTGGTGTTGGTCGTCGGTCCTGCCGGGGTCGACCTCGTAGACCACCACGAGCCGCTCGACGGCGCCATCGTCGTCCTCCACGGCGAAGGCGGCGCCGCAGTCGCGGCGGATGCCGGCCACGTCGGTCTCGCAGATCTGCTCGATGTCGACCGGGTGGTAGTTGCGACCGTTCAGGACGATGAGATCCTTCACGCGTCCGGCCACGAAGAGGTCGCCGTCCGCCACGAAGCCCAGGTCGCCGGTACGCAGGTAGGGCCCCTCGCCGGTGGCCGTCATCGCGCCGAAGGTGTCGGCGGTGTCGCTCGGCCGACGCCAGTAACCGGCGGCGACGCTCGGTGAATCGACCCAGATCTCGCCGACCTGGCCGGGCAGGACCGGTTCGGCGGTGGTGGGGTCGACGATGGTGATCCGGGTGTCCGGCCCGGGTGCGCCACATCCGACGATCCGCCGGGAGGGCTCTCCGGACGTCGCCGGCCGAGCCACCCGCGCCAACTCCAGAGCGTCGCGGGCGACCGAGACCGAACGCCACCCGCCCAGGCGGGCGCCGCCGCTCACCAACAACGTCGCCTCGGCCAGCCCGTAGCAGGGATAGATCGCCTCGGGTCGCAGCCCGTACGGCTCGAAGACCTTGAGGAATCGTTCGATCGTGTCCGGGCGGACCGGCTCGGCACCGGTGAAGCTCAGTTCGACCGAGGAGAGATCGAGGTCGACCAGGTCGGCCTCCTTGACCCGCTTGACGCAGAGGTCGTAAGCGAAGTTCGGCCCGCCGGTGTGCGTGGCGCGGTAGCGGGAGACCACCTTCATCCAGGACAGCGGTCGGCGCAGGAAGGTGATCGGGGACATGAACGTCGCCGGGATCCCGCTGGTCACCGGGGTCAGCAGACCGCCGATCAGGCCCATGTCGTGATAGGGCGGCAGCCAGACGGCCGCCGAGGCTCCGTCGTGGAGCCCGAAGCTGCGGGTGATGTCCGCGGTGTTCGAGATCAGGTGACCGTGGTTCAACATGACGCCGCGCGGCAGCGAGGTGGACCCGGAGGTGTATTGCAGGACCGCGAGCGAGTCACCTGACGACCGGGGCGAGAGGTCGTGCTCGGCGTGGCCGGCCAGGTCGGTCGTGACGACCCGCGGGGCCGGCGACACGGACGAGCTGGACAGCCAGTCTGTGATCATGGGCGCGCCGGACGACGTGGTCAGCACGAGGCTCGCTCCCGCGTCCTCGATGATGGACATCAGTCGTGACATGGTGCGTGGTTGTCGCGTCGCACCTGGCGGAAACGCCGGGATGGCGACCGCGCCGGAATAGAAGCAGGCGAACAGCGCGGTGAGATAGTCCAACCCCGGTGGGTAGAGCAGCAGGGCACGCTCGGGCTGCCCGTCGGTGACGTCGAGGATATTGATCGCGACCGCGCGGGCGCGCCGATCCAACTCGCCGTAGGTGATCTCCTCGGCGTGCCCGTCGTCGAGCACGAATCGAAAGGCCAGAGACTCTGCCGACTCGCGGGCTCGGGCGCGCAGAACGTGCGCGAAGCCCACTGACGGGCAGCGTGGCAGCTCCGCCAATTTTCCCCCCGTGATTCAGATGTGGTCTGCGAGCAGCGGCAACCCGTCGGCCGGCGAGCCGCGAGTCCGCGACGACAACGTACCATCGGCGGCCGTGACTCCGCTGCGTCCATTCCGGGCCGTCGTCGGCCCGGGACGGAGCATATTGCTAGACGGGGTTTGGGCCCTCTGCTAGCCTCCGCCCAAGGTGCTTCATGCGGAGCGTCGGCTAGGTCTAACGGGGGATTTTCATGGACTCATTGCCGCCACTTGTCATGCCCAATGTGGAGTTAACCAAAGAGGACGTAACCCGTTACAGCCGACATTTGATCATCCCCGAGGTGGGGGTTGCCGGGCAGCGCCGACTCGCCAGCGCGAGGGTGCTGGTGATCGGTGCCGGGGGCCTGGGCTCGCCCGCCCTGCTCTACCTCGCCGCCGCCGGGGTCGGCACGCTGGGGATCGTCGAGTTCGACACGGTCGAAGGCTCCAACCTGCAACGACAGATCATCCATGGCGAGTCGGATGTCGGCCGACCCAAGGCGACGAGCGCCGAAGATTCGATACGCCGGATCAACAGCGCCGTGCACGTGCGTCTCCATCAACTGAGGCTCGATTCGGACAACGCCGTCGATCTTTTCCGCCAATACGACCTGATCATCGACGGCACTGACAACTTCGCCACCCGGTACCTGGTGAATGACGCCGCCGCGTTGGCCGGAAAGCCCTATGTCTACGGTTCGGTCTACCGATTCGAAGGCCAGGTGTCGGTTTTCTGGGAAGGCGCGCCGAACGGCCGCGGCATCACCTACCGCGATGTCTACCCGGAGGCGCCACCGCCCGGGTTGGTGCCATCCTGCGCCGAGGGCGGCGTGCTGGGAATGCTCTGCGCCACCGTCGGATCCATCATGGTGACCGAGGCGGTAAAACTGATCACCGGTATCGGTGAGCCACTGCTCGGCCGTTTGCTGATCTACGACGCGCTGCGGATGGATTTCACGACGATGACGCTTCGCCGCCCTGCGAATCGCCGACCGATCGACAGGCTCATCGACTACGAGGAGTTTTGCGGTGTGGTGTCCGGCGAGGCCCGCGACGCGGTGGCCGGGTCCACCGTGACGCCCCGCGAACTCTACGACCTGTTGAAGGCCGGCGAGGACATCGAGGTCATCGACGTCCGGGAGCCAGCCGAATGGGACATCGTCCACATCGCTGGCGCCACGCTCATCCCGAAGGATCTCATCCTCTCGGGCGAGGCGCTGTCCCGACTGCCCGAGCACAAGCAGATCGTGCTGCACTGCAAGACGGGGGCGCGCTCAGCCGAAGTGCTCGCGGCCCTCAAGCGGGCCGGGTTCACCAACGCGTCCCATCTGCAGGGCGGAGTCATCGCGTGGGCGAAGCAGGTCGAGCCGAGTCTTCCGGTGTACTGAGCCCGCGCGGCCCCGACCGCCCGGCGAGTCAGGCCTCTGTCATCCGCCGACCGACCAGCCGGGCGAGCGAGTGCGCGGCGGTCACCGGTCGCACCAGCACCGTGACTTCGCTGATCAGCCCGTCGTCCCCGGTGGCGAGGACGTCCATCCCGGTGATCGACTTGCCGTCCACGGTGGCGGTGAACTCGAGCGCGTGCCGAGGCGAGCCGGCGGCGGAGCGGACCGGGTTGATGCTGCGGCCGTCGAACTCCGCCGTGTAGGCGAAATCCTCGAACACCTCCGCCAGGGCGGTGAGCAGCGGTGCCACGGCCGCCCTGCTGCGGTAGGGCTTGGGCATGACCGGGCTGTGGAAGGTGACGTCGGGGGAGAGCGTCGCAAGGATCCCAGGGACGTCCTTTTCCAGCACGGTGCGCCGGAAATCGTCAACCACTCCCACTGCTTCGCCTCACTCTCACCATTATCGAAGAATCGTTCAGCTTGCGAGGTACGGTGTCGCCGGGTCCAGATTCGGGTCGCGTGACAACACCATCTGGTGCAATCGCTTGAGTCGCGGGCCGGGCTCCATCCCAAGCTCCTCGACCAGTCGGCGGTGCAATTGTCGATAGACCCGCAGAGCTTCCGCGATCCGGCCGGAACGATAAAGCGCAAGCATCAGGTGCTCGTGCAGATTCTCCCAGGTGGGGTATTCGGCGACCACGCCGTAGAGTTCACCGACGAGGTTGCGTCGATAGCCCAGCCGGAGATCGAGGTCAATCCGGCGTTCGTACGCGATGATCCGACTCTCGTCGTACTGCCGCGCCACGTTCTCGAGCAGACCCGAACCGCGCACGTCGGCCAGGACCGGGCCCCGGTAGATCTCGAGCGCCCGGGACAACTCCATGGCCTCCACCGCGGGCATGCCGGCCGCCTCGGCACGGTCGGCGGCAGCGAGATGCTGCTGGAAGATCGTGAGGTCGCAACTGTGCTCGGCCAGCGAGAGCTGGTATCCCGACGGGTGGCTCACCACGATCTGGGGGTTGACCCCGTCGCCGAGGTGCCGGCGGAGCTTTGAGATGTAGACCTGGAGCCCGGTGCTCGCCGTCCTGGGTGGAGCGCCGCCCCACAACTCCTCAATCAGGCGCTGCGTCGAGACAATCTGATCACCCTGCGTTATGAGAAGCGCGAGGAGTGACCGCAGTTTCAACGCTCGCGGTGTCCGATTGCAACCGTCGTCGGTGACGATGACCGGGCCGAGGATACCGAATCTCACCTTGCATTCCTCTCGAACAACCGAGGGATTCGGCCGTAGGGCAGCATCAATCATCCGCCCACCATAGGTAGGCGGAATTGAATGCGTTACCTGGCCGTAACCCCCCGTCCCCCCATTAGTTCCGTGAGCGCCCACCCGACACCATACACGAGACCTAAGATGACCCAAGTCGATCGAGTACAAACGATGCAAAGCGTGATTAATGTGGGCATCCCAATAGCGGGAGACGTACGCATTCGGGCCGCGTTGACGGTCGGTTGGGACGCGCCCGTCGTGGTTGGTCCTGATCACAACCGGTGGACGTCAGGATGCTGAGCTTCGCCGCGGTTGGGGTTGAATTGGGCCAACCTATCGTGTCGGCTGTCGATGGGTTGCGGGCAGGTGGAATCCGGTCCTCGGCTCAGTACACCCCGGCCTCGAGGCGACCGGCGTCGTGCCGCACACCGGACGGCGCGAGCGCGGCCAGCGTCTCGTCCAGCACCAGGAAGAAGTGATCGACGTCCTCGGTGGTCAACTGCCCCATCGTCGCGACGATCGCCGCCTCCCGGCCCACCGACGATGCCGGATAGATGACCACCCCGGCCGCCGACATCGCGTCACAGAGCGTGGCCGCGGTCAACGGCGGCGGGACCTCGAACGCGGTGACCGAACTCGAGCGGTCCGGCGCGGGCACCAACAGCCGCAGACCGCGCCGGGCCAAACCGACCCGCACCCGCTCGGAGTGGGCCGCGTAGCGGGCCGAACGCGGGAGGACGCCCTCGTCGAGAGCGAGCGCCAGGGCCTCGTCCAGGGCGAGGAGCAACTGCACGGCAGGTGTGAACAGCGGCGCGTCGTTGCGCTGCTGAGCCAGGTAGTGCTGGTGCAGGTCCAGGTAGAAGCTGCGCGGGCCGACCGCGGCGAGCGACTCGAAGCGCTCCGGCCGGGCGCAGACGAAGCTGAGACCGGCCAACGCCTCGATGCACTTGTTCGCCGAGCCCACCAGCCAGTCCACCGGGTCCCGCGCGAGGTCGAGCTGCTCGGCTCCGATGCTGCTGATCCCGTCCACGATGAACTCGTGCCCGGCGGCCCGCACGATCCGGGCGATCGCCGGCACCGGATTGAGGACACCGAGGCTGGTCTCGTGATGCACCATGGCGACGTGGGTGATGGTCGGGCGCGCGTCGAGCGCCTGCTGCACCGCCGCGGGATCGACCGCCCGGCCCACCGGCAGGCGCAGGGTGGTGTAGCGCAGCCGGTGCACCGCCGCGATCTGCTCCAACCGGTCTCCGAAGCGGCCGTTCGACACGATCAGCAGTTCGGCGTCCGTCGGTGGGACGGAGCACAGCACCGCCTCCAACGCGGCCGTCCCCGAACCGGTCAGCAGCACCGACGTGTACTGGTCCGCGCCCCCGCACAGCGCGGCGAGCTTGCGCCGCACCTCGGCCAGACAGCGTCGAGTCACCCACTCGCGGTGCCCCAGGTCGGTACGGGAGACCGCCTGGCGCACCGACGACGCGACGGCGACCGGCCCCGGCGTCAGCAGCAACCGGCCGCCGGCCGGGCCCCGTGCCGGCGATCCCTTCGGCGCGTCGGTCATGACGCGCTGTCCGCGGTGGACGCGGCCACGGTCGGTGACAGCCGGCGGGCGGTGTCCGCGAGCACCGTGGCGACGCGCACGTGCCCGGCGGTGTTGAGGTGGATCCCGTCGTCGCTCCACATGTCCTCGGCCTCGGGGGGTGCCACGTCCACGCGGACGACCGCGCCCCTTGCCGCCTCGGCGCGGAGCAGTTCGTCGAACTCGGCGATCCAGCGTTCCATCCGCCGCCGCCGGAACGCGGAGACCGGTAGCTTCGCCGAGGGCGTCGGCAGCGCCGGCATCAACACGAGCGCCCCGGCCCGCGTGCCCCAGTCGAACAGATCCGTCAGGGCGGTCCGTACCGTGCTCATCGGGCTGCCCTGGACCGCGTCGTTCATCCCGCAGTTGATCACCACGAGGTCGGGTCGCAGTTGGCGTACCGCAGCGAGCTGGTCGGCCGCGACCTGCGCCGTGGTGGCACCTTCGGCACCGGTGTTCACCACGTCCTCGGCGCTGATGCCGAGCATGCTCGCCAGCCGGCTCGACCAGCCGATCCAGCCCCCAGCCGGATCCGGATCCCCACGCCCCAGGGTGAGGCTGTCCCCCATCGAAACGAGCTGCACTGTCGTCACGCTCCGGCGGAAGCCACGGGGTCCGCTGTCTCGTCACGACGGGCGGTCAGCGTCATCAGGTAGCCCACAAGCGCGTCGATGGTGGGGTACAGCCGGGCGGCGCCGAGGTCGACCTCCTGCTGGATGCGGTCCTCGATGTCGCTCACCACGCTGAGGGCGTACACCGAATCGACGCCGTACTCGGCCAGGTCCACGTCGGGTCGGATGGTCTCCGGGCCCCGGTCGAGGTAGAAGGCCACCCGTTCGGTGAGCCAGCTCCTCAGCTCCGCCGCCGAGTCCCCGTGCACAAAGTCAATCACTGCCACTCCCATCAATCAGCACCGACAGAGCCGACCCCGGCCTGCGCGCCGAACCGCCCGGGGCGGGCCGGCGGCGACCGGACGAACCTCGGCGTACCACGTCGTCAACTCGCAGGCGGTGAGACGTTCGCGCACAAGCGAGCGACGCACCTTGCCACTGGTCGTGGCGTGGGGGATGACGGCTGGCGCGCCGGCGCGCCGTCTCGACCACGGCCCGACCGATCGCACCGTCGCGGAACCCTCCCCCCGGCACCGGACGGCCGCCCTCTCAGACGGCGTCCCCAACGTAACGGAGCCGGCTAATACGCGGCTTAGCGAGAAGCTGCACGGCCCTATCCCGCCGTTGACTCGTCATCGCGAAGCCCTGCCCGCCCGGCTAGCCTGATCGCCTTGGTCACTGATCAATGCGGGGGTCCGTCGTGGCACACCGATACGCCGCTCTCGACATCGCAGCCGAGCTTGACCTGCTGCTCGGTGACCCGATGGCGGAGGGCGCGCCGTTCTCGTTCGAACGGATCGTCGAGGCGGAGGAGCGCGACGCCCTCCCGGACGGCGCCGTCGACGTCCTACGGGACTGGGGCTTCGCCGAGTTCCTGGTCCCCACCGCCCTCGGCGGCCGGCTGCGCTCCCTCGACGAGTTGCTCTTCGTCGCCCGGGCCGTCTCCCGGCGTTCGCTCGCCTTCGCGGTGATGTACGGTTCCGCGCTGCTCGGCGCGAACCCGGTCTGGCTGTGGGGCGACGACGACCAGCGCGGACGACTGGCCAAGGAGATCGTCGGCGGTGCCCTGAGCGCGTTCGCCGTCTCCGAGGCCGACCACGGCAGTGACCTGCTCGCGTCCTCCGTGGCCGCCGAGCCCGTCGCGGGCGGCTTCGTGCTGACCGGGCAGAAGTGGCCGGTCGGCAACGCCACCCGGGCCCGGTTCCTGACGACCTGCGCCCGTACCGGCCCCCGCAGCTTCTCCCTACTGCTCGTCGACAAGCAGGAGCTGAGCCGCGACAGCTTCCAGGAGCTGCCCTTCGTCCGGACCGTCGGGCTGCGCGGCCACGACCTCAGCGGCATCAGCTTCGACGGGTCGTTCGTCCCGGCCACCGCAGCGATCGGCAACCAGGGCATCGCCGTGGTCCAGGTGTTGAAGGCGCTCCAGATCACCCGCGCCGCGATCCCGGCGATGTCGCTCGGCACGATGGACTCGGCGCTGCGGCTCGCCCTGACCTACAGCCACGAACGACGCCTCTACGGGGCGCCCATCGCGGACCTGCCGGTCATCCACGACCACCTCGTGCGCGGTCACGTCGATCTCCTGATCGCCGAGTGCGTCTCGGTCGGCGCGGCCCGCGCCCTGACCCTGGCACCGCAACGGCTCAGCCTCTGGTCGTCGGTGGCGAAGTACCTGGTGCCGGTCATCGGCGACGAGACGGTGCTCAGCATGGCCACGGTCCTCGGCGCCCGCAGCTACCTGCGGGAGGGCGTCGCCCACGGTGTCTTCCAGAAGCTCCAGCGCGACCACGCGATCGCGGCGATCTTCGAGGGGACCACCCACGTCAACCTGCACGGCATCGCCGGGCAGATGCCCTTCATCGCCGCGCGCCGCCACGAGCAGAGCGACCCCGGGCAGCTCGACGAGCTGTTCGACACCCTCTTCTCCTGGCACTCCGACGCGCCGACGTGGCAACCGGCCGGCGCTGACCTGCGGCTGACGAACGAGGGACGCGACGAGCTGACCCAGGGCTGGCCCCGGCTGGTCCAGCGCGTCGAGGCGGCCTGCGTCCGCCCGGACCGGCCCCCGTTCGCCGACGACTTGCTGGCGACCGTGGCGCACCTGTCGCGGATCCACGAGGAGACGTACGCCTCCGTCACGCAGTGGGACGCCCGGTCGCTTGTCGCCATGCGCGCGGCGAACACGCACTGTCTGCTGCACGCCGCGTCGGCCTGCGTGGCGACCTGGTTGGCCAACCGCGAGACGTTCGGCGGGGCCTTCGCCGACGGCGGCTGGCTGCTGTTGTCCCTGCAGCGGCTGCTCGCGCGGCTCGGCGAACGCGTCGACCTCGCCGAGCAGCCGGCCCGGGAGCTGCTCGGGTCCGCTGTCCGCGCGGCCCAGGCGTGGCCCTCGTACTTCTCCATCCGCTGCCTCGGCAGTGGTCCAGCCGCTGACTGATCACGACGGAGGACATCCCTTGCTCAACGAGGCATTGCGGCCAGTCGTCTCGCCGATTGCCCGCGCCCTGTACCGACCGCTGATCGAGGGTGCCGAGAACGTACCGCGGCGAGGGCCGGTCATCCTCGCCGCGAACCATCTCTCCTTCGCCGAGAACTGGCTCATCCCGATCGCGACCCCGCGGTCGGTCCGCTACCTCGTCAAGATCGAGTATTTGCGGACGCCGTCGCTCGGCGGTCGGATGGCCGGTTGGTTCTTCAGCGAACTCGGGTTCGTCGGCGTGCAGCGTGGCGGCCCGCGCGACGCCACGTCGTCGTCGCTGGAGGCGGCGATGGGCGTGCTCCGGGCCGGCCAAGCGTTCGCCATCTACCCCGAGGGCACCCGGTCGCTCGACGGCCGGCTGTACCGGGGGAAGACCGGTGTGGCACGACTGACGCTCGCCACCGGCGCCCCGGTCGTACCGATCGGTGTCATCGGCACCGAGGTGATGCAGCCCGTCGGGGTCCGCGTGCCCCGACGGCGTCCGGTGACGGTCCGCTTCGGCACGCCGATGACCTTCGACGAGTATCGCGACTCGCAGGACCCGGCCGACTGGCGCACGGTGACCGACAAGATCATGCTGGCCATCTCGGAACTGTCCGGCCAGGAGTACGTGGACGAGTACCAGAAGCGCTGAGTGGGGGAGGGCGGCGGCGGGCCGAGCCCACCGCCGCCCTCCCCGGTCAGCGCCCGGTCCCCGACGGCTGGGCCGGCACCACGTCGGCGACGGGCCGCTCGTCGACCGTCGACGCCTGCTCGACCGCCGACCCCGGGTCGGCTGTCGAACCCGCGTCGACAAGGGGCTCCGCCAGCACCTCGGGATCGTTGTGTCGCTCCGGGCCGGGCGTGCGGACCGCCTCCTTCACCGTCGCCGGTTTCGGGCGTAGGAGTCGGGCCGCGGGCAGCTCGACGAAGCGGTAGCACAGCCACGCGACAGCGGTGCAGAGCGCGAAGAGGCAGACGATGGTCGCCAACTCGACCGGCAGCGGCGGACGCTGCGTCGACGAACCGATCACGCCGGCCGCCACCAGCAGATCCGTCACCACCGGGCCGAGCGGCAGGAACACCAGCAGGTGCGTGAGGTAGAAGCTGTACGAGATCTCCCCGAACCAGACGAGCGGCCTCGCGTGCAGGACCGATCGGCGGCCGTTGGCGTCGGCCGTGGCCAGGGCGGCGAGCAGGATGGCGACCGGGATCAGCAGCGCGCCCACCCGCTGGACGCGTTCGGGGAGCAGCAGCGTCACCGAGAAGGCCGCCGCCAGGATGGCGAGACAGCCCGTCACACCGGGGCCGCGCCAGGTGCCGCGGCGCAGGAGCAGACCCACCGCCACGCCGACGGTGAAGTCCAACGCGCGGTGCAGCGGCAGCACCATGGTGAACCAGTACGCGAAGTCCCCGCCGCTCGGAGCCGTGTCGAAGAACGGCGGCCCGGCGTCCTTGACCAGGAACATGTCGCCCACCAGGAACGGCAGCGTGCAGGCGAGCACTGTGGCCACGACGATGACCCGACGCAGGGCCCGGTCCCCGAGCGGCACCAGTGCGGCGAAGAGCACCGGGAAGATGAGGTAGAAGAACGCCTCCGCGCTCAACGACCACGACACCGGGTTGAGCCCGTAGATGACACTCTGCTGCGGCACCCAGCCCTGCACCATGAACATGTTCGACAGTACGTTCTTCCAACCGGGCGGCATGCCCAGCACCACGAGCACCAGGGCCGCGACGGCAGTGGTGGTCGCGTAGATCGGGTAGATCCGCGACACCCGGCGGCGCCAGAAGACCCGGGCGGTGTCGCCGTCCCGGACGACCCAGGTGAGCACGATGCCACTCATCAGGAAGAACGCGTTCATGCCGCCGAACGAGACCACGGCGACCCACTCCGGGATGGCGTGGGCCACGAACTCGATCCCGCCGCCCTCGACGGCGACGAGTTGCAGCGCCGTGTAGTGGACCATGAACGCCATCGCGGCGAGGACGCCGCGCAGCGCGGTCAGCGAGTCCAGCCGCACGACAGTCGTGCCGCGGGCGGCCTTCGCCATCCCCGCCGCCGCGTTCGGCGCGTCGGTGACCGCGCTGCTCACTGACGGACCTTCGCCATCCGGGAGCCCATCAGCTCCGCGAAGTTGCCGGCGAAGAAGCGGTCCTTGACCGTCTCGTCGACGCCGGCGAGGAACTTCTCCGCCGCGCCGAGCGGATCGGTGCCGCCCTCGGTGTGCGGGAAGTCGGTGCCGAACATGAACAGGTCCGGGCCGGCCTGCTCGATGAGCCAGTCCAGGGGCTCGACGAAGAAGGCGGTGAACTTCACCTGCCGCCGGACGAAGTCGGACGGACGCATCGACAACGCCCGCAGGTCGGGCTCGGTGCGGCCGAACGCCATCTGCGAGATGTCCAACTGCTTCATCCAGGGCGCCACCCACAGGCCGCCCTGCTCGATGCAACCGCAGCGCAGCGTCGGGAAGCGGTCGAAGACGCCGTCGAGCACCAGCATCGTCAGGAACGTCTGCGGCGGGACGTGCATCCCCATGTAGTCCTTGGACCGGATGTTCTCGCCACCGCCGAGGAAGTCCGCCGGCGGGGTCCGCCCGTTGTTGCGGTACGCGTCCGGCACCAGGGCGCCGCCCGTGCAGACGTGCAGGAAGAACGGCATGTCGGCGTCCTGGAGGGTGGCCCAGAAGCGGTCGTACGCGGGATGCGCCGGGGAGAACTCCGGCGGTGCGACGGAGGGCACGATGACCCCGTCGCAGCCCAACTCGATCGCCGCCTCCAACTCGGCGACGCTGCGCTCCGGGTCGGCGAGGGGCACGAAACCGACGGGCAGCAGCCGCCGGTCCACCGAACACCAGTCGACGATGGCCCGGTTGAGGGCGCGACTGCCCCCGTACATCAGCTCGGGATGGTCGTAGTACCAGAATTGCTCGCTGGCGACCGTGCTGAAGACCAACTGTGCCGAGAATCCGAGCAGGTCCAGGGCGCGGCTGCGTTCGCCCGCGTCGGTGCCGCCGAAGCTCTCCCAGCCCTTCATGGTCATCAGGGTCTGCTCGGCGGACGCGCGGCGGTCCTGGTCCTCGTAGCGCTGCCGGATGTCGGTCTCGGCGGTGCGGGCCCGCTGCACCTTGTCCGCACCGAAGGAACGGAGCAGCTCGCGTACCGAGGGCTCGGCGTACTCGGTGAGCCAGCCTTCCCGCTCCATCACATGGCTGTCGGCGTCGTAGTAGACCCGACCTTCTGCGTACGGCATCCGGCACTCTCCTTCAACTCGAACTCGCGGTGGACGTTAGATCGGATCGGCACCCTTCGGCGTGTGTGCGCAACGCAGCGGCTGCGGCCGTGTTAGCGACCGGTTAGCAGGGGGACCGGCAGGGCGGCCGGCACGGACTGGAACGTCGCCTCCGTCCGCATCCCCAGGAAGTCGCCGTCGACCTGGACGGCGATCGGCCGGATCGACAGCATCGTCAGTCGCTGCTGGTCCTCGGCGGTCACCACGTCCGGCCCGGACAGCGGCACCTGGGCGGTCATCATCTGCCGCACCACCCGCATCGTCGCCAGCGTGCGAAGCGACGTCAGGCCGAGGACGTCGAGCCCTCTGTCGAACGAGGCCGTGGGGGCCGGCGCCACGGCCCGCTTCCCGAGGTAGGTCCATGGCGCCGAGTTGCAGACGAACGCCATGAAGATGGCCTCCCCGTGGGCGCCGCCGGCCCCGTCGAAGGTCAGCGCCGGATGCCGGCGGTCGGTCCGCAGGTGCTGCCGCACCAGCAGGGTGAGGTAGGCGGCGGCGGGCATCCGCGGTGGGCGGACGCCGACGCCGAAACGCAACTGCTCGGCTTCCCGGACGATCTCGGCGTCGAGCCCGAGTGAGCACACGAAGGCGAACCAACGGTCCCCGACGAGGCCGAGGCCCAGCCGTCGACTGCCACCCGCGCTCACGGCGTCCCGCACCAGACGGGCCGCCTCGCCGAGCTGGTTGGGTAGGCCGATCGACCGGGCGAAGACATTCGTGCCGCCGGCGGGCAACGGAGCGAAGACCGGCACGTCGTCTGCCACACCGTCGGCCAGTAGCCCGTTGACCGTCTCGTTCGCCGATCCGTCGCCGGAGGCGGTGAGCACCACGTCGTACCCCTCGCGGCGCGCCGTACGGGCCAGTTCGGCCGCGTGCCCCCGCCGCGCGGTGTCCACCACGTCGAGCCGCAGTCCGCCGAGGATGTCGGTGAGCTCGTCGCGGGCACCGGGATTCATCCGCGTGGCCCGCGGATTGACGATCAGCAGGCACCGGGGCGGCATGATCGGGTGACCTCCTTCTGCGCCGGCAGGCAGGTTGCTGGCGAGGCGCCACTGTAGACCGCCGGTGCGTGCTCGGCGTGGCGGTGAAGTGAGCCGTTAGCGGGCCGTTGTGACCGCGTCAGCGGCGGGTTTGCCGATGACTGTCCGGGCTCGGGAAGGTCGCTAAAATCCTGCTAAACCCCTGCCTTCAGGCCGGTGTCGGCGCCCCGGTCGAGCGGTCCGACCCGTGCAATCATCGGCACCTCTGCCGCCGCGAGACGAAGGACGGGTCGCATGGCGATTGGCATCATCGATATGGGGTCCCACGTCCCTGACCGCGTCGTGACAAACGACGACATCTGTGCCTGGAGCGGCGCCACCCACGACTGGATCACCAACCTGACCGGCATCGAGGAGCGCCGGTACGCGGAGCCTGAGCAGACCACCTCGGACCTCGCGGTCCTCGCCGCGGCGCCCCTGGTCGCCGACCCCGCCGTCCAGGAACGGCTGGCCTGGCTGTTCCTCAGCACCAACTCGCCGGACCAGCCCTCCCCGGCGACGGCCGCCGTGGTGCAGGCGAAGCTGGGTCTGCCCGCGCTGCCGGCGTTCGACGTCGGCGTGGCCTGCGCCGGGGTGATCTTCCACATGGCCCTCGCGAACGCGCTGATGCGCGACGACGCCGGGCAGGTCGCGCTGGCGATCGGCGCTGACAAGGTGTCCTCCATCGTGGACCGCACGGATCGACGCACCGTCGCGCTCTTCGGAGACGGCGCCGCGGCGCTGCTGCTCGGCTCGGTGCCCGACGGCTACGGGATCCGCAGCACCACGCTGCTCACCGACGGCGCCCGCTGGGAGAACATCGGCATCTACGCGGGCGGCGCCCGGCTGCCGCTGACGCCGGAACGGTACGCCGAGGGCGGCCAGTTCACCCGGATGGACGGGCGGGCGGTCGCGGCGTTCGTCCTGCAGACGCTGCCCAAGGTGATCGATTCGGCGCTGGAGAAGGCCGGCCTGGGCCTGCACGACATCGACCGGTTCGTCTTCCACCAGGCGAACGGGCGCCTGCTCGCCGGGCTCGGCAAGAAGCTCGGCATCGACCCGGACCGGGTGCCGACGACGGTGAGCAGATTCGGCAACTCCGGTGTCGCGTCCCTGCCCGTCACGCTTGTGCAGGCCCACCGGGAGCGCCCGTTCCAGCGTGGCGAGAAGCTGCTGCTCGCCGCGGTGGGGGCGGGGATGACCGCCGGCGCCGCCGTCGTCACCTGGTACTGATGGTTCGAGAGGCTGCGGAGACCGGATGCGTCTGAAGGGCAAGAACGCCGTCGTCACCGGCGGGAACCGCGGGCTGGGCCGGGCCATCGCCCGGCACTTCCTGGCCGAGGGCGCGACAGTCACCTGCGCCTCCCGCACCGGCAAGGGCTGGGAGGAGCTGCACCAGGATGCCCCCGACCGGTCGTTCCACCTGCCGGTCGAGGTCAGCGATCCGGCGTCGGTCGAGCAACTCGTCACGACCGCCGCGGAGCTGATGGGCAGCATCGACATCCTGGTCGCCAACGCCGCCGTGCGGCACGACGGTCGGATCGAGCGGTTGGCGCCCGAGGCCTGGACGGAGACGCTGACGGTCAGTCTCACCGGGGTGTTCCTCTGCACCCGCGCCGTCGTCCCGCTGATGGCCGCCAACGGCGGCGGTTGCATCATCAACATCTCGTCCGGCCTGGCCACCCGGGTTGCCGTCGGCACGGCGGCGTACAGCGCGGCCAAGGCCGGCGTCGAGTCGTTCACCCGGACCAGCGCCATCGAACTCGGTCCGAAGGGCATCAAGGTCAACTGCATCTCGCCGGGGCTGATCGACAGCGGGATGAGCGAGGCCCTGCGGCCGAACGTCGCGCTCTGGGAGATGTACACGAAACGCATCGCCATGGGCCGCGCCGGCCACGAGGACGAGGTCGCCAGCACGGCGGTCTTCCTCGCCTCGGACGAGAGCTCGTACGTGAACGGACATGTGCTCGAAGTGAATGGAGGACTGCTATGGGCGTGAGGCCCTTCCGGTTCGGTGTGAGCCTGCACCACAACTGCGGCGCCGAGGAGTGGGCGAAGAAGTGTCGCCGGGCGGAGGAGCTGGGCTACGACGTCATTCTCATTCCCGACCATCTCCACATGCCCGCGCCGTTCCCGTCCATCGTCGCGGCCGCGTCGGCGACCGAGCGGGTGATGTTCGGGACGTTCGTCCTGAACGCCGCCTTCTGGAACCCGCGTTTGTTGGAGCGGGAGATCGCCACCACGCACCGGCTCACCGGAGGGCGGCTGGAGGTCGGCGTCGGCACCGGCTACGCGAAGGCCGAGTTCGACGAGGCGGAGATCCCCTTCGAGTCACCCGGTCGGCGGGTACGGCAACTCGACACGGTGGTCCAGCGACTGACGGCGTCGTTCGCCGACCCGGCACAGTGGTCGGACTGCACCTCGGCCCCTCGACTGATGATCGGTGGCAGCGGCGACAAGGTGCTCGGCATCGCCGCCCGACACGCCGACATCGTCGGCCTCAGCCCGGTGGTCCGGGTCGACACCCCGGAGAAGTGGCGGGCGCTCCCCGCCGAGACGGTCGAGGAACGCGCCAGGTATCTGCGGACGCAGGCCGGTGACCGCTACGGCGACATCGAGGTCAACCTCATGATCCCCGCGGTGGTGCTGGCCGACGACCGGCAGGCCGCCGCCGCCTTCGCCCAGCAGACCCGGACGCCGTACCTCACAGTGGAGCAGGTCCTGGACGCTCCGGCGGGCCTGATCGGTACGCCTGAGGAGATCGCCGACCAACTGGTCCAGCGCCGGGAGCGTTACGGGGTCTCGTACATCACCGTCCACGAGGAGTTCATGGAGCCGCTCGCCGCGGCCATGGCCGTCCTGGAGGGCCGAACCAGTTGACCCCGCTTCGCGGGAATCCCCGCTTCATCCTCCTGGCGGTGTCGCTCGCGTCGTTCATGACCTCGCTCGACATGACGATTATCAACATCGCCATGCCGAGCGTGGTCCGCGACCTCGACGCCTCGCTGACCACAGTGGCGTGGGTGGCGAACGCCTACCTCATCGTGGTGGCGGTGCTTGTCATCGTGACCGGCCGGCTGGGCGACCTGTACGGACCCCGCCGGCTGTTCGTCATGGGTTCGGTGCTGTTCACAGTCGCCTCGGCGGCGTGCGGGCTCGCGCAGAGCGAGGGCCAGCTCATCGCCGCCCGGGCGTTCCAGGGTCTGGGCGCCGCCCTGATGTACCCGCAGTCGATGTCGATCATCGTGGCGACGTTCCCGCCGCAGCGTCGCGGTGGGGCGCTGGGCCTGTGGACGGCGGTCTCGGCGCTGGCCTCGATCCTCGGGCCGGTGATCGGAGGCACCCTCACCAGCGCCCTGAGCTGGCGATACGTCTTCTTCCTCAACCTCCCGGTGGGGTTGATCATGATCGTGCTCTGCCTGGCGGCCGTGCCGCCGCTGGAACGCGGCAGGCGACAACCGCTGCACCTGCTGGCCGTCGTCCTCAGCACGGCCGCGCTTGTCTGCCTCACCTTCGGGCTGGTGGAGGGCGACCGGTTCGGGTGGGGGGTGATCTGGGGGCCGCTGAGCATTCCACTGCTGTTGGTGCTGAGCGTCGTCCTGGCGGCGGGGTTCGTCGTGCTCCAGAAGAGGCGCCAGGACCGCACCCCGTTGGTGCCGTTCGAGCTGTTCGAGCTGACCAACTTCCGACTCATGATCATCGTGACCACGATCCTGTCGATCGGCATCGTGGGGACCTCCGTACCGTTGTCGCTGTACGTACAGGCCGCCCTGGGCTACAGCCCGATGAAGGTCGGGCTCGTCATGACCCCGATGTTCCTCAGCATGGCGTTCGTCGCCCCCTTCGCCGGCAGGCTCAGTGACCGGCTCAGCGGCCGGTACGTGCTGATGACCGGGCTCAGCCTCTACGCCGTGGGAATGGCACTTGTGGTTTGGGTCGCGAACGACGCGACGCCCTGGCAGTACTTCGTCCCCGGCCTCGTCGTGGCCGGTGTCGGCGCTGGCTGCACGTTCGCCCCGATGAACTCCATCGCGATGCACGACGTGCAACCACCGCAGGCGGGAGCCGCGGCCGCGTTGATGATGACCGCCCGCCAGCTCGCCTCGGTCTTCGCCGCCGCGGTGCCCATCGCCCTGCTCCAGGGCCAGCTCGTGCGGCGGATGCCGGAGGAGGCAGGCGCGCTGGCACCGACCCTGCCGGCCGGTGTGGGCGAGCCGTTCGTGTCGGCCTTCCGCCAGGTGTCGGCGGCCGGCCCGGATGAGACGGTGGGCGAGGTGGTGACCGCGGTTCGGCGCAGCGGAGCGTCACCGGAGGCCGTCGAGGCGGCCGGCCGGGCGGCGCACACCGTGTACACCCACAGCTTCGTGACGGCGCTACGGCCGACGTTGCTGGTGCCGATCGCGTTGCTGCTCGTCGGCGTCGTGTTCGCGTCCCGGGTGGTGCCCACCGGGCGAACGGCGTCCGCCGCACCGGACGCGGTCGATCGCGCCGGCGGCGACGAGGCCGACGCGCTGCCACGGCCGGTAAGCTGATCAATGTTGTCGGGTCGACGCGGCGGGTGTGATCGGAGGCGGGAATGATCTACTGGGCACTCAAGTACACGGTCGGCTCGGCCGTGAAGTTGGTCTACCGGCCCGAGGTGGTGGGCCGCGAGAACCTGCCGGAGACCGGTCCTGCCCTGCTTGTCGGAAACCACCCCTCCTTCTCGGATTCGGTGTTCCTCTCGGCGGTCATGCGCCGCAAGGTCGTCTACATCGCGAAACTGGAATACTTCACGGGCCGTGGGCTCAAGGGCCGGCTGCGGCGGATGGTGATCAGTGGGATGGGAAACATCCCGGTCGACCGCGCTGGCGGGCGCAAGGCCGCCTCGTCGCTCGGCACCGCCCAGGAGGTGCTTGAGCAGGGCGGCCTGGTCTGCATGTACCCGGAGGGGACGCGGCCACCCGACAACCGGCTCTACCGGGGCAAGACCGGGGCGGCCCGCATCGCACTCGCCACCGGCGTGCCGGTCATCCCGGTCGCCATGCTCAACACCTACGAGATCCAGCCCCCGGGAAAGCTGATCCCGAAGGTCATGAAGGCCAGGATGGCCGTCGGTACCCCCATCGACCTGACGCCATATCGGGGCCTCTCGGCAAGCGCCGCCGCACGGGCCCTGACCGACGAGATCATGCGACGGCTCCAGGCCCTGTCCGGTCAGGACTACGTGCACATGTACGCGCAGGCCGCCCGGCAGGAGTTCGACCGGGGGGTGCGACCGCCGGCCTGCCCGGAGGGCCCCCCGGCGCCGGGGATCGCCGTCACGACGCCGGCGGGTGACGCCGCCGTCAACTGACCGGGCCCGACGCCCTGTCCTCCCGGGAGAGGTGACCACCCGTCCAGGTCACGGTGGTCAACCGTGCCCCGAGCAGTCGCCGCGCGCGGGCCACCTGACGCGCGCTCGCGTTGACAAGCACCGCCCGTTCCGCGCCGGCAAGGACCGGCAGGTCGGACAGTGAGTCGCTGTATGCCACCCGCCAGGGCGGAGTCACCCCCTGGGCGGCCAGCTCCACCACCTTGGTCGCCCCGTAGTTGTGCACGATCAGCTTCGGCCCGCGAATGTGCGAGGCGACCAGCTCGACCTCGGCGAGGCCGATCGCGTCGAGCACCGCGCGCGCCAGGGTGTGCTCGCAGCCGGTGACCACGACGACCCGGTCGCCCGCGTCGAGGTGGGCACGGATCATCCGCAGACCGGGCGCGATGATCCGCTCGGGCTCGTCGCCGAGGTCCGCGCCGAAACGCCCAAGTTCCGCTCGGAGCTGTTCGGCGCTGCGGCCCAACAACCCGATCCGACTCATCCACCACGCCGCCCGCGGACGGTAGGCGGGAAGGGCCACCATGGGCGCGAGGAGGACAGCGAGGATGACGGCGAGCGGCAGTCGAGCACCCGCGAAGACAATGCGTCGCATGAAAAGCCCGAATGCGTCGCCGCGCAGCAGTACGCCGTCGAAATCGAAGATGACGGTGTCGGCGGAGGGCGCCCTCATCGGTCTATCGGCTCCGGGGCCACAGGTCGTTCGACATGCGGCGAGTCTACTGGAGCGCGTTTACGACTAACGGCTGGATCGCTTTCCGCTCGCTGAAGCGACAGTTTCCTTCTCCTGCTGTGGGGCTGGCGGTCGCGATGTGCCGCAGGATAAGGAGGGCCGGCGTGATCGTGGCGGCGCGGCCTGCGGAGCCGGGCGTGCGCGAGCCCGGCCGCCGGGTTCAGGCCGAGGATCTGCCGCCCGGTCGGCCCTGGGTCAGCTCCGTACGCAACACGTCGAACGCGTCGTTGATGAGCTGACGCAGGTCGCCGTCGCCGTCGCTGTCCGCCCAGTACCGGATGGCCTCGGTCGTGGCCGCCAGCGCCGCCGCCACCAGGACCCGCAGGCGAAGCTCGTCGCCGGGATCGCTGCCGGCGGCCGTCAGGGCCTGGATGAGGAGCTTCTGGTCGGCGTCGCGGCGTTGGCCGGTGCCGGCCCGCAGCGCGGGTGTCCGGTGAACGAGCCTCAGGCGGGACAGCAGCACCTCGCGGTCGCTGTCGTACAGGTGGTGGAGCCCGTTCGTGAGAGCGTGTCGAATCTTGTCGATCGCGGGCTCGTCGGCCGGCCGCTCGGCGATCAGGTCGGCGATCATCGGGTCGTAGTCGTCCTGGAGGGCTGCGTCCTCCTTCGTGGGGAAATAGCGGAAGAACGTCATGTGCGATACGCCGGCGGCGGCGGCGATTTCCTCGACCGTCGTAGCGTCGAAACCCTTCTCCAGAAACAGCCGTAAGGCATTCGTCTGAAGAAGGGCTCGGGTGCGTTCTCTTTTCTCCCGACGCCAGTCGGAGCCCGCGGCTCGGGGGAGGTCGGCTCTGCTCACAGTGGGTTCAATCCGCGCGGAGGCATCTGACTACTGTGGCAGCCTAGCCCTTGCTCGGCGCGGCAGTGGTTACCCCGGCGTCGTCCGCGGCCACCGCCGCAGGCGAATCGCCGTTCGGTAGGAACGCCAGGCACAGCACGGCACCGGCCACGGCGAGGCCGAAGCAGCACCACATGACCATCGACATTCCGTCGACGTACGCCTGGTGGGCGGTTCGCAGCAGCCCGGCGCCGGAGGGTCCCAGGGTCTCGGCGACAGCGGCCGCGCCGAACAGCGACTGCCGCACCGTGTCGGCCGCGGCGGCCGGCAGCCCGCCGAGCGCCGGATCGAGATCTCTTTGGTAGACGCCGGACAGCACACTGCCCATCGCGGCCACCGCCACGGCGCTACCGACCTGGCGCAGCGTGTTGACCACCGCCGAGCCGCTGCCCGCGCCACCGTCGCCCACCGAGCCAACCGCCGCCGCCAACGAGGTGGCCATCACCGCGCCGACGCCGAACCCGCAGCCGGCCAGGCCGACCGCCAGCCACACGTACGCGGTGTCCTCGTCGACCCGCGCGAGCAGGAGCAGCCCGGCGCCCATCACCACCAGGCCGCTGATCACGATGCCCTTCCCGCCGAAGGTGCGGTCCAGGATGGTGGCCAGGGCGCCGGCCACCAGCAGACCGGCCATCATCGGGATGATCCGTAGGCCGGTCCCGAGCGAGTCGAAGCCCCGCACCGCCTGAAGGTAGAGCGGCACGACGAAGATCACTCCGGCGAGCGCGAACGCGACGATCATGATGGCGACCGTGTTCCAGGTGAACTGAGGCTTACGGAAGAGCGGTAGGTCCATCAGCGGGTGCGCGACACGGCGCTCCCAGGCCACGAATGCCGCGCCCGCGATCACCGCGGCGATCAGCAGGGCGACGGTCAGGCCGTCCGACCAGCCCGACTCGGGGCCCCGGATGACGCCGTAGACAAGCGTGACAGTGGCGACGACGGCGAAGAGGCCACCCACGATGTCCAGCGGGTGCCGCGTGTCGCCGCGCGACTCGTCGATCAGCAGCAGGCCGGCCACGAAGGCGATCGCCAGGATCGGCACGTTGATCCAGAAGACCGAAGACCACGAGTAGCGCTGGAGCAGGGCGCCGCCGACGATCGGTCCGCACGGCATCCCCGCGCCGACCGCGGCGGTGAAGACCGCCATGGCCCGGGTCCGCTCGCGGCCGGAGAAGGTCGTGATGACGAGCGCCGGGGTCAGCGGCAGGATGATCGCGGATCCGACACCCAGCACGGCGCGGGCCGCGATCAGCTGGCCCGCCGTCTCCGACAGCGCGGCCGCGACCGAGGCGAGGAGGAACAGGCCGAGCCCGGCCAACATCACCCTCTTGCGGCCGACGCGGTCGGCGATCGCGCCGAAGGGCAGCATCGCACCGGCGATCGCCAGCGAGTAGGCGTCCACGATCCACTGCAGGTCCGCGGTGCCGGCGTTCAACGACCTCGAGATGCTCGGGAGCGCCACGTTCAGGACCGTGAAGTCGAGACTCAGCACCAGTACGGCCAGGCAGACGGCGACAAGCATCCACCAACGACGGTCAACGTGTGCGCGCATCCCACGACCCCTTAGGTTAGTCACTAACATGTTAGAGGCTAACCTTTTGTGGCGGCCGCGACAAGCAGCGGGGCGTCCCGGTTGTCCACCCGGCGTGCCGCGAGCGCCGTCGGCGAGGGTGCCTATCCCTGCCAGGATGTGGTTACGGCCTGCCGCCGTGCTGACCTGTCAGCTCTGCTGACCATCCGGGTGCCCGCCACCGTCACGCGACGGTGGCGGGCGCTCGGCGTGGATCAGTGGCGCCGCGTACGTCGCGGCGAGCCCCGTGCGTAGGTCGGGACGGACGTCGGCCATACGCTGGCACCCGGAAGAAGGACGTGGCGCTCCGCCCTCGTTTTGGCGGCGCGGCCCGCTCCGTCGCGACTCAGGGCTGGGTAGTGCATGCGCGTCATTGCGGGTAGGACTCCGAAGTACATGGTCATCCGCGACGATCTGATCAAGCGGATCAGCAGCGGCGAGTTCGCTCCCGGCGACGCTCTGCCCGGCCAGCGGCACCTCAGTGAGGAGTACGGCGTCAGTCTCATGACGCTGCGGCAGGCCCTGGACGAGCTGTGTGGCAGGGGAGTGGTGGAACAGTTTCCCGGCAAGGGCACCTACGTCCGGGCGATGCCGGTGCCGTACTCGATGGGTAATCTGCGCAGCCTCGCCGACGACCTGCGCGCGCACGGCATCGAGGTGCGGACCCGGGTGCTCGGCCACGAGATCGTCGCGGTGCCCGACGACATCGCCGCGCGGTCGGGGATCCCCGCGGGCGACGAGGTGCTGAGGCTGGAGCGGGTCCGGGTCGTCCGGGGTGCTCCGCTGATCCACCAGCTCTCCTACCTCCCGCAGCCCTTCGGCAGCCTGCTGCGGGGCGTCGACTTCGAGAAGCACGAGCTGTACGCCGTACTCGCCGAGCGGGCGGGCGCGGTGGCCGTGCAGGCCGAGGAGACGATCTCGCCGGTGCTCATGCCCGAGCGCATCGGCGACCTGCTCGGGCTGCCCGCCGGTGAACCGGCGATGCGGAGCGAGCGGATCACTCGTGACGCCGACCGGCGCACGCTTGTCGTCGACGTCGCCGTCCTCGCCGGGAACAGCGTCGTGATCAGGAACATCCGCGAGGTCAGCGGCCATCAGGTCAGCTACGCGGTAGGCGACGTCGCCGGGATGTCCGGGGCCGTCGGCCCACGACAGGGCTGACGGAGGGGGCCGCGGACCCATCGAAACTGTTCTAGAACTATTTCCCCACAGATCTAGAACACGGGCCTCCGGCGCTGCTATAAAGACCTCATCGTTCTAGAACTGTGAGGGGATGTGTCGTGGATCAGCTCCTGCGCTCCGCCCGCCCAGTCGCCCCTGCCGACCTCCGTCGGCCCTCGGCGCTCGGCAGGTTCGGTGACTACGGCGGACGCTTCGTTCCCGAGTCGCTCGTTCCGGCCTGTGCCGAGGTCGAGCGGGCCTTCACCCACGCCTGGGCGGATCCGCTGTTCCGGGGGGAGCTGGACCACCTGCTCGCCGTCTACGTCGGCCGGCCGACGCCGCTGACGCCCGCGGCGCGACTCTCCGCGGAGCTGGGCGTCAACCTGTTGCTCAAGCGGGAGGATCTCACCCACACCGGCTCCCACAAGATCAACAACGTGCTGGGTCAGGCGCTGCTGGCCCGGCGGATGGGCAAGCGGCGGCTGATCGCCGAGACCGGCGCGGGCCAGCACGGCGTGGCCACCGCCACCGCCGGAGCCCTGTTCGGCATGCCGACCACCGTCCTGATGGGTGCGAAGGACATCGAACGGCAGCAGCTCAACGTCTTCCGGATGAAGATGCTGGGCGCCGAGGTGGTGCCGGTGACCTCCGGCAGCCGCACCCTCAAGGACTCCTGCAGCGAGGCGCTGCGCCACTGGGTCACCTCCGTCGACGACACCTACTACTGCCTCGGCTCCGTGATGGGCCCACACCCGTACCCCTGGATGGTCCGTCAGTTCCAGCGGGTGATCGGTGACGAGGCCCGCGTGCAGTGCGCGGCCGACCTCGTCACCGGCACCCCCGACTACGTCGTGGCCTGCGTCGGCGGCGGATCCAACGCGGCCGGCACGTTCGCCGGCTTCATCGACACCCCGGCCCGGCTGGTCGGTGTCGAGGCGGCCGGTGGTGCCGCGATCAGCGCCGGCACCCCCGGTGTCCTGCACGGCTTCCGCTCCATGGTGCTCCAGGACCAGCACGGGCAGATCAGCGAGGCCCACTCGATCGCCGCCGGTCTGGACTACCCCGGCGTGGGGCCGGAACACGCGTACCTGGCCGAGTCGGGCCGGGCCACCTACGTGACAGTGGACGACGCCGAGGTGCTCGCCGCCACCCACCGGCTGGCCCGCGCGGAGGGCATCCTCTGCGCGCTGGAGTCGGCCCACGCCGTCGCCTGGGTGATCCGGGCCGCCGGTGACGGCACGATCCCCCCGGGCTCGACAGTGCTGCTCACGCTCTCCGGTCGGGGCGACAAGGACATGGCGACCCTGATGGAGCTGTCGTGAACGCACTGGAGACCCGGGCCCGCGCCGCCACGGCAGCCGGCCGCAAGCTGCTCGTGCCGTACGTGACAGGCGGTGTCACCGGGAACTGGACCGACCTGTTGCGGGCTGCCGTGGACGCGGGCGCCGACGCCATCGAGGTGGGCCTCCCGTTCTCCGACCCCGTCCTGGACGGGCCGGTCGTGCAGGAGTCGTCGCACCGGGCGCTGCTGCGGGGCGTGACCACCCGGCAGATCCTCGACGAGGTCACCCGGCTCGCACTGCCCGTGCCGTTGATCGCGTTCACCTACGCCAACCTGGTCCTGCACGACGGCGCCGACCGGTTCTGCGCCGCGCTCGCAGATTGCGGTGTGGACGGTCTGATCGTGCCGGACCTGCCGGTCGACGAGATGGAGCCGGTCTCCACCGCGGCGGCGGGCCGCATGCTCGACCTCGTGTTGCTCGCCTCCCCGGCGACCACCCCGCAGCGCCGCGTCGAGATCGCCACGCGCAGCCGGGGCTTCGTCTACGCGGTCAGTGTCATGGCGACCACCGGCGAGCAGTCGACGTTGGGCGAGGCCGGCGAGCAGTTGGTGACGTCGCTGCGGCAGGCGACGGACCTGCCGGTGCTTCTCGGCTTCGGGATCTCCGGGCCGGGGCAGGCGGCCGAGGCCGGTGGGTACGCCGACGGCGTCGTGGTGGGCTCGGCGCTCATGCGCCGGGTGCTCGACGGGGCCTCGGCGGTGGAGCTCGGTGACTTCCTGACCCAGCTCCGGACGGCGCTGGACACGCCGCGCCCGCCGTACATCTGATGTATGTGTCGTCGGACCGGCATCCGTCGCCATCTTCCCGGTGCCTGGCGTCGCCGGACCGCGCCGGCCCGTCGCGGTCCTCCTCGCGAAGATCCTTGGCCGCAAGGCCTGGCGGTGCGGATTGTACCCGTTAATCGATCGTTGCCTATTGCGTGGCTCCGGAGTAACCTTCGCGAAACACATCAGATGTCTGGCTGACTCGGACCCGGCACCGGCCTGCTCCACGAGGTCCTGGCCGGCCCGAGAAGCGGACCCATCTCGGTTACCACAGTTGTCACGCATCGGGGTGGCCGGATCGGTCACCGTTTGGAGGATCGATGTCAGACCTGACCCGCCGCCAAGCCCTCAAGATCGGCGCAGCCGGTGCGGGTGGTGCCCTCCTACCTCTGCCCTGGACGGCCGTGGCCCAAGCGGACTCGGTGGCGCCGCCGCAGGTGCTGGCCGCCGGTGACCTCGCGCTCTGGTACGACGAGTCCGCCGGCACCGACTGGCTCAGGGCGTTGCCGATCGGCAACGGCCGGCTCGGCGCCATGGTCTTCGGCAACGTCGACACGGAACGACTCCAGCTCAACGAGGACACCGTCTGGGCCGGTGGGCCCCACGACCCCAGCAACACCAGAGGCGCGGCGGCGCTGGCGGAGATCCGGCGGCTGGTCAACGCGAACCAGTGGACCCAGGCCCAGGATCTGATCAACCAGACCATGATGGGCAACCCCGGCGGCCAGTTGGCCTACCAGACCGTCGGCAACCTCCGGCTCGCCTTCGGCTCCGCCAGCGGAGCTTCCCAGTACAACCGGACACTGGACCTCACCACCGCCACGGCCACGACGACGTACGTGCTGAACGGCGTTCGTCACCAGCGGGAGGTGTTCGCCAGCGCACCGGACCAGGTCATCGCGATGCGGCTGACCGCCGACCGGACCGGCTCGATCAGCTTCACCGCCACCTTCGACAGCCCGCAGCGCACCACGGTGTCCAGCCCGGACGGCACCACGATCGGCCTCGACGGCGTCTCCGGAAACATGGAGGGCGTCACCGGCGCGGTCCGCTTCCTCGCGCTCGCCAACGCGACAGTCAGCGGCGGCAGCGTGTCCAGCTCCGGCGGCACCCTGCGGGTGACGAACGCCAACAGTGTGACCCTGCTGATCTCCATCGGCTCCAGCTATGTCAACTACCGCAACGTCGGCGGCGACTACCAGGGCATCGCCCGGCAGCGCCTCACCGCCGCGCGGGCCAGCAGCTACGACCAGCTACGCACCCGGCACGTGGCCGACTACCAGGCGCTGTTCGGCCGGGTCACCCTGGACCTGGGCCGCACCTCCGCGGCCGACCAGACGACCGACGTCCGGATCGCCCAGCACAACAGCGTCAACGACCCGCAGTTCTCGGCGCTGCTGTTCCAGTTCGGCCGGTACCTGCTGATCTCGTCCTCGCGGCCCGGCACCCAGCCAGCCAACCTCCAGGGCATCTGGAACGACTCGCTGGCCCCCTCCTGGGACTCGAAGTACACCATCAACGCCAACCTGCCGATGAACTACTGGCCGGCCAACACCACAAACCTGGCCGAGTGCCACAACCCGGTCTTCGACCTGGTCAGAGACCTCGCCGTCACCGGAGCGCGGACCGCCCAGGTGCAGTACGGCGCGGCCAGCGGCTGGGTCACCCACCACAACACCGACGCCTGGCGGGCCACCGCTGTGGTCGACGGCGCGTTCTGGGGCATGTGGCAGACCGGCGGCGCCTGGCTGTCCACGTTGATCTGGGACCACTACCTGTTCAACGGTGACATCGAGTTCCTGCGGACGAACTACCCGGCCATGAAGGGCGCGGCGCAGTTCTTCCTCAACACGCTGGTGACCGAGCCGACCCTCGGGTACCTGGTGACCAACCCGTCGAACTCGCCGGAACTCAGCCACCACGCGAACGCGAGTGTGTGCGCCGGCCCCACGATGGACAACCAGATCCTGCGGGACCTGTTCGACGCCTGCGCCCGCGCGAGCGAGATCCTCGACGTGGACAGCACCTTCCGGGCCCAGGTCCGCGCCACCCGGGACCGGCTCCCTCCCATGAAGGTCGGCTCGCGCGGCAACATCATGGAGTGGCTCTACGACTGGGTGGAGACCGAGCCCAACCACCGGCACATCTCGCACCTGTACGGTCTGGCCCCCAGCAACCAGATCACCAAGCGCGGCACACCGCAGCTGTTCGAGGCGGCCCGGCGGACCCTCGCGCTGCGCGGTGACGACGGCACGGGCTGGTCGCTGGCCTGGAAAATCAACTTCTGGGCTCGGATGGAGGAGGGCAAGCGGGCCCACGACCTGATCCGCTACCTCGCCACCACCGCACGGCTCGCGCCGAACATGTTCGACCTGCACCCGCCGTTCCAGATCGACGGCAACTTCGGTGCCACCGCCGGCATCGCCGAGATGCTGTTGCAGAGCCACGCCGGCGAACTGCACATCCTGCCCGCACTGCCGCCGGCCTGGCCGAGCGGGCGGGTGGCCGGCCTGCGGGGTCGCGGCGGGCACACGGTCAGCATCACGTGGAGCAACGGGCTGGCCAGCGAGGTGCTGCTCCGTCCGGATCGCGCTGGCACCGTCCGCCTGCGCGGTCGGCTCTTCACCGGCACCGTCACGATCGTCGACACCGCCGACGGTACGGCCGCGCGGACCACCCGGATCGAGACCGACCTCATCGAGGCCACCGTGCAGGCCGGGCGCACCTACCGGGCCACCAGTTCGGGGGGCACCACCAGCCCGACGCTTGAGCAGAGCTTCAGCAACGTCGGCATCACCAGCGACAGCAACACAAACGTCGGCAACTTCGACGGCGGCGGGGCCTCGCTCTCCGCGCAGGCCCTGGCCGCGGCCGGGGCCAGCCCGGGAGGCACGGTGAGCCGCAACGGGGTCACCTTCCGCTGGCCCAACGTCAGCTCCGGGGCCGCCGACAACGCCATCGCCTCGGGCCAGACCATCAGCGTGACCGGCACCGGCAGCACGCTCGGCTTCCTGCTGACGGGCACCTACGGCGCCCCGTCGGGCACCGGCACTGTGGTCTACGCCGACGGCACCCGCCAGACGTTCACGCTGAGCACACCCGACTGGTACGGCGGGCCGAGCTCCGCGGGAACCGCCGCGATCGTGTCCGCGTACCAGAACCGGCCCAACAACCAGCGGCAGAACACCGCAGCCTGCATCTACTACGTGGGTGTCGCGTTGCAGAACAAGGCGGTCGCCTCGGTCGTGTTGCCCAACATCAGCGCCGGGCCGGCGGCGAACGTGGTGACCATGCACATCTTCGCCATCGCCATCGGAGGCTGACGGCAACGATTCCTGCTCGGGGGAGCGCGACCGGGCCCGTCCCAATCGGGGACGGGCCCGGTCGCGGCGTCAGGGCGCGATGGGTACGGCTGTGGCGCAGCGGGCGGTCGGCGGTGACCGTCGGTCGCCGCCGACCTGCCGTTAGGGGCCTGCCCGACTAGCGGATGCGCTCGCCCCGGCTCTCGATCCGGAAGTAGTCGAAGGCGACGTCGAGGTCGGTGGAGGTGCCGGCCCTGTTGAAGGCCAGCAGCCCGGCCTTCGTCGGCTCGGCGGTCAACGTCGTGGAGCCGATGTAGCGGTAGACGCGCCCGTCGCGGGAGTAGTAGGCGCGGTAGGTGTCTCCGATCTTGGTGAGTCGGAGCCAGATGGCGCCGTCGGCCCCGACGATCCGCTGGGCGTCCGCGCCGGTGATCTCCACAGTCGACGTCGCGCCGTTCTGTTCACGCAGGAAGACGATGCGGGCCTTGTTGACCGCCGCGGTCGCGTTCCCCATCTCCCAGGCGAGCTTCACGTAGTTGTCGTCGTCGGCGTACCCGAGAACACCGCCCTGTTCGTTGTTGTTCGCCAGCGGGCGGGAGAAGACGATCCGCGACTCCGCGGTCCAGTCACCGTCGACGTCCTGCAGGGCCAGGTTCTTCGCGGTGTTGGTGGTGCCCTGCAGGTCACCCTGCTGCGCGGTGATGACAAGCGACCCGTCGGCCAGACGCCACCGGCTCTCGTCCGGCCGTACCCACTGCCACTGGGAGCCGAGTGCGGCCGAGCCGAACTCGTCGCTGCCCGTGCTTGTGGTGTTCAGATCCACCGTGTAGACCGACGTCGCCGCGCCGTTCGTGACGGTGACCCGAACCTGCCCGGTGGCGCTGCTCGCCTGCTCGACGGCGACGGAGGCGGCGGGATCGGCGGCCTTGGCGGTGACCGTCGGCACGGTCGTGCTGCCGGCCGGCAGGAGGGCGTTGTAGTGCAGCACCGTCGGTGTGAAGGAGGTCAGCGGCGCACCGTCGACGCGCAGGCTGGTCAGCGTCGTGTCGGGCACCAGGTTGAAGACGTAGTTCTTCACCAGCGGGCCGAAGAAGCTCTCCGTCGTGACCTTGACGACCGCCTGCCCGGGTACGCTCACCGCCTGGGAGACGATCTCGTAACGGGCCTTCCGGTCGGCCGTGCGCACCTTCGTGATGGTGGGGGAGCCCCCGGCGCGAACCGGGATGGTGTACGACGTGTCGGACAGGTTGAAGCCGCCGAACTCCCTGCCGTCCACCACGATCTTCGCCGAGAGCGGCGCGTCGTCGACCGGGATGGCCCGCCCGCTGAACTCCTTCCAGTAGTTCACCGACGTGTCCCGCCAGTCGGCGGCGTCCGTCTCGTGGACGGCCAACTTGGCCTGCACCTCCGCGAACCGCCGCGCGTCGATGTCGGTCCGGAGCGTCTCCCAGGTCTCCCGCATCCAGGTCACGTACTGCACGCCCATCTGGTAGCGGTAGACCAGCTCGTCCCAGAACGTTCGGCCGCTGTCCATCCGATGACCCCACGGCACGTGGTGGAACCACATCAGCAGGTTCTCCGGAACCGAGTCGATGTCCCCGTAGCGCCGCTGGAGTCGGGGGAAGTACTGCGCGGCCAGGTTGCTGCCGGTGGGGGAGCGGTCGAAGCCGAGGCCGACGGTGTCGGCCTGGTTGTAGTAGACCGGGCTCCAGTCGTCGCGGCCCGCCCAGTCGGCCGGGTCGGGACGGTAGTGGGCGCCCTCGGCGAACTGGTGGCCGATGCCCAGCGGCGTCTGGTAGCTCACCAGCGCCTCCCACGACCCCATCATCATCTTCCGGATGGTGTCGACGACCCGCCGATCGTTGCCCCAGGTCATCCGCACCCAGTCCGTCGCGATGTCCGCCGAGTCGAGCGTCCAGTCCCACGCCTGACGGCCGAAGGCGAAGAGGTTCGCCTGGGAGAAGTGGTGCCCGGTCAGGTTGTCGGCGTTGCCGAGGTTGGCGACTCCGACGATCGCGGTGTCCCGATGGTGCTGGGCGGACCCGTCGACGATGTTGCCGACCAGGCGCTTCTTGAGCAGCTTCCCGTTCGCGTCGGTCGCGTACGTGTCGGTCTTGAGGATCTCCTCGTACATGGGGCCGAGGTAGGTGAGCATCCAGTTCTGGCCGGTGTACTCCTGCGTGATCTGGAGTTCCAGGGCCTGGTTGGTGTTCTCCATCCGGCCGAACATCGGGTGGATGGGCTCCCGGGCCTGGAAGTCCAGCGGCCCGTTCTTGGTCTGGAGGAACACGTTGTCGGCGAAGCGTCCCCTGGTGCCGTCCGGTTGGACCTCGTCGTCGATCGGCCCGAACTCCAGGTAGGCCCGCTTGAGCCGGTCGTTGTCGACCTCGGCGTTGTAGACGAACGTCCGCCAGTGGACCGTCATCCCGAGTGGTGCGACAGCCGCGCCGATGGCGTTGGCGCCGTCGCCGTGGTCGTATCCGAAGTCCTGTGGCCCGGGCTGGCCCTCCGAGTTGGCCTTCACCGTGAAGCCCATGAAGTCCGGGATGGCGGCCTGGATCTGCTGCGCCCGGCGGTGCCACCAGCCCCGGAAGTCGGCGCCGTACGGATCGAGTTGGCTGTTGGTGAGCGTGTCCGGTGCGAATCGGCTGTCCGTGGGGGCGGTGTAGCGGATCGACAGGCCCAGCTTGATGCCGTACGGGCGCAGGGCGTCGGCGAGGGCCGCCTCCTGCGCGATCCGGGCGCTCGTCAGGTACGCGTTGTCGGCGTTGACGTTGTTGATGGTGATGCCGTTGATGCCGAGAGACGCCAGCGCGCGTGCCACGACGATGTAGCGGTCGAGGATGACGGGCAGGTTGGTGCCGGCGCTCGCTCCGGTCGCCGCGAAGTTGAAGATCGCTCCGCTCTCGCCGTTCAAGCCGCCCAGTCCGGAGGCGTTGTTGCCGGCGTAGAGGCGCTCGGTCTCCCAGTTGTTCAGCAGTCGATGCTTGATCTTGGGTGACTCCGCGACCCGGAGGTGGTCGATGGGCTTCTGCGTCTGCGCCAGCCGCAGGAAGGCGTAGGTCCCGTAGAGCGCGCCGAGGTCGGTGTTGCCGGCGATGACGGTGAACCGGTCCTTGCCGCGCGACAGCGAGCGGACGAGGTAGCCCTCGTCGCCGACCGCGGCCAGGTCGCGGGTCGAGACGAGGCGGCGCACCAACGGCGAGCTTGCCGGCGTGCCGACCACTACCGCACCGTCCGGGATCCGGTCGCCGCTGACCTCCGTCACGGGTGTCGGTCGGTCGAGGAGCCCGCCCAGGCCGCGCACCAGCTCGTCCCGGGCCGCGCCGAGCGTGGTCTCGGCCAGCTTCTCACCGGACCCGGGCGCCATGGCGAGATCCGGCGTGTGCCGGTGGACCTTCGTGGCGTCGGCGTTCTCGACCACGATCCCGGTGATCGTGCGGCGGTAGTCGCGCAGCAGCTTCGGGTCGCTGACCGGCAGGTACCGTAGCCACAGGTCGGAGCCGCTGTAGTCGTCGGGTGAGGGGGCGGCGGTGACGGGTGTCGTGGCGACCGTGAGGGTGGCCGCGACCGTGGCGAGCACCGTGCCCAGCACGATGAGGGTCCGCCGTAGCATGGGCGTCGAGCCTCGGATCATCGCCATCTCCTCGTTCGTGCACTCGGGACGCCGTGCGGCCCGGCGTGCGAGCACGACGACGTCAGCAGATGGATACGTGTCGATGGTGAGCGGCGCGACAATGCTTCGGCAACGAGTTGTCGTTTCTTGTCGCGGCCCGCAGCCTCAGGGCGACTCGGCCGGTGCTGGACCGGGTCGCGGCCCGCCACGGATCAGTCGACGCTCACGGACGTCGGGGACGCGGCGGACCGGGCGGATCCTCAGGCGTAGCGCATAGTCGTGCAGAAGAAGATCCGGTCGATCGAGCGCCCAGGCCTCCGCTGCCGGCCCGACCCGGTACTGCCGCAAGGGCTTGCCCTCGGCGGTCTCGACGTGCGGCGATGTGACCGCCTGCAAGGCCTTCCAGGCCGCGTCGACCAGTGCGTACCTCTTTGGACCGCGACCCCGGTTCGAACATTCGGCCATGATGGCAGACGCCCGACCCTCCCGACCGCCACGGACCGCAGACTATGCGGGCTGTCTCCGCACCCCGCGATGTCGCGACACAACGGTCAGCCAGGGCCGGCCCGTTCGAATCGGGTAGCCTCGCCGGCTGCCTCGTGAAACTGTCGCCGAATGATTCAACCGACTCTACGTACCGCCCGTCTGCTGATGGTTCCCCTCGCGGATCGGCACTTCGAACTGGAGGTCGAGCTCGACTCCGACCCGGAGGTGCTTCGCTACATCACCGGGCGGGCGCGATCCAGGGACGAGGTGGCCACGTCTCACGCGCAGAGGTTGGCGCTGTCCGCCAAGGTGGACGGCCTGGGCTACTGGATGGCGTTCGGGTCCGATGGCGGCGCGCGTGGCACGGTGGCGCCGGAGCATGAGGACCAGGGCGATGTCGTCGGGCTCATGATGCTTCCGCCCGCACACGGCCCCGACCAGCCCGACGATCCGACCGTCGCGGAGTTGGGCTACCGGCTTGCCCGCCGCTGCTGGCGTAGAGGTCTGGCCAGCGAGGCATCCCGGGCCCTGCTGCGGCATGCCTTCGACACGGTCGGACAGAGCCGGGTGATCGCGCAGACCATGACGGTGAACGTCGGATCTCAGGGCGTGATGAAGGCCGTCGGCATGCGGTACGTGCGCACGTACTTCCCTTCTTGGGACGACCCGGTACCAGGAACAGAATCCGGCGAGGTGGAGTATGAAATGACCCGTGAGATGTGGGAGGCGCATCGCGACGCGTACTGAGACGTAGGGCTCGCTGCCGTGGCAGTGACGAGCGACCAGCCGAGAGAATGTGTACGCCCCGAGGATCGAGTTGTTGGAGGAACCCGTAACAGCTGCATTGACCAGGCGTGCGCGAAGTTTCGTCCGCAGCAACGGATATCGTCTCTACAGCGAGATGAGTAGCGACATCCGTGAACACTGGCTTGACCACGGCATCCCGGACGCCGTTGTCGACCGGATGGCAGCGTTCGAAGCCGAGTGGGGCGGCCTGTTGCTACCTCCGGCGCCGCACTATGAGGGTGGCCCGAAGATGTTCCGAAGCGACAGTCCCGAGATGGACTCGGCGGGTGACTGGTGGTTCGCCGCGGGTGACCAGCGGGCCTCCGTGTCGTACGGATTTTTCATCGGTCCTCGTGGAGAGTTCGGCATCGAGGACGGCCGCCGCAGAGTGGTGCTGCACGAGTCCGTCGCCGGTTGGGTCGAGTCCCTGGCATTGGTGTACCGGGCTGGTCATTGGGCCTCCGAGATCACCATGGTGCGGGGCGCAGTGGTCGACGAACTGGATCTGTCGGACTTGGAGCCGTTCCCGGAAGTCGCCGGCGCGTCGGACACCTGGTGGCGCGGCGGCGAGAAGGTGATGGCCATATACCGGGGTAGAGCTCAGCTCTTCAATGACCCCGAACTGCAGGTTGCCGCGGTATATGACGGGATTGTCGAAGCCCCGATCTACCTCGATTACTGAACTCACACGCCCGGTGTAGGTTCGGCACGTGCTGACGGTGTGGGGACTGACGTTGACCTCGGACATTGCGCGGCAGGTCAGGCGGTGGCGGGCCGATGACTACTCATGGCGCGCGATCGCCGCAGCCGCCGACCAGCAGTGGGGCACCGACTCCGGAGGCAACCAACTCTTCGGGAGTGACCTGTGCCGGGAGAGCGCGCGGATGCTCGGTGAGGATCCGGATGCCGATCCCTGGCACTGATCGTCGGCGACCGCAGGCGACACGGGCACGGCGCCGCATTCGGCGTCGCCGGTGTTCTGCTCGCTGAACTCGGTCACGGAAAGCGCCTGGTCCACCCAGCCGGCACCGCCGGGTCGGGTGCGGGCTGTTGACGTACCCACGGTCGGGCGCGACCCGCGCTCCGACGGGCGGCCGTCGAGTGGCGGACCACGAGGCGGACCGGAAGGACCATCGGCCGACCGGTGTGCCCGGGTGCCCCCTCGATCATCGTGAGCAGGTGTCGGGTCGCGGCCGAGCCCTCCGCGTAGAGGGGTGCCGCGACAGTGGTCAGCCCGGGTGTGACGAGGTCGGCCGCGACGATGTTGTCGAAACCCACGATGCTGACGTCGCCCGGAATGTCGACGCCCCGCCGGCCGAGACCGCGGATGAGGCCGATCGCCATCTGGTCGTTGAAGGCGAGGACGGCGGTTGCCGGCCGAGCGCACAACTCCTCGGCGGCCCGCTCGCCGCCCGCGATGGTGGGGCTGAAGGGGCCGATCTGGCGTACCTTGATCTCCAGCTCCATGCCGGCCTCCAGCAGCGACCGCCAGCGGATGCCGTTCGGCCAGGAGGCCTCCGGCCCGGCGACGTACGTGATGTGGTCGTGCCCCAGCTCGCCGAGGTGTTCGACGGCCCGCCGCACACCCCGGGGGTTGTCCGTCACCAGGCAGGGCACGTCGGCGATGGCGCGGTTGAGGACGACCACCGGCCGCTGCTTGGCGAACATCCGGATGGCCGAGTCGGACATCCGGCTGCTGGCCAGCACGATGCCGTCGACTGTCGGCATGGTGCGTTCGATCGCCGCCCGTTCCCGGCGGTCGGACTCCTGGGCGTCGATGAGCACTGTGGTGTATTCGCCGTCGGTCGCCGCCTCCTGCGCGCCGCGCACGATCTCGGCGTACACCGGGTTGGTGATGTCGGCGATGACGAGCGCGATCATGTGGGTGCGTGCCGTGCTGAGGGTGCGAGCGAGGGGGTTGGTCCGATAGCCCAGCCGTTCCGCGACCTGCCGGACCCGTTCGGCGGTCTCGGAGTTGACGCGGCTCGGCCTGGAGAAGGCGCGCGACACCGTGGACGGTGAGACGTCGGCCTCGATCGCGACGTCGTAGATCGTGACCCTCTTGTCGGGCGGCCTGGTGTGGTCGGGCATCTGCATGCTCCTCCCGGCTACGCGCCGTGATCATGCTATGACGGCGGTGAGTACTCGGCAATGCCCTAGCAACAAACCCGGTGCCGTCAACGCATTCGCGCGAGGCAATACATGGCAACCCATTGCCGTCGCGCCACGCCGGCTGCCTGAATCAGCGGGGGATGACACCTGGCGGAGGGAACAGCTCATGGGTATGACGCGGCGCGGCGCTCTCCTGGTCACGGCATCGTCGGTCATCGTGGGCGCGGTCGGGTGCGGAGCACCGGACGGTCCCGGCAAGGCCACCGGGGACACCACGGGCGAGGTGCCGCAGCGGCCCGGTCGAGCCGTGACACTCAACGTCCTCGACGTCGCCGGCAACCTGCAGCTCACCCAGGGGATGATCGACGACTTCGTCGCCAAGAACCCCGACATGATCTCCCGGGTGACCTATTCGAAGGCGCCGGCACCGGAGCTGGCCGGCAAGATCAAGGCACAGCAGGGCGCGGACCGGGTGGACATCGGTCTCGTGCTGACCGGCGTCGACGGGCTGGCGGCAGGGATCGAACAGGGGCTCTGGCTCGACCTGTTGCCGACGTTCCAGGACCGCCTCGGCGGCATGGGGAACTACCTGCAACCGGCCGCCGCGATGCAGCAGCTCGCCGGCAACGCCGGCGTCACTGTCACCTACTACCCGTCCGGCCCGCTGCTCGAATATCTGCCGGCCCGCCTGGCCGCGCCGCCGACAAGCGCGCCGGCCCTGCTCGCCTGGGCCAAGGCCAATCCCAAGAAGTTCCAGTACGCCCGGCCGGCGAACTCCGGCCCCGGTCGGACGTTCCTGATGGGGCTGCCCTACATCCTGGGCGACACCAACCCCAAGGACCCCACCACGGGGTGGGACAAGACGTGGGCGTTCCTCAAGGAGCTGGGCCAGTACGTGGACTACTACCCGTCCGGCACCACCGAGACGATGAAGAACCTCGCCAACGGCACGGCTCACCTGATCGTCAGCACGACCGGCTGGGACATCAACCCCCGCGTGCTGGGCACGGTGCCGAAGGAGGCCAGGATCGCCACGATCGACGGCTTCCACTGGGTCACCGACGCGCACTACGCCGTGCTGCCCAAGGGCGTCTCGACCGACACCCAGGCGGCGGTGCTGGCCCTGCTGGCGTTCATGCTCACCCCCGAGCAACAGGCCAAGGCGTACGACGAGGGCTACTTCTACCCGGGCCCGGCCGTGAAGGACGTCGGGCTCGCCTCGGCGCCGCAGAAGAGCCAGGACGCGATCCGGGAGTTCGGCCGCCCCGAGTACGAGGCGCTGATCGCCGGAAACCCGACCGAGGTGCCGCTGGACGCGAAGAGCCTCGTGGCGGCGTTCAACCGCTGGGACCGCGAGATCGGCGGCGGGAAGGTCAAGCAGGGATGAGTGCCTTCTCCCACCTGCGCCTGGACGGGGTGTCCCGTCGGTTCGGCGGGCAGGACGCGCTCACCGAGCTGGACCTCACCATCGAGACGGGCGAGTTCATCGCCCTGCTCGGCCCGTCCGGCTGCGGCAAGTCGACGGCCCTGAACTGCCTGGCCGGGCTGCTGCCGTTGACCCGGGGGAGCATCTGGCAGGACGAGCGGCGGATCGACACGCTGCCACCGGAGCGCCGGGGGTTCGGCATGGTGTTCCAGAGCTACGCCCTCTTCCCGCACCTGACAGTGCGGGCGAACATCGCCTTCGGGCTGCGCATGCGGCGGCTGCCCAAGGAGGAGGTGCGCCGGCGGACGGCCGAGGCGGTGCGGCTGGTGCGGCTCGAGGACCACGTCGACAAGCTGCCCGGTCAGCTGTCCGGTGGTCAGCAGCAACGCGTCGCCATCGCCCGCGCCGTCGTGTTCGAGCCGTCGCTGGTGTTGATGGACGAGCCGTTGAGCAACCTCGACGCCAAACTGCGGCTGGAGATGCGTACCGAGATTCGCCGGCTGCACCAGTCGCTGGGGCTCACCACCGTCTACGTCACGCACGACCAGGAGGAAGCGCTCTCCCTGGCCGACCGGCTGGTGGTGCTGCGCGAGGGGCGGGTGCAGCAGATCGGCTCACCGCGCGAGTTGCACACCCGGCCGGCGAACTGGCACGTCGCCGACTTCATGGGCTACCGCAACCTGTGGCGGGGCCGGGTGGTGCGGCGCGACGGCACCAGGGCCACCGTCGAGTCGTCGGGTCAACGCCTGCTCGGCGAGGCCGTCAGCGACCTCGCCGACGGCGCTGACGTGGTGGTCGCGGTACGCCCCGAGGACATCCGCGTCGACGGGGCCGGGGGGACCTCGAACGCCCTGTCGGCGACCATCGAGGTGGTGGAATACCAGGGCCGCGAGTTGGCGGGCGAGGCTCGTACCGACACGGGCCAGTCGCTGCACCTGCGTACCGAGCAGCGGATCGCCCCCGGTGACCAGGTCAAACTCGCCATCGATCCGCAGCGGCTGCTGGTCTATCCCGCCGGTGCGACAGCCGAACTCTCGGTGGCGACCCGGTGACCGCCGCCGGGCCGGGCCGACCGTTGGCGCACTGGCAACACCGTCTCGCCGAACGGGGCATCGATCGCCAGCTCTTCCTGTTGGTCCCGGCGCTGGTCTTCGTCATCGCCCTGTTCCTCTATCCGTTCTTCTACGGGTTGACGCTCTCGTTCCAGCCGACAGAAGGCGGGCCGTTCAGCGACTACGCCCGGTTCTTCTCCGACGCCTACGAGCGGGGCACGATCTGGATCACGCTGCGGATCGCACTGCCCGCCGCGCTCCTGAACGTCGTCGCCGCCGTGCCGATCGCCTACCGGATGCGCGGCCGGTTCCGGGGCAAGCGGCTGGTCACCACGCTGCTGGTCGTGCCGATCACGCTCGGCACCGTCCTCACCGCCCAGGGGCTGCTGAACTTCCTCGGCCCGACCGGTTGGTTCAACCGGATCCTGCTCGCCACGCACCTCGTCGACGAGCCGGTACGACTGACCCACAACTACTGGGGGGTGTTCTTCTCGCTGGTGATCACCGGCTTTCCGTTCGCCTTCCTGCTGGTGCTCTCCTACCTCTCCGGGATCGACCCCACCCTGGAACGGGCCGCCGCGACGTTGGGGGCGGACTGGCGTCGCCGGTTCACCCGGATCACCCTCCCGCTGCTGATGCCGGGCCTGGCCACGACCTTCTGCCTGACGTTCGTGTTGGCGTTCAGCGTGTTCCCGTCGGCCGTCCTGGTCGGCAACCCGGCCGGTGAGACGCGGGTCATCTCCCTCGCCGCCTACCAGGCGGCGTACGAGCAGTACGACTACCCGTACGCGTCGGCGATCGCCATGGTCATGGGCTTCGTCGAGTTGGTCGTCATCGCGGTGGTCCTGGCCGCGCGCAGTCGTTTCTACACCGGCGCCACCGGAGGCAAGGGCTGATGGCTTCGCTCACCCAGGCGCCACCGGCGCGACCCCCCGTCACCGACGACAGGCGTCGGCGCGTCAGCGCCCGCCCGGCCGCCTGGGTCGTGTGGGGTGTGGTCATCTTCTTCTTCCTCAACCTGCTGGGCGTCGTGGCGTCGGTGCTGGTCAGCTCGTTCGGCAAGCGCTGGTTCGACACCTGGCTGCCGGACGGCTACACGACGAGCTGGTACGGCCGGGCCTGGGACGAGTTCGCCCTTTTGCAGGTCATCGTCGTGACACTTGAGGTCTCCGTGCTCGTCGTGGGCCTCTCGCTGCTGATCGGTGTGCCGGCCGCCTACGTCCTCGCGCGGCGGTCCTTCCCCGGCAAGCGCCTGATCTTCCTCGTGTTCCTGCTGCCCATCCTCATGCCCCCGATCACGTACGGCATCCCGCTGGCGACGGTCCTCTACAAGTTCGGGCTGGCCGGAAACATGTCCGGGGTCGTGCTCGCCAACCTCGTACCATCGGTGCCCTTCGTCATCCTGACCATGACCCCGTTCATCGAGCAGATCGACCCGCGGATCGAGAGCGCCGCGCGCATGTGCGGCGCGGGTCTGCGCACGGTGTTCCTGCGAGTCCTCACGCCGTTGCTCGTGCCGGGCATCCTCGCCTCCGCGATCCTCGTTCTCGTCCGGACCGTCGGCATGTTCGAGCTGACCTTCCTGACCGCGGGCCCCGACTCGCAGACCCTCGTCGTGGCGCTCTACTACTCGATGTCCGCGTCCGGCATCAGGGCGCAGCAGTCGGTGGACGCCATGGCGGTCATCTACACCTCGATGATGCTCGTCCTGCTCGTCGTCGCACTGCGCTACGTGAACCCGACCCAGCTCGTGGCCCAGGTGAAGGAGGATCCCGAGCACTGACGCCCGGCGACCGGCCTGGTCAACCGCCCACCACGTCCCGGGACGGCGTGGTGGCCTGCCGGCCAACGCCCGGGACGGCCGCGACCTCGTCGAGGATCTCGCCCATGCGGCCCACGACCGTGCGGAGCGCGGGCATCTTCACGCGCAGGCCGCGATAGGTCGTGGCAAGGGCCGGGTCGACCGGGACCGGCTCGGTGCGGCCGCCCTCGGGATCGAGCACTGTGACGGCCCCCTTCAGGTTGGCGGCGAGGCCGATCGCGAAGAGCCCGAGCGCGGCAGCGCCGAGGGCGGCGTCATCGTCCTCGCCCGCCACCTGGGTCGGACAGTCCAGGACCGCGGCCATCACCGCACGCCACAGCGGATGACGAAAGGCGCCACCGGTCAGCCGGACACTGCTGATCGGTGTCAGCTCGGCCAGGCGGTCGCGGACGCCGCCGAGGTGCAGGCACACCCCCTCCAGCGCGGCGCGCACCAGGTGACCTCGGGAGTGCTCGCTCCGCAAGCCCAGGTACGCGCCCGGCGGGCCGGAATCCACAGCCGGTGCCCGGTCGGCCAGCAGATAGGGCAGCATCACCAGTCCGTCGCTGCCCGGGGCGATCCGTTCGGCGAGAGCCAGGAGCGCGGGTGCCGCGTGGTCCGTCTCGGACGCCGGCTCAAGATCGGGCGCGAGGACGCTACCGGCCCACCGCACGACGTTGCCGCCGTTGTCGACAGTCCCGCCGATGACCCACGCGTCCTCGGTCAGCGCAGCGCAGGAGAAGGTCTCCGCCGGGTCGACGAGCGGAGCCGCGACGACCGTCCGCAGGGCCCCGGTGGCCGCGAGCGTCAGACCGGCGACGGTGCTGTCGATCGCCGCCATACCCAGGCTGCTCGACGGACCGTCACCCGCGCCCACCACGACAGGTGTGCCGGACGGCAGGCCGACTGCCCGCCCGGCCGCCGACGAGAGCCGCAACACGCCAGTCGTGGGCAGGACCGGCGGCAGTTGGCTGTCGGACACCCCGACGAGGTCGAGTACGGCCGCGCTCCACACCCGCCGATGGACGTCGAACATGCCGGTGCCGGACGCCGACGACAGTTCGGTCACCAACGTCCCGGTCAGCCGATGGACCAGGTAGTCCTTCAGGCCGATCCACCACCGAGTCCCGGTGCAGAGGTACGGCTCGTGGCGGGCGAACCAGATGAGCTTGCAGAGCGGGCTTCCGGGGTGCACGGGCGTACCGGTGACCCGGTGCAGCTCCCGGCTCTGGCCGGAGACCCGCAGGTCGCGGGCCACCTCCGCGGACCGCGTGTCACGCCCGGTCAGCAGCGGCGTCACCGGGCTCAGTGTCGCGTCCAGCCCGATCACGCCGTACCTGGGGGAGCTGACCGCGAGGGCGACGACCTCCGCCCCGGCGGTGTCGGCGACACACGCGGACACCGCCGCCAGGGTGGCCGCCACCAGCACGTCGGGGTCCTGTACCTGCCAGCCGGGCAGCGGTTGCAGCAGCGGGTACGCCCGCGTCCGGACGTGTCGGGCGGAGCCGTCCAGCGCGAACGCGCCCACCCGCACGGCGGTGGTGCCCACGTCGACCCCGAGGATGACACGACGCTCCGGCCCCATGGGCACATGGTCAAGCGGTGTTCGGCGGGTGGGCAAGCGGTTGCGCGCAGTTGTCGTGTCGTCGTGGGAGCCGTCGTCGGTCGACATCCGGGCGCGCTGGTGCTGCCTGCCGTTGCCGATGTGGGTAGATCCTGGACACTTTCCGTCCGGTCTGGACGAAAAGTGTCCAAGATCTCCAGAGATCAGTGGGCGCGTCACCAGAACGGGGCTGCGGTCGTGGTGTTCGTCGATCCGCTGGTTTTCGCCCCACGTCGGGGCGCGAGTGGTGACAGGATCGTCGGCATGCCTGCTCGCGCACTGAGCTTCGGGATGGTCGCGGAACAGTACGAACGGTACCGACCGGGGTACCCTGCCGAGCTGGTCGACCTGGTGCTGACGTACGCGGGTCGGCCGATTCGAACGGCCCTGGAGATCGGCGCCGGAACGGGCAAGGCGACCCGGCTGTTCGCCGGAGCGGGGGTCACGGTCACCGCGACCGAGCCGGACGGGGCCATGCTCGCTGAGCTGCGCAAGCACGTGCCAGCCGGCGTCGAGACCGTGCGGGCCGCGTTCGAGGCCCTCCGGCCGGGCCCGAAATACGACCTGGTCTACGCGGCGGCGGCACTGCACTGGACCACACCGGAGGGTCGGTGGTCACGGGTGGCCGCGCTGCTGGAACCAGGCGGCGTGTTCGCCTCGTTCGGCGGGCCCACCCAGCTGGCCGATCCGGCGGTGGCGGACGCCGTCCGCGCCGCCAGGGCACCCTTCCTGACGAGCGACGAGATCCCGTCTCCCGACGGCACGCCCCCGGGGCAGGCCATGCAGTGGCCCGGCACGGAACTCCAACGCTGCGAATGGTTCGTCGACGTCCAGCTGACCGTGATCAAGCGTCGCCTGACGGTGAGTGCGCGCGACTACGTCGGACATCTGTCGACGATCTCGGCGTATCTCACCCTGCCGACCTCACAGCGGGAGCAGGTCCTCAGCCAGATCGAGCAGATCCTGCCCCAGCGGGTCGAGCTTTCCGCCGACATCATCGTGCATCTCGCCAGTCGACGCCCCGATCAGTAACGGCCGGGGGCGCGCCAGGTTGATCCCGCCGATCGCCCGTGGGCCGGCCGAACGCCGAAGACGAGGGAAGTCCGAGCGCTTCACCCCACCCGGCGCCGATGTCAGACGTGGAACGTGCCGCCCTTGATGCCCCGGACGAAACCGGCCCACTGACCCGCACCGAACGACAGCACCGGTCCCTGTCGGTCCTTGGAGTCCCGCACCTGGGCGGCGTGGTCCGTGTACCGAGCCTCCACGCACGCGCCGTTCCCGCCGCTGCGGGTGCTGGTGCGCCACTGGTTACCGAGCGCCTTCATGGCGTCTCCTTAAAGCCAAGAATATGGAAGCTGGACACCATCGAGGTGTAGGCACCCTCGCGAAACGGGATGACCTGGATGGTGACGTTCCAGCGCTTCTGCGCTTCGAGCAAGATCGTGAGCTGTTCGGCCATGACTTCCGGTCCACCGATCAGCCGGGGCGGTCCAGTTCGCGCGCGATGGACTGAGAGAGCGTGCCGGTTCGCAACCGGCCTTGGCCGCGCACGACGTCCATGAAGGAAGCGGGGAACGGGGCGCGGGCGGTGCGCCAGGTGGCGGGGTTGCACCATGGCTCCGGATAGCTGTCGCCGGGCGTGAAGGGGATCGCTGTCATCGGGCGTAGAGGGGTGTCAGACGCATGACGCTCCCTGGAGGACAACAATCCATGACCGGAACCGTCTCGTGACCGGGCCACCCGTGTGTGCGGTCGCTCCCGGCTCCCTGGCCGGCACCGACCCGCCCGACGACCTCGGCGCGGTGGCCGACGTCGTCCTGATCAGGCTGTCGCGCGCCGAGCCGGAGAGGTTCGCGCTGCTGTTCGACCGGTACTACCCGGAGATCCACCGATTCGCCGCGAACCGGCTCGGCCCGGCCGCCGCCGACGACCTGGCGGCGGAGACCTTCCTGATCGCCTTCGCCAAGCGGACCCGATTCGATGCGGGAGACCCCGCCGACGACGGTGCCCCGGCCGAACGTGTACCGGGCGGCCACGTCCGGGCGTGGCTGTACGGCATCGCCACGAACCTCGTCCGCCGCCAGCGGCGTAGCGAGCAGCGGCGCTACCGGGCAATGGCCCGGGCACCGCGGGACCAGTCCGTCGTCGGTCACGACGAGCGGATAGCCGCGATGGTCAGTGCGCAGAGCGTGCACCGCGATCTGTCCAGGGCACTGGCCTCACTCTCGGCGCGGGACCGGGACGTACTCCTGCTCGTCGCGCTCGGCGAACTTACCTATCACGAGGTCGCGGCAGCCCTGGAAATTCCGTACGGCACGGTCTGTTCCCGGCTCAGCCGGGCGCGTCGCAAGGTGCGCGAGGCGCTTGGCGACACCGATCCGAGCGGCCACGATCGAGACCTGGGGGACCTGTGATGGACGACGTGCGGATGATTCGCGACGTACTGGGGAAGGCTCCGGCACCGTCCGCCGAGGCGACGGCGCGGGCCCGGGCGGCCCTGCTCGTGCAGGCTCGGGCCGAATCCGCGACGGGCACCGTGGCGTCGCCGTGGCGTCGCCGTGGCGCAGCGGTGCGTAAACGGCCGGCGGGCCGCAGCGGCCGGCTCGGCGCCCAGTGGTGGCACGTGTCGCTCGGCGGGCTCGGCATTACGGCTGCGGTTGCCACGGCGCTTGTCGTGCCGGCGATCCTCGCCCCGGCGACGGTTCCCGGCGGCCCGGACAGGGGTGGGGTGGGCAGCCTCCCCGCCACGGTCCCGATCGGCGATGGCGACGACGCCGGGACGGTGCTGCGGCTGGTCGCCGCGAACGCCCGGCTCGACCGGGCCGTCGAGGCCCGGCCGGGGCAGTTCATCTACCGGGTGGGCGCGGAAGGGTCCCTGTCGGTGATCGGCGATGTCGACGGTGCCGGGCCGGTGGCCAGGGTCTGGGTGGTTCGCCGGCACGAGATGTGGTACACCGTCGAGGGCCTGCGGTCGGCGCGACTGCGCATCACCGAGGGGGCCAGCCGTACCCCGCTGACCCCGGCCGACGCCAAGGTCGCCCGCGAACTCGGGTACGACCTGACCGCCCCGCCGAAGGTCGAGGAGTACGGGCCGGCGCCCGACTACCAGCCACCCGCCGACTGTGCGAGCTGCCCGGCGGTCCGGGACCCGGGCGAGTTGTACCGGCCGACGCCGGCGTACCTGGCGAGCCTGCCGACCGATCCGGCCCGGCTACTGGACACCCTGCGGGAGGCGGTCGGTGACCGGAACAAGCACTCTCCCGACGCACAGGTCTTCACCGCGGTCCTGGACCTGCTCCGGGAGGCCGCCCCGATCATGCCTCCCGAAGTTCGGGCGGCCCTCTACCGGGCGGTCGCACTGATTCCCGGAGTCGAACGGGTCGAGGGCCGGGTCGAACTGGCTGGTCGGCAGGGTGTCGCGATCGGCCGCGACGGTGAGTCGACCGGGAACGAAACCCAGCGGGAGGAACTGGTCTTCGACACCGCGGGGCGTGAACTGCTCGGCTTCCGTACGGTGCAGATCCGGACGGCGCGCGGCATACCGGCCGGGACCGTGGCGGCAGTAGACGTGCCCACGTTCACCATCGTCGACCGGGTCGGTGAGGTCCGATGACCGCCGGGAAGAACTGCTTGCGGGTCGGCGGTGGACGGAGCCTACTGGCCGTCGCACTGTCCGTGGCGTCGCTCCTCACGGTTGTGCCGTCGTACGCGGCGGCCGGTGCCCCTTCCGCCGGATCGACGCGGGCAGCCGGCGACGGCGCGACGGCCGGTGCCGGGCGGGGCGTGCCGAGGACCGCCGGCACGGTGACGCTGATAACCGGCGACGTGGTCCGGCTGGATCCGGAGGGCGAACCCTCGGTTGCGCCGGCTGCCGGGCGGGACGGGACCGCTCCGGCCCGGCCCCGGGCCGTCTCGTACGCCCGCTACCAGCGTGACGGCGCCTGGTACGTGGTCCCCACCGACGCCGTACCCCTGCTCCGGGCGGACCTGCTCGACGAGCGGCTGTTCGACGTCACCGGCCTGTTGGCCCAGGGGTACGACGACAGCGCCAGCCCGGTGCTGCCGTTGCTGGTCCAGTACGCCGACCCCGGCCAGGCCCGGCGGGCGGTCCCGTTGGCGGGAACGAGGGCCCGCCGGGTGCTGCCCGGGTTGAACCTGACCGCGAACGACCAGCCGAAGGCGGCGGGGGCCCGGTTCTGGGCGGACCTGGTCCGCCAGGCGAACCCGGCGGCCCGGAGCATCCGCGGCGGCGTCCGGAAGGTGTGGTTGAACGCCCGTTACCGGGCGAGCTTGGATCGGAGCGTGCCGCAGATCGGCGCACCCACGGCGTGGCAGGCGGGCTACACCGGCAGGGGTGTCACGGTCGCGGTCCTCGACTCCGGGTACGACACCGACCATCCGGACCTGGCCGGTCGGGTGTCGGCGGCGCAGGACTTCACCGGGACGGGGAGCGTCGAGGACCGGTTCGGCCACGGCACCCACGTGGCGGCGACCGTCGGGGGCTCGGGGGCGGCCGGTCGGCATCGCGGTGTCGCCCCGGACGCGAAGCTGGCGGTGGGCAAGGTCCTCGACGACTCCGGCGAGGGAGCCGAGGAGTGGATTCTCGCCGGCATGGAATGGGCGGTCACGAAGGCCGGTGCGAAGGTGGTGAACCTAAGCCTCGGCGGCGCCCCGAGCGATGGCACCGACCCGGTCAGCCAGGCGGTCGACCGGCTCAGCGCGGAACACGGCACCCTCTTCGTGGCCGCCGCCGGCAACAGGGGGGCGTACGCGCCGGTGTCGGCTCCGGCCAGCGCCGACGCTGCGCTCGCGGTCTCCAGTGTGGACTCCGCCGATCGGATCAGCGAGTTCTCCAGCCGGGGACCCCGGGTCGGGGACGGGGTACCGAAACCCGAGCTGGCCGCGCCGGGGGAGGCGATCTCGGCCGCCCGGGCGACCGGGGCGTACCCGGGGATCGCCGGCCACCCCGACCACGTGCCACTCTCCGGCACCTCGATGGCCGCACCGCACGTTGCCGGGGCAGCGGCGATCCTCGCGCAGCGGCACCCTGAGTGGACCGGTGCGCAGCTCAAGGCAGCCCTGGTCGGCACCGCCGCGCCGGCCCGGGAGTCCCGCGTCTTCGACGTCGGCGCCGGCCGGATCGACGTGGCCCGGGCCGTCACCCAGCCGGTGCGGGCCGAGGTGGCGTCCCTCGCCATGGCTCTGCCCTGGGGGGCGCCGGGCGGCACCCGGGAACTGACCTACCGCAACGACGGGTCGACGCCTGTCACGCTGCGGCTGGCGCTGAGCCTGGCCGACACCGCCGGGCAGCCGGCACCGCCGCAGCTGGCCACGCTCGGCGCGACGACCCTCACCGTGCCGGCCCGGGGCAGTGCCTCCGTCCCGGTGCGGATCGCCGGGCGGCAGCGGGCCGGGACGTACGGCGGGGTCGTGGTCGCCACCGCCGGTGAGACAAGCGTCCGCACTCCGGTCGGGGTGCGGCAGGCCGCCGAGACGCACGAGGTCACCGTCCGATTGCTGGACCAGCAGGGCCGGCCCAGCGACAGCGGCACCACGATGGTGGTCGGCATCGACGCACAGAACGCCGGTTTCCGGGACTTCGTGTGGGGATCGGGTTCGGTGTCGGTGCCCGCCGGGCGGTACGCCCTGCTGTCCAGCGTCGCTCTGCCGCCACCGCCGAACGGCGGGCTCCGGACCGCCGTTCTCGGTTATCCGGGTCTGACGCTTGCCGACGACACCACAGTGATCCTGGACGCCCGGTGGGCCCGGGCGGCACCGCTGGGCGTGGCCGACCAGCCGGCCGCGACCGAGGGGCTGCGCGAGATCGACATCGGCGGGCGGTGGTCCGGCGACCCGATCAATACCAGCATGGCGAACATCTTCGAACCGGGCTTCGGCGAGGTGCTGGTGGGCAGCGCACCCGGGGTGAGCGCGGAGGAGTTCAGCCTCACCGACATGGCGGTTCTGGAACGGCCGATGCTGCAACTGTCGGCGACCGCACCGGAACGGTTCCCGGTTCGGGTCGGCTGGCTCTGGAAGCCCGGACCGATACCACCCTTCGAGGGGACCGCGCGACTTCCGGTCGTCCGGCTCGTGGTCGGTCCGACCGGCGAACTGCCCGACGTGGACGTGGCAGACGCGCTCGCCGTGCTCACCTCCTCTGCTGACGAGGCGGAACCGTTCGCGGTGGCCCCGGTGGTACGGCAGCTCCAGCAGCGGGGCGCCCGGATGGTGTTGCTGGCGACCGGGCAGTTCGGTTGGGCGGGCGAGCCACTCGCCCTGCCGACCATTAGTTCGGGATCCGGACACCCGGGGCTCGACCGGTTCGTCGAACTCGCCGCTGCGGGGACCCTCACCGCGACCGTGACCGGGCAGGCGGTCAGTCCGTACCGCTACCAGCTTGGCTACCAGGTTCGGGGTGGGATCCCGGCGGACCTGGCGTACCGGCCGACGACCAGGGAACTGGCCGCCGTCGCGACCAGCTACCACGACGCGGGCGAGGGGGTACGGCAGGTCCGCGCGAGGCTCCAGCTCGGCGACGAGCACTACGGGGTGTTGATGTCGAGGCCGGTGTTCGCGCCACTGCGACGGACCGAGTACTACACGCCGGGCAGTTGGCGGATCTCACTCGGAAACAACATCTCCCCGGCGGTGGCGAGGACGGAGCTGAGGCTGCGGCCGGGGACCAACCCGGCGACCAGTTGGGACAGGGCGGTGGTGGGGCCGGCGTTGACCGGGCCGAGCGTGGACAACGCCGGCAAGCCGTGGGTGAGCCGGCAGGGGGACGTGGTCGACGTGATGTTGCCGATGTTCACCGACGCCAGCGGCCATCCGAGACCCACCGACGCGTTCGGTGACGGCACCACGGGCAGCACCAGCCTGTACCGGAACGGGCAGCTTCTCGGCACCGTCGCCGAGCCGGGCCGGGGGCAGTTCGCCGTACCGGCCGGAGCGGCGACGTACCGGCTCACCGCCTCGGCGACGCACCACTCGCCGACCTGGCGGTCGAGCACGATGGTCAGTGGGTCGTGGACCTTCCGATCCGGTACGGCATCGGCCCGGCAGCCACTGCCGCTGCTGGGAATGCTCCTCGACGCACCGGTCGACCTGCGCAACACCGTGTCGGTCGGTGACCGCCGACCGGTGCGGATGTCGGTGCACCGGCAGGACGGGGTGGCCGGGCGGCCGGTGGTGACGGTGACTGTCGCCGCCTCGTACGACGACGGCCGGAGCTGGCACGCGGTGCCGGTCAGCCGGGACGGTGAAGGCTGGCTGGCGCTGGTGCCACACAGCCGGGCCGGTCACGTGTCGCTGCGGGCGAACGCCACCGACGCGGACGGCAACGCGGTGGAGCAGACGGTGCTCCGGGCGTACCGGGTCGGCGGCTAGGGTCGTGGGTGGGGATTCCGTCGGTGCGGAATCCCCACCGTCTCCGCCCGATACCCGGGTGTGGGCGGCGGGCCGTGCGGCGCTCCACGACGAACGGACCCGCTGGCAGGTCACGTAACGCCCGGGGGTGCTCAGACCAGGAAGTTCTCGCGCATCCTCGCGCCCAGGTTGATCCCACCCACCACCCGGGGGCCGGCCGGGTCGTGCACGTCGAAGGTGTTGTTGCGGCGCATCAGCTCCCGCACCGACGGTGGCAGCCGGGGAGGGTCGTCCATGGCGGCGAGGACCTTCCCGGCGGTCGTGATCAGTCGATCGGCCAGCGCGGCGGCATCGGTGTCCACCCGCACCCGGCCGTACTCCCAGCCCGCGGTGGTGAGGTCGAGCACCTCGAAGACCCGGGTCAGGAGCGGATTCGGGTCGGTCACCCGGTCGAGCCGGGGAGCCCGGCTGCCGAGCACCGCCACGGCGGCGGCCACCTGCGCGTACGGGTAGAAGCCGGACGGCAACGCGAACAGCGGCCACCGCAGCGCGGGCCCCGCCTCCCGCCACAGCGGCCGGTAGTTGCGGCGGTGCACCAGCAGTCGCCGGCCCGTCCGTCGGTGGATCTCCTGTGCCTGGGACTGCAGGTCCACATGCGCCTCGTCGGCGACCTGACCCACGATCTGGGCCGCCACCACCAGGCCGTCGTCGCTGTCGAGCGTCGCGGTGAGCGCCTCGACCTGCTCGGTGAACCGGATCTGCGCGTGGACGCCGTACCGGTGCTGCACATCGCGGAGCAGCGCCTGCTGTCGTCCCGGATCGAGCTGGACCCGCCTACCGCCCAGCAACCGCCGGAGCCAACGCATGTCGCCTCGTTTCAGCAGAGCCGTCGTCGGACGGCGGCAATGCTAGTGCGTCGGCCCCACCGCGTGTGCCGACGGGTGCCCTCGCGACCGCCCCGGCGATCACCGGCGACGCGGCGTGATCAAGCCCGACTCGTACGCCCACACGACGAGCTGTGCGCGGTCGCGGCAGTGCAGCTTCGTCATCGCCCGATTCACATGTGTCTTGGCGGTCAACGGGCTGATCACCATGCGCCGGGCGATGTCGTCGTTGCTCAGACCGTTGGCGACCAGCTCGACGATCTCCCGCTCCCGGGCGGTGAGCACGTCGCGCCCGGCCGCCGGCTCGGCCGGTGGTGGGCCGGACACGAACTCGCTGATGAGCGTACGCGTGACGGCCGGGGCGAGCAGTGCGTCGCCGCGAGCCACGACCGCGACGGCCCGCAGCAGGTCGGCGGGGTCCGCGTCCTTGAGGAGGAAGCCACTGGCCCCCGCGCGGAGGGCCGCGAAGACGTAGGGGTCGAGCCCGTAGTTGGTGACGATGAGGACGTGCACGGCGGCGAGGTCCGGATCGGCGGCGATGCGGCGGGTGGCTTCGATACCGTCGAGCCCCGGCATCTGCACGTCCATGAGCACCACGTCGGGGCGCAGGCGTCGCGACAGGTGGACGGCGGCGGCACCGTCGCCGGCCTCGCCGACGACCTCCAGGTCGTCCTCGGCGTCGAGCAGGGCCCGGAAACCGGCTCGCATCAGCGCCTGATCGTCGGCGAGCAGCACCCGGATCATCCCGGCTCCTCCCTCCGGTCGGAGCCGCGACGATCCGTCGCGGACTGAGCTGGCTGGACCTCGCGCGGGCGCTCGGTCACCGCTGCTCCACGGCGTGCTGAGCTGGCTGGACCTCGCGTGGGCGCTCGGTCCGGGCGGGGCCGTCCAGCGGGAACGTGGCCCGTACCGTGAATCCGTGGTCGGCGTCGGCGGCGGCACGCAGGGTGCCGCCCAGTCCGGTCACCCGTTCCCGCATGCCGCGCAGGCCCACGCCGGGTGTCGTCGGGTGCGTCGGTGATGCCTGGCCGTCGTCGGCGACCGAGACGGTGAGCTGCGCCGGGGCGTACTCGACGTGGATGTGCGCGGTGGCGGGGCCGGCGTGGCGTGCCACGTTTGTCAGCGCCTCCTGGACGACGCGGTACCCGGCCTGGTCGACCTCGGCGGGCAGGTCCCGGGCCGGACCGGTGACGGTGACCCGCACCGGTACGCCGGCGGCCCGGGTCCGCTCGGCGAGCTCGTCCACCCGGGCCAGCCCGAGGCGGTCCTCGTCGGCGGGCGAGCGCAGGACGTCGAGTGTGGTGCGCAGCTCCCGCATCGCGGCGCTGCTGGCCTCCTGGATCGCCAGCAGCGTGGCCGACGGCTCCTCGCCGTGCTTGCGAGCGAGGTGCACGGCGATCCCGGCCTGCACCTTGATCACCGAGATGCTGTGGGTCAGGGAATCGTGCAGGTCGCGGGCGATGCGCAGGCGCTCCTCCCCGGCGCGACGCAACGCCACCTCCTCGCGGGTGCGTTCGGCCTCGATCGCCCGCTGCTCGACCTGTTCCAGGTACGCCCGGCGCTGCCGCGCGACGAGCCCCGCGACGTTGGCCGCCACGAACCAGCCCAGCAGCAGGGGCGTTCGCTCGACGACCGGCTGGCCGGCCGGCGCCACCGAGATGTCATGGGCCAGGAACCCGCCGAGGAAGGCGAGACTGGCGACCGCGGCGGCCGCCCGCTGCCCCCGCCAGGCGGCGACGTAGACCGCGGCGAGCACCGGGAACGCGGCGGACACCCCCGGATGCACCCGGATGTGCAGGGCCAGCATGGCGGCTGTCACCACCCCCAGCGCCGCCGCCGGATACCGCCGGCACACCGCCACGGCGACAGTCATGGACAGGACGAGGGCGACGTCGACCGCGCCAACCGCCGCGGCGTCCGGCGCGAGCGCCGCGTTGCCGAGCAGGAGGGCGCCGAGGGTGAGGCCGCTGAGGGCGTACGGCAGATCGCGACGCATTGTCGAAGAGTAGAACCTGCCGTCCGCACCGAGCATCCACCGCTCGCGGTAGGAGGGCGTACCGCGGACGCGGTAGCGGCAGCCGGCCGAGTGCCTGCGACGGCACGACGTTTTTCCGGCTCGTCGAGGCAAGCATCGAGCCCATGACATACCGCTTCTCCACCCCAGTGAAAGCCTCGGCCGCGACCGGCCTGACCGCGGCGGTCTACCGGCAGATGTCGGACGACTTCCTCGGGCCCCTGCCCACCTTCCAGGTGCTCGCGGCCGTGCCGGAGGTGCTGGCCGCGACCTGGGCGCTGATGCGTGAGGCACTGCTCGCCGGGACCGCCTCCCGGGTCGACCGGGAACTCGTCGCGGCGGCGGTGTCGCGGGCCAACCGCTGCCAGTTCTGCGTCGACGCCCACGCGATGCTGCTGCACGCCCTGGGCGAACCGAAGCTCGCCGAGGCCGTCGTCCGGAACGGGACACCAACCGAGGCTCGGCACGCCGAGCTCGTCGCGTGGGCGCAGGCCAGCCGTAGCCCCACGGCCACCGAGTGGACCAGCCCGTACCGCCCCGAGGTCACCGGCACCCTGCTCGCCTTCCACTTCATCAACCGGGTCGTGTCCGCCCTGCTCGATCCCGACCTGCTCCCCGGCGGCCTGCAACGCTCCCCACTGGTGCGCTCGGTCGGCGGCTGGCTCTCCGCCAGGACGGCCCGCGAGCCGAAGGAACCCGGCCGGAGTCTCACGCTCCTGGACGCGGCCACGACGGCGTCACCCGGCTGGGCGGGGGACAGCCCGGTCGGCGTCGCCTACGCGGCCCTGACGGACGCCGCCGCGCGGGGTGGTGACCTGCTGGGCGACGTGGCCCGCCAGACCGTCACGGCCACCGTGCGGTGGGAGGACGGGCGGTTCCCGGCCAGGCCGGCGGACTGGGCCGTCGACCTCGTCCGGGACGTGCCGGGCGCGGACCGCGTCGGCACGCGGATCGCCCTGCTGGCGGCGTTCGCACCGAGCGCGATAAGCGTCGGCGACGTCGCGCTGTGGCGGCTCTCCCATCCCGCCGACGCCGACCTCGTACGGCTTGTCGCCTACGGGGCGATCACGGCCACCGACCACGTCGCCCGGGCCGTGGCCTCGGCGCACCTCTAGGAGATCGCCATGCGTAAGGCTTTCGTCATCAGCAGCGCCCTGCTACTCGTCTCGTTCGCCCTGCAGTTCGTCTTCGCCGCCGTCGGCGGGTTCACGAAACCCGCGGCCGACGACGCGTACACCCTGCACAGCGTCAACGGGATGGCTGTCATCCCGGTGTTCACCCTGCTCACCGCGCTGTTCGCGGCGCTGGCGAAGGCGCCGGGCCGGCTCGTCGCACTGGCGCTCCTGCCGATCGGCCTCGTCGTGGTGCAGGCGCTCCTCGCCATGCTCGCCACCTCGGCCACGGACGCCGCGGGCGTCAGCACCCCGCTCGGCCCGATCATCGGTGGGCTGCACGCCGTCAACGGGATCATCGCGGTGCACGTCGTGGTGGGCGTCCTCCGGGCGGCACGAAGGCTGGCCGCGCCTGTCGACACCGCCCCCGTGCCGGTGCGCGCGGGGGAGCCGGTATGACCACCGGCTCGCTGCTCGCGGTCGATCTCGTGATCGCGGTCCTCGCGGCCGCCGGTTGGCTGGGCGGCGGCGCGGCGGCGGCCGTCCGGCGTCGCCCGCTCGCACTGGCGCTGGCGGCCTTCGCCCTGCTCGCCACGCTCGCCCGCGCGGTCACGATCATCGCGCTCGCCCGCGCCGGCTGGTGGTTCGCGGCGGAGAAGGTTCTCGTCGCCGCCCCGCTTTCGCTCGCGGCCGTGGCCGTGGCCGGGCCGCGGTTGCTGTCGGTCCCGGGTGACGTCCGGTCCGTCGCGGTCCCGCTTCTCTTCGCCGGGTACGCCACGAGCAGCGCCTTGTTCGTGACGGTCCTGCACGGCTATCCGGTGTCGGCGGGCGCGGGCCTGCTCGCGGTCGCCGGGACCGTCACGGCGACGGCCGTCTCGTGGCGGGCTCTCGGCGCGCGCCCGTCCCGGGCGATCTCCCGGGTGGCTCTCGTGGTGGCGGTCGGGGCGTTGGTGACCGGAACCGGGCTGACCGTCGTCCCGGACGCCGCGCCCGCCGTACCCCATGATCATGGTTTTCGGGACGCGCGGACCACCGACGAACCGACCCGGCGGTTCACCCTGACGGCCGGGACCGCCACGGTGAGCGTGAGCGGCCGGGACGTCGCGGCGTGGGCGTTCAACGCGCAGGTGCCCGGGCCGGAGCTGACCGCCACCGTCGGCGACGTGGTGCAGGTGACGCTGCGCAACACCGACATCGGGCGAGGCGTCACGCTGCACTGGCACGGGTACGACGTGCCGAACAGTCAGGACGGCGTCCCGGGCGTGACGCAGGCCGCGGTGCTGCCCGGCCAGGAGTTCGTCTACCGGTTCCGCGCCGACCAGGCCGGGACGTACTGGTACCACACCCATTCGGTCTCCGATGTCGGCGTGCGGATGGGCCTCTACGGAGTCCTGGTGGTCCGCCCCGGGCCGAAGGCCGGCCTCGACGTCACGGTGCCGGTGCACACGCTCGCGGGCCGGCCGATGCCGGCACCGAGGACCGAGCGCGTCGAGGCGGGCGCTCCCGTACGGCTGCGGCTGATCAACACCGACAGCACGACGCACCGCTACGCCCTGGCCGGGACCGCGTTCCAGGTCGCCGCGATCGACGGTTCCGACCTGCGGGGCCCGACGTCGCTCGTGGACACCGCGGTGCTGATCCCCGCCGGGGGCCGCTACGACCTGGTGTTCACCGCACCGGCCACGCCTGTGGCGTTGTTCGTCGACGGACGGGCGGTCTACTCGACCGGACCGGTGTCGACGCCGACGGGCGACTGGCCGGTGCTGGATCCGCTCGGCTACGGCGCTGCCTCCGCGGTGCCGTGGTCGCGGTTCGACAGGCACTTCACACTGGTTCTCGATCGTGGCCTCGACCTGCACGACCTGCTCCCGCGCTACGCGCACACCGTCAACGGCGCGGCCGACCCGGACATCCCGCCGCAGGTCGTACGCCTCGGCGACGTCGTCAGGTTCACGATCGTCAACCGGTCCCCGGTCGTGCACCCGTGGCATCTGCACGGCCACCACGTCCTGGTGCTGTCGCGCGACGGGAGGCCGGCGGCCGGAAGTCCGTTGTGGCTGGACTCGTTCGACGTCCGGCCGGGCGAGGTGTGGGAGGTGGCGTTCCGGGCCGACAACCCGGGAGTGTGGGCCAACCACTGTCACAATCTCGCGCACGCCGACGCCGGCATGATGCTGCACCTGATGTACGCGTGATCCGCCGACCGGCGCCGGAAATCGAAACCCGTGAGTTCGAGGTTGAGGGTATGGGAGCGCTCCCGTAACATACCTGTCGCGGCCTGTTAACGCTCACAAACGCGACCACGCCAGCGACCACCGCCAATGCATGGCCGCCGTCCCCCTCAGGAAGGTGATCTATGACCAGATCCAGATACACGAATGTCGGTCTGGCGTCGGCCGGCGTTGCCCTGCTCGTCTCGACGAGTGTCGTCGCGGCGCTGCCGGCCGGCGCCGCGGCGGCGGGCTGTTCGGTCAACTACGCCGTGTCGTCGGAGTGGCAGGGCGGGTTCGGCGCCAACGTGTCGATCACCAACCTGGGTGATCCGTTGACCAGTTGGACGTTGACGTGGTCGTACGCGGCCGGGCAGACGGTCACGCAGTCGTGGAACACGTCGTTGACACAGAGCGGCTCCGCGGTTACCGCAAGGAACGTGAGCTACAACGGCGCGGTCGGCACCAACGGCACGGTGTCGTTCGGTTTCAACGGATCGTGGACGGGCAGCAACCCCGCGCCGACGAGCTTCGCGCTGAACGGCGTGACGTGCGGTGACGGCACGACGCCGACCACCCCGCCGCCGACCAGCCCGCCCCCGACCACCCCGCCGCCGACGACGCCACCGCCGACGACCCCACCCCCGACGACCCCACCCCCGACGACGCCCCCGCCGACCCCCTGCGACCTTCCCTCGACGTACCGCTGGTCGTCGACCGGCTCGCTGGCTAACCCGAAGTCGGGGTGGGTGTCGCTGAAGGACTTCACGGTGGCCCCGTACAACGGTCAGCAGTTGGTCTACGCCACGACGCACGATTTTGGGACCAAGTGGGGTTCGATGAACTTCGGTCTCTTCTCGAACTGGTCGCAGATGGCGTCGGCGAGTCAGAACGGGATGAGTTCGGGGACTGTGGCGCCGTCGT
>NZ_JBEZZW010000020.1:0-129812 GCF_040639415.1 Micromonospora sp. NPDC023888 | reverse complement strand
GGTCGCCCCGGATGGTGCCGGCGGCGGCCCGGCGCCCGTCGGTGGCCCCGACCAGCCCCCGCACCACGTCGATGACCTGGTCGCCCGAGAGCACCTGTCACCAGGGCGCACCCCTCGGCCGACACCGACCCGCACCCCTGTCAGCATCGGAGCATGTCGGAGATCATCGCCCTCGTCCTCGGTGGGTTGGCGCTGGTCGTGGCGCTCGTCGCCGGGTTGTATCTCTGGCCGCCGCGCCGCCGTGGGCTACGCGTCGCACCGTCTGAACCGCTCGACTTCGACACCGCCACCCGCGCCGCCGTGGCCGTCATCGCGGCCGAGGCGGCGGATCCAGCGATCCGGCCGGAATCGCGGAGCCGCCTGCTGAGCCACGGCTCCCGTACCGGCCGGGTCGTTCTGCTGTTGCACGGATACACCCTCGCGCCCGAGCAGTACGACGGCCTCGCCGAGGAGTTCTTCGACAGCGGGTACAACGTCTGGATTCCGCGGGCTCCCCACCACGGGACCGTCGACAAGCGGGCCCACCACCGGGTCGAGGCCGAGGAGTTGACGACGTACGCGGCGCGGGCGCTTGCCGTCGCGGCGGGCCTCGGTGACGAGGTGGGCGTCGTGGGGATCTCCGGCGGCGCCGTGCTGGCCACCTGGCTGGCCCAGGTGCCGGGCGACGTCGTACGGCACCTGCTGTTGCTGTCGCCGTTCTTCGGCCCGGACCCGCGTCAGGCACCGGCCTTCGCGGTCCGACCGCTCATCACGCTGTACGGGCGGCGCATCCTCCCGGATCGCGTCACGTCACGCGGCTACTCGCTCTCCGCCGTCACCCAGTACCTGACGATCGCGCGTAGCCTGCCGAATCCGCCGCGCCGGACCGGTCTGCGGACCGCCGCCGTCGCCATCAGCCCACTCGACGGCGTGGTGGACCTCGCCACGGCGGTGACCGTGCCCCGCCGGATCGCCGACGCGAACGCCATCCCGCTGCGGGTCTGCACCCTGCCCGAGGCGTTGGGCGTCGGCCACAACCTGCTCAACCTCGCCGCGCTCGGCGTGCAGGGGGCCGAGCTGCGCCGCCGGTACGTCGCGCTCTACGAGGGCGCTGCGACACCGACGCCCGGCCTCACCCGGGCGGCAAGCGTCGACGAGTGAGGTGGACCGCGCGCCGTCGCGCCGGCGTCTAAACTGCGCTGTGTCGTGCCTCGTGCGGGCGCGTCACCCCTGTCCGGCAATGCGAAACCGCTATTGACCGGGCAGGATGTTAGCGCTAACGTGCCGCGCTACCGCCACCCCCACCCGAAAGGCGCCACCTGCAATGAGTACGGCCGGATCAACCGACTTGCGTGCCGCAGTCCTCGCCGCGAACCGCCTCATCGCCCAGGCCGGCCTGGCGGCGCTGACCTGGGGCAACGTGAGCGGAGTCGACCGCGAGGCAGGCATCTACGTGATCAAGCCTTCCGGCGTCGCGTACCAGGACCTCACGGCCGACCTGCTGGTCCCGGTGGATCTGGAGACCGGGCGGGTCGTCGCCGGAGAGCTGCGACCCTCCGTCGACAGCGAGACCCATCGCGCGTTCTACCTGCACTGGCCGTCCATCGGCGGGGTGACCCACACCCACTCGACGCACGCCGTCGCCTTCGCCCAGGCCGGGCGGGACGTGCCGGTGCTCGGCACCACGCATGCCGACACCTTCGCCGGCCCGATCCGGGTGACCCGGGACCTGACGGCCGACGAGTGCGCCCACGACTACGAGTTCAACACGGCTCAGGCGATCATCGAGCTGATCGGGGGAGAGGCCGAGGCGCTGGCCAACCCCGTCGCCCTCGCCGCCAACCACGGCCCCTTCACCTGGGCGAAGGACCCGCTCAAGTCGGTGGAGAACGCGATCGTCTGCGAGGCGGTCGCGGAGATGGCCCTGAAGACGCTGTCGCTGAACCCCGCGGCCGCCGCGCCGCAGTGGTTGCTGGACCGCCACTTCACCCGCAAGCACGGCGCCGGCGCCTACTACGGCAACCAGCTTCCGGAGCAGAGCCGGCCGTGACCGTCGCCGTGCGGTGAAACGGTGCGACACCGGCACGGCGCGCAGAGCCCGTGCCGGTGGTCCCGTCCTCGCTTGTGGGTCGAGCCGGGCACCCGGCCGGAGACCGCCCGCAGGGTCTCACGCCGTGGGTTGGGTGGCCCCGTTGAAGACCGGCGGGGCGTAACCCGTCGGCTTGTCGCCGATGCCGAGGCCGGGGCTCACCACCCACGACTGGTACTGCGGCGTGAACATGCCGTACGGCAGCCCGAGGTCCGGGGCGCTTGCCTCGTCGAGCCGGCGACGAGCGTCGGCCGGGATCTCGAAGTCGAGCGCGCCGACGTTGCTGGCGAGCTGCTCGGGGCTGCTCGCCCCGACGATCACCGAGGCGACGGCGGGCTGGGTGGCCACCCAGTTGATCGCCACCTGGGCCATGCTGCGGCCCAGGTCGGCGGCCACGCTCTCCAGCGCCTCGATGACCTTCCAGTCGCGCGGGTTGATCTCCCGGCCGGCGGCGTCGGGGTTTGTCAACCGGCCGGTCCCGCTCACGCCCGCGCCGGTGCGTCGGTACTTGCCGCTGAGCAGCCCGCCGCCGATGGGGCTCCACGCCGTGAGCCCCATCCCCAGGCTCTGCGACATCGACACGAACTCGGCCTCGATGCCCCGAGTCACCAGGGAGTACGGAAGCTGCACATTGATCATCGGGGCCAGCCCGTGTGCCTCGGCGTAGCTCTGCGCCCGGGCCGCGTACCAGGCCGGCACGTCGGAGAGGCCGGCGTACCGGATCTTGCCGGCGCGTACCAGGTCGTCGAGGGTGTGCACGACCTCCTCGACCGGGGTGATCCGGTCCCAGGTGTGCAGCAGGTACAGGTCGAGGTAGTCGGTGCCGAGCCGGCTCAGGGAACCTTCCACGGCCCGGATGAGGTGCTTGCGACCGTTGCCGCTGGCGTTCGGGTCGGTCGGGTCGACGGTGTTTGTGGCCTTGCTGGTGAGCACGAGCCGTTCGCGGACGCCGGCCCGGTCGATCAGACGGCCGAGGATCCTCTCGCTCTCCCCGGCGGTGTAGAAGTCCGCAGTGTCGATGAGGTTCCCGCCCGCCTCCAGGTACTGGCGGAAGATCGGCTCCGCCTCCTCCTCGGTCTTGCCGTACGCGGCGTGGAACCCGTCGACGCCGAAGTTCATGGTGCCCAGCGCCAGCCGGCTCACCCGTAGACCGGACCGCCCGAGCAGGTAGTAGTGGTTCATCGTGGTGCCCTCCCGATCGTGGTGTCGGCCCGGATCGGCCGCGCTTGAGACCTTTGCTCGCCGAAAATGGACCCGCAAGTCCAAACTCCGAGCTAGGGTCGGACCGGCAGGCACAGGGGGACGAGACGGCGACGGAGGCCGCATGACACGGGCGTTCACCCGCAAGGGCGAGGCCACCCGCGCACGCATCGTCACCGGCGCGGTCGCCGAGATCCGCGAGCGCGGCGTCGACGAGGTACGCCTCGAGGACGTGCTGGCCCGCACCGGCACCAGCAAGGGGCAGCTCTTCCACTACTTCCCCGACGGCAAGGAGGAGCTGTTGCTCGCGGTGGCCCAGCACGAGGCCGACCAGGTGCTCATCGACCAGGAGCCGATGCTCAGCAACCTGACCTCCTGGCCGGCCTGGCAGGCGTGGCGCGACCGGCTCATCGAGCGCTACCTCGCGCAGGGCGTGAAGTGCCCGCTCAACGGGCTGCTGGGACAGACCGGCCGACGCGCGCCGGGCGCGCAGGCGATCGTGACCGGGCTCATGTGGCGCTGGCAGAAGGCGATCACCGAGGGGATCCGGCACATGCAGTCGACCGGGGACATCGCCGCGGACGTGGACGCCGACCGCGCCGCCGCAGCGCTGCTGGCCGGCATCCAGGGCGGCGTGCTGCTGCTGCTCTCCACCGGAAAGATCGATCACCTGGAGGCGGTCCTCGACCTCACCCTCGACACGCTGCGCTCGGGCGCCCGGACGTAGGAGGGTGTGGCAATGACTGACGACGACCGCGCACCCCTGGTGCTGCTGCACGGCCTCACCTTCGACCGGCGACAGTGGGACCCGGTCCGGCGCGAGCTGGCGCTCATTGATCCCGCCCGGCGGGTCCTGGCTCTCGACCTGCCCGGGCACGGTGACGCACCCCGGCTGCCGTCCTACGGGATGGCGGAGGTGGCCGACGTCGTACACGAGCAGGTGATCGAGGCGGGTCTCACTCAGCCGATCGTGGTGGGACATTCGGTCGGCGCGGTGGTCGCCACGACGTACGCGGCCCGCCACCCGGTGCGCGGCGTGGTGAACCTCGACCAGATCCTGCTGCCCGGCCCGTTCGGTGTTGCCGTACGCCAGGCCGAACCCGCACTGCGCGGCCCGGACTGGCGGCGGGTGTGGGACGGGATGCTGGCCGGGATGGGCATCGAGGCGTTGCCGGCCGATGCGCGCGAGATCGTGACCACCGCTACCGATCCTCGGCCGGACCTGCTGCTGGGCTACTGGGGCGAGATCCTGCGCGGGTCCGACGAGGGGATCTCCGCCGAGCGGCAGCGCGCCCTGCGGTCGATCGGCGAGCGGGGGATTCCCTACCGCTGGGTGACCTCGTCCGAGCCGCCGCCCCGCTACCTGACCTGGCTGACGGACAACCTGCCGCAGGTCGCGGTGACAGTGCTGCCCGGTAGCCACTTCCCGCACCTGGCGGAGCCGGCGACCATCGCCCGGCTGCTGGCGACCTTTTGAGGACGACAGGCACGTCGGCCGAACGAGGGCAGCGCCGCCGGGCGGCGGGCGAGGCCCGGCCGGCTGGCGTGAGCTAACCTCGGACGCGAATTGCCGGAGATCGGAGCAGGCGTGGCAGGTGACGACGACATCTCCGGGTGAACACCCGGACCGGCCGCCGACGGGCGCGTGATCGCGCCGCCGTCGCCGCGGCCCCTGTCGTCATGCCCGCTCCCGCCGGGCCACCCCTCGTGCGCCCGGATCTCCATTCCCCGAGGTCCCCATGTCTGTTCGACCCGCTCTCATCGCCCACGACCTGGTGCGGATCCGCGGCACCCGCCGGGTGCTCGACGGTGTCTCGCTGACCGCCGCGCCCGGTCACCGGATCGGCCTCATCGGCGAGAACGGCACCGGCAAGACGACCCTGTTGCGGGTCCTGGCCGGCGTCGACGAACCCGACTCCGGCACTGTCGTACGCCCACCGGGCCTCGGCTTCCTGCATCAGGAACTGCCTTTCGTCCCGTCCGCGACAGTCGCCGGGATCCTCGACGAAGCGCTCCGCGAGGCCCGGTCCGACCTCGCCGAGCTGGACCAGATCGGTGTGGCGCTCGCCGACTCGCCGGAGGGCACCGAGGAGCACGACCGGCTGCTGACCGCGTACGCCGAAGTCCTGGAGCGGGCGCAGGACCGCGACGCCTGGGATGCCGACCGGCGCGCCCGGACGGTGCTCGCCGGCCTCGGCCTCGATGGCATACCCCACGACCGGACACTCGCCGCGCTCTCCGGTGGGCAGCGTGGTCGCCTCGCCCTCGCGGCGATGCTGATCCGTCGGCCGGACGCGCTGTTGCTCGACGAGCCCACCAACCACCTCGACGACGCGGCCGCCGCGTTCTGCGAGGACCAACTCCGCGCCATGCCCGGAGTGGTCGTGGTGGCGAGTCACGACCGCGCCTTCCTGGACGCGGTGTGCACCGACATCATCGACCTGGACCCGGCGGTCGACGGGCCGGTCCGCCACGGTGGCGGCTACACCGCCTACCTGTCGGCCAAGCACGCCGAGGCGCAACGCTGGCGCCGACGCTACGAGGACGAGCAGGCGCTCCTCGCCGAGCTGCGCGAGGCCGCCGCCGTGACCGGGCAGCAGGTCGCTCACGGCCGGGGCCCTCGCGACAGCGAGAAGATGGGGTACGGGCACACTGCCGGTCGCGTACAGAACCAGATCCGCCGCCGTGTTCGCGACGCCACCCGTCGACTGGCGACGCTGGAACGCGAACAGGTCCCCGCGCCGCCCGAGCCGCTGCGTTTCCACGCCCCGGTCATCGCCACCGGGGACGGCGCCGAGGCCATCGTCACGGCAGACCGGTTGGAGGTTCCCGGCCGACTCCGGGTGGCGCACCTGAAGATCACGGCCCGGGACCGGCTCCTGGTGAGCGGCCCCAACGGCGCGGGCAAGTCGACTCTGCTCGCCGTCATCGCCGGCAACCTGACCTGCGACGGAGCCGTCTGGCGGCGACCGGATCTTCGTATCGGGCTGCTCAGCCAGGACAGCATCTTCGCGGATGCGCGGCGGACGGCCAGGCAGGTCTTCGACGCGGCGGTCGGGACGGAACGGGCCGAAGCGGTGCCGCTGTCGGCACTCGGGCTGCTCGCGTCGACGGACCTGGACCGTCCGGTAGCCGAACTGTCGGTCGGACAGCGTCGTCGCCTCGGTCTCGCGATAGTCGTCGCCAACCCGCCGGAACTGCTGTTGCTGGACGAGCCGACCAACCACCTCTCGCCTCGGCTCTGCGACGAGCTGGAGGAGGCCCTCGGCACCGGACCGGGTGCCATCGTCGTCGCCAGCCACGACCGGCGGCTCCGCTCCCGATGGTCGGGCCGGGAGGTGACCCTCGCTGCGGGGCCTGCGCTGACGAAGACGTTCGCGTAGGACCGCTCCGCTGCTCGTCGGCAGGGGGCAACGGTGGCGATGATCACCGGCTCGGCCGCCCGCAGTGCAGGTGGAGGGGCGTCTGTGCGGCATCGTTGCTGCCGGACCGACTGTCCGACAATGCGTCCGATCAGCGAGAGGGCACACGTGACCTCGAACCGACCCACCCTGGTGCTCGTCCACGGCGCCTGGCACCAGCCGAGTGTCTGGGACCGGCTCCGGGCGGAACTTGACGTCCTCGGCTACCGGACCCGCGCCGTCGACCTGCCCACCGGACACCGACGGATTGATCCCCCTCACCGGGGACCCGCGGGAGGCGTTCTACGCCGACCTGTCGGACGCCGACGCCGAGACAGCCATCGATCAGCTGGTCGACCAGCGCCTGCGGGCATGCGTGGACCGGGTGACCGAGCCGGCATGGCGCTCCATCCCGTCGACCTACGTCGTCTGCGCCAACGACCGGGCCATTTCGGTGCCACTACAGGAGAAGATGGCCGACCGAGCCACCGACGTCCGGCGGATCGAGTCCAGCCACTCGCCGTTCCTGTCCCGCCCGGCCGAGCTTGCCGCGCTGCTCGACGAGATCGTCACCAGTCGCGGTTGAGCGTTGCGGCTTGCCTACCGATACGGGCTCCATCGCGCTTCCAGGCAGCCGTCACGGCCGGTCCAACCGATCAAGCCCGGCGAGGTCGGCGTTTCCCGTCCGGACGACCGCCGAGGCCAACGCCGTGGTCATGGGATGGACCCCGGCCCGCTGCTCGGCGGTGGCGATCCGGACCGCCTGGTCCAGATGCGCTCGCACGTGCTGGCCGGCCCGTCGCTGGAACGCGACACCGGTGGCCGACCGCAGCGCGGCCAACTCCTCGTCGGTGACCATGCCCGGCATGTCGTGGCCCTCGTGCGGGTTGGTCGTCGGCGCGCCGGACTCGGCGAGCAGCCGTCGGGCCGTGCTCAGGTCGGCGCGGTGCGCCGTGCCCAGCCGAGCGGCGAACCTCAGCCACGCCGGGTCGGTGGTCCGGCTCGGCACCAGGTCCAGCACCGGCAAGAGGCGTTCGTTCATCGCCACCGTCAGCTGAAGCCACGCGATGTCGGTGGCGCTGAACAGACCGGCCGGGCCGCCGGCTGAAGCCGTCCCGACCGGTGCGGCCGTCGCGGTGGACGGCACGGTGGTGGTCGATGCCACGGGCTCGGCCGGTGACCCGCTGGTACACGCGCTGAGGAGCAGCAGTGCCGCGAGGAGCAGGCACCCGGCCTTGCGCACGGGGATTCCTCGCATCCAACCTCCTCTCGCCCCCGACGGCGGGCCCGGGGTGACCGGACCCGCCGCCGCGGTTGCGCCTGTCGGCTCAGATCGGTCGGCCGTCGGCACCGCACTTGATGACGGGACGGATGCAGTCCTGGACCCGCCGGGCCATCTCCGCGACCGGCCAGGCGTTGAAGAAGTCGCCGTGCATGGTGTAGCCCGGCCCGGAGGCCAGCCGGAACCGCGACGGGTCGCCGTTGACCGGGTACCGCAGCACCTGCCGCAACTTCGGCACGTGCACCGGGTGGGTGCTCGGGCAAGCCTGGTTCACCGGGTACGCCAGGTGGCTCTTGTGGTCCGGCGAGTCCAGGTCGCGGCCGTTCCAACACTGCGGGAAGTCCAGGTACGACTCCAGCATCGTGCCGGACGGGCAGGTGACGAAGTCCTTCGACGGCGGCACCTGTCCCGCGTGCAGGCACGACCACCGGGCGATGCTGTCGTTCGGCCCGGTGGCCTTCGCGTTGCCGGCGACGAGTCGCAGCCCGAGCGGGAACGGTTGGGTGTTCGCGACGACGTCGGAGCGCACGCCCTCGCCCAGGTAGTAGAACGTGGCGATCGCCGGCTCCACCGGCACGTTGTCCCGGTAGAGGGTCGGCACCCAGTAGGACGAGACGTCCACCCGCGGGTTGCAGGTGCTCTGGGAGCCGACCAGGTCGGGCAGGGTGGTGTTGCCGTTCGTCACAGTGCTGCCGAAGAAGCTGTGCATGTGCGACGCCCCGGGCAGGCCGGGGAAGACGATCGGGTCGTCCGGCAGCCGGTGGCTGTAGGTGCAGTCGGCGGGGAATTCGGCAACCCGGATGGCGTTGGCGACCGGGCCGGCGTTGGCCCGCTCGGTGGTGGAGACGACGTACGTGCCGAGTAGCACCAGCAGGGCGCCGATCGCCGTGGCGAGGCGCAGTCGGCGGTGGTTGGCGGAGAGGGGTGCGGCCCTGTCCATCTCGTGACTCCTGTCGGGGGACGGGTCAGGGGTAGCTCCGACGCCGCCGCCGAAGACGTCGGAGATTGCCCAGACCAGACTGGTGGTGACCGGCGGAGCCGATGCGAGAGAGCGCTCTCACCGGTCGCCCAAGCCTCACCCCAACGTCGAAACTTGTCAATACATCAGGCAGTTGGTGGAAATGACGGCGCCGAAAGGGCCGGGCCCCGTGGTGGGGTCCGGCCCTTCGGTGGTGCGGTCGTGCGGTGGTGCTGGCTTGCTGTGGTGCGGTGGTGGTGGCTTGCCGTGGTGTTGGTGGTGGGTCAGCTGGTGGCGTAGCCGCGGGTGGCGATCCAGTCGGCGAGGTGCTCGACGCTGATCTGGTAGGCGGCTTGGTTGGGGTCGGCGGAGTCGGCGATGGTGGCGGTGTTGCCGTTGTCGCGGTAGCCGACGACGCTGATGTAGTGCCCGCCCTCGTAGGAGTGGGTGACACCGTCGGTGTCGGTGCTGGTGCCGGCGATGTTGGCGACCACGGCCCGCCCGTCGTCAACGGTCTTGACGATGTCGGCGCGCAACGTGTCGGTCTGCTTGGTGTCGGCGTCGGGGCTGCTGATCTCGACGCTGTGGTAGGCGTCGGTCTTGCCGGTTTCCTTGTTCAGGACCGGGGTGATGTCGTTGATGGAGTTGGTGCCGGCCTCGGTGGTGCCCATCTCCTTGGCCATGTCGTCGACGTTGATGTTCTTGCCCTGTACGGACAGGGCGTTGCGGGTCGCGGCGGGCCCGCAGTAGTAGAAGTTCGGCTGTGCCTCGTAGCGCACGCCGAGTTCCCGCTCGCTGTGGTTCTTGCGGTCGGACTGGGTCTGGGTGGCCGGCTTCGTCTCCGACGCGGCGTAGGCGGCGGTGACGGGTCCGGCGATGGCCCCACCGGTGAACGCGAGACCGGCGGCGGTCAGGGCGGTCTTACGGATCAGATCGGTACGCATGATGGCGTGCTCCTCTGCATCGGGGGTGTGCACGGCACGCCCGGGGGGTGGGCGTGCCGCACGTGCAAGGGGGAAGCTTCGAAGTTCTCGCCCGGCAGCCCCGCGAAGGGGGCCGGCGTCGGGACAGGGTGTAACGGTTCGCGGCGGCGGGTCATTCCGTCTGCCCGGCTCACCAGGTGGTGCTCGGTCCTGCGGGGGATGTAACCGGGGCGACCTGCGGGGGATGTAACCGGGGCGACCTGCCGGGTGTTCCCGGGGGCTGCCGCGCACCGCGACCCGAGGTCGCGGTGGCCTGCCAGGTATAACGACCCCGCCCCGCCCACGATTCCGCCGTCCCGGTGGCACCGACCACGGGACGCCGCCGCCGGAACCGGACAATGCGCCTGAATCGTGGCGCCCGTCTTGGGTGATCGACTCCGGTTCCATAAGGTCGGGGTATCCCAGCGGCCAGGATGCCCCGACATCATGAAATCCGAGTGGATCACGGCGGCCTGCGTGGTTTGCCTGGTTCAGAGCAGCCGCACGTGCCAACGGGGTGGCCGGACGCGCGGGTGGGGCAGCCCGAACGCGTCGGACCGCCCCACAAGCGGGGGCAGCCCGAACGCGTCGGACCGCCCCACAAGCGGGGGCAGCCCGAACGCGTCGGACCGCCCCACAGGCGGGTGGGGGCCGAACACGTCGGGCCGCCCCACAAGCGGGTGGGGCGGCCCGAACGCGTCGGACCGCCCCACCTGTCCCAGCGAGGACGGGATCAGAACCCGAGGACGCCCCGCCCGCCGACCACCGGCAGCCGCAGCTCACTGTCGTTCGGCGCGACCCGCAGCTCGGTGCCGCCCAACGGCAGCAGCGTGTACTCCTGGTCGCTGGAGAAGACGACCACCCCGATCCGGTGGCCCGCCGGGAAGATGTAGTCCTTCGGCTCCATCGTCCACCGGTAGTCGGACAGCTTGCCCTGCTTGACCGGCTCGGTGCGGGCGGCGCTCTTGCGGTTCTGCGGGTCCATCCAACCCCGGGTCACCACTGTCGGGGCGGCGGTCGATCCGGCTGGGCCGTAGTCGACCAGGTACGCGGTGAGGTTCGCGTCCGGCTTGTTGTCGATCGCCATCCGCAGCCGCATCTCCGGACGTCCGGAGATGCGGACGTCCCGCGTCAGCGCGGGGGAGCGGTAGGCGAGCCGGTTGCCGCTCGCCGTGTCGGGGTTGGCGACCAGGGCGTCCGGGTGGATGGTCCGACCCTCGTCGACGAAGCTCTGCTCGACCTTGGCCTTCGGCGGCTTGCCCGTGGTGAGCGCGCCCGGTGCGGTGGCGTCGGTGGCGGCGAACCGCAGGCCGACCTCCCGCGCGGCCGGGTCGGGCCAGTTGGCGTACGTGGTGTAGGCGCGGTCCTCACGCTGGAGCACCGCGGTCGGCTCGTCCATGATGCCGTTGCGCACGTTCCACAGCCAGAAGTCGAACCAGCGGTTCTCGGTCTGCTTGTAGGTCCACGTCTGGCCGCTCGGCAGGGTCACCGACGCGCTGCTGCCCGGACCGCCGTGCCCGCCCTGGTGCAGCCAGATCTTGCGCGGTACGTCGCGCTTGGCGAGCTGGTCCCACCAGCCGGCGAAGTGCTCGGTCTTCACGTTCCAGTCGTTGAGGCCGTGCACCACGAAGACGCTGGCCTTGACGTTGCTGGCGTCGAGGTAGTCGCGGTCCCGCCAGAATTCCGAGTAGTCGCCGGTGACCCGGTCCTGCTCCGCGGTGATCGTGGCGAGCTCGTCGGCGCAGGGCCCCTCGGCTCGGGCCTGCCCGGCGGTGAACTGGGCCAGGATGTCGAGGTCCTCACCCTGGTAGGTGCCGGGCGCGACGACCAGACCGTTGGCCCGGTAGTAGTCGTACCAGCTGCTGATCGCGGAGACCGGCACGATGGTCTTGAGTCCCTTGACCCCGGTGGTGGCCACCTGGTTGGGCAGCGTCCCGTTGTAGGAGACGCCGGTCATGCCGACCGCCCCGGTGGTCCAGCCGGCGGTGATCGGGGCGCCGTTGGTGTCGTAGCCCTTCGCCCGGCCGTTGAGCCAGTCGATGACCGCCTTGGTGCCGAGCGTCTCGGCCTGGTCGCCGCTGGTGGGGCAGCCGTCCGAGTCGCCGGTGCCGATGCTCTGGCCGAGCACCACCGCGTACCCGCGGGGCACGTAGTAGTCGTCGAGCGAGCCGGGCAGGTTGGCTTTTGCCTGGGCCCGCTGGGCGTCCGCGTCGAGCGCCCGCCGCCCGGACCGGTCGGTCAGACCGTTCTGCGGCAGGTCGTCGACGAGCACGCTCGGGTACGGCACGTCACCCCAGGTGTCCTTGCGGTACGGGCTGTGCTCGAAGATGACAGGCACCTTGAAGCCCTGCGTGGCGGTCTCCCGGGGGCGGGAGATGTCGATCGCCACCCGGTCGAGCCGACCGTCGTGATCGGTGTCGACCGGGGTCTGGACGAACACCCGCTCCTCGATCGCGTCGGCGAGCGAGAACACCGGTTGGGTCATGCCGTCGCTGACCACGATGCCGGTGGGCGTGGTGGTCGTGGGCGGGGCCGCAGTCGCTGTGGGGGCTGCGGTCAGGACCAGGGCGCCGGACACACCGACGCTCAGTAGTGCCAGATGGCGGGGTCGACGCATGCGCGTCTCCCTTCGGTTGGGCTGGTCGCCGGGTGTCGGCAGGGGCCAATCTCGAAGATCCATTCGTGGTCATGCTAGGTCCGGGCCCGGATCCCGTCGATCCCTTCGGAGAGGGATGCGCTGCTTGTCCACAATGTGCCCCCCGAAGATCACGTACCCGTGCATATGATCTTGCGGGAAGTCGCCCGAAGAGGCGCTTTCGTCCACATAAGACGAGGAGCAACATGCTCAGGAAAACACGGTGGCTGTTGGCCGTCGCCGTCACGGCCACGACGCTTACCGCCCTACCGGGCGGCGCGGCCACAGCGGGACCCAGCGGCATCGGCCTGACCGGCACACCCGCCACCTCGATCGACGGCAGGACGCACACCGTCACCCTGCTGACCGGGGACGTCGTGACCGTCCGCAGCACCGGCTCGGGATGCCCGCAGGCCACCGTCCGGCCGGCCGACGAGAACGCGGTGATCCGCCAGACCTGTGGCCCCGACGGCCACCTGCACGTCATCCCCGCCCGCGTCGCGTCCCAGATCGGTCCGGTCCTCGACCCCGACCTCTTCGACGTCACCACACTGATCGCCGACGGGTACGACGACGACAACACCGCGGAACTGCCGCTCATCGTGCAGCCCACCACCGCGTCCGCCCGGGTCGCCGCGCTCGGCGACGTACTGCCGCTGCCCAGCATCGGCGCGGTGGCCGGCCGCGTACCCAAGAAGAGCCAGGCCACCGCGAAGCTGGCGACCAACTCGCTGCTCGCCGGGGCGAAGAAGGTCTGGCTCGACCGCAAGGTGCGCGCCACCGCGCTGACCGGCGGTGGAGCGCAGCGGGACCTCGACCGCAACCTGGGACAGATCGCCGCACCCGAGGCCTGGAAGTCCGGCTACACCGGCGCCGGCGTCCGGGTCGCGGTGCTCGACACCGGCGCCGACTTCACCCACCCGGACCTGGTCGGCCGGGTCGCCGACCGGTCCGACTTCACCGCCGAGGGCGGTGACGCCGTCGACCACAACGGCCACGGTACGCACGTCGCGTCGACAATCGCGGGCACCGGCGCAGCCGCGCACGGCCAGCGTCGCGGCGTGGCGCCGGACGCCAAGCTGGTGATCGGCAAGGTCCTCGACGACCACGGCTCGGGCGAGGACTCCGGGATCATCGCCGGCATGGAGTGGGCCGCCGCCCGGGCCGACGTCATCAACATGAGCCTCGGCGGCAGCGACCCCGACGACGGCAACGACCCGCTGTCGCTCGCGGTCGACGGTCTGAGCAGGCAGACCGGCGTGCTGTTCGTCATCGCCGCCGGCAACAGCGGCGGGGCCATCTCCTCGCCCGGCTCCGCCGCCAGCGCGCTCACCGTCGGCGCGGTCGACCGGGACGACAAGCTCGCCGACTTCTCCAGCCGCGGGCCGCTGGTCACCAGCAACGTGGCAAAGCCGGAACTGGTCGCGCCCGGTGTCGACATCGTCGCCGCACGGGCCGCCGGCACCAACCTGCAGCACCCGATCGACGAGCACTACGAGGCGATCAGCGGCACCTCGATGGCCAGCCCACACGTCGCGGGCGCCGCCGCGCTGCTCGCCCAGCGGCACCCCGACTGGACCGGTGCCCAGCTCAAGGCCGCGCTCGTCGGGGCCGCCGACCCGCTGACCGGCGTCGACGCGTACGCCGTCGGTGCCGGCCGGCTCAACGCCTCCCGCGCCCTCGGCGGCCCCACCAGCAACCAGCCGGTGGTCAACCTCGGCACCTTCGCGTACCCGCAGTCGGGGACCAGCGAGGCGAAGCTGAGCTGGACCGGCGCGGCCACCCCGGCGACGAGCGTCCTCGACCTCGACGTGTCGGTGGTCAACCACGACGGTCAGCCGGTGCCGCGCGGCGCGGCGTCGCTGTCGACGGACCGGCTGACGCTCAAGCGCGGCACCACCGCCGGGACGACCCTGCGGGTCGACCGCGCGGCGCTGGCCGCCCGGCCGGGCTTCTACCTGGCCACCGTCACCGCCCGTACCGCCGGCCGCAAGCTGGTCGCCACCACGCCGGTGAGCTTCTACGTCGAACAGCCCAGCTACGACCTGACGATCCACACGAAGCCGTTGTCCGGCCTGAAGGACGGCGCGGAGACCTGGATCAACCTCGCGGTCACCAACCTCACCGACCCGGTGATCTACTACGGCGGGGCGGGCGGTGTGCCCGGAGACGACTTCACGCTGCGGGTGCCGGCCGGCCGGTACTCGGTGCTGGGCGCCTCGGTCGCCTACTACGTCGACAGCGACGTGCTGGAGACGACGCTCGTCGGCGAGAGCGACCTGAACGTCACGGGCAACCGGAGCGTGACGCTCGACCCGGCACGCGCCAAGCCGGTGACGGCCACCGTCGACGGAGTCGCCACCAGGGCCACCAAGATCGATTTCACGAACGTCCAGACCGCGGCGAACGGTCTGTCCGTGTGGAACCAGATCAGCGGGTACGGGACCGCGACGGCCGTCCGCACCTCAGCACTGCCGAAGCCCGGCGTCGGGTCGCTTCGTAGCTGGGCCGCCGTCAACCTCGACTCACCGGCCGGCACGGCCAAGCCGTACCGCTACAACCTCGTCCACCAGTACCCGAACGGCGTACCGGCCGATCCCGCGTACCGGGTGAACGCGACCGAGCAGGCCGAACTCGCCCGGATCGAGGAACGGTTCCACCAAACCGACTCGGAGGGGATGGTCACCCAACTGATCCGCACCGGCTTCACGCCGGACGGGGTGTGGGTCACCGAGACCCACGAGGGGAACCTGCCGCCGTACCGCACCGACTACCTGTCGCCCGGCTACCTCTGGGCCGACGAGGGCGTCTACGGTGGCCTGTCGGCCCAGGAGGCGCCCCGCAGCTACCAGCCGGGCAGCCGGCAGGCCAAGGTCTGGGCGCGGCAGCCGCTGCACTCCGGCTGGTACGACGACCCGGCCGGCGCCGGCCACACCTGCGCCACCGCGCCGTCGCGGACCCGGGGCAACCTGCACATCGACCTGGTGACCCTCACCGACCAGCACCAGCGGGCCGACTGCCTGCAGGGCGACTCGATCGGCGTGAACCGCACGCTGTCGTTGTACCGCGACGGCAAGCTCGTCGGCGAGCGGAACCGGCCGCTCGCCGACTTCACGGTGCCGCAGCAGATGGCGGACTACCGACTGAACCTCGACGTCGACACGAGCCTGATCCTGCCGATCTCAACCAAGGTCAACACCTCCTGGACGTTCCGGTCCGCCGGGCCGGACGGAACGGAAAGTGTGCCGTTGCCGCTGCTCGCGCTGGACTACGCGTTGCCCATGGACACCACCAACCACGTCACCGGGGCGACTGCCGAGTTGGCCGTCCGGCAGGCGCACGGCGTCAAGGCGCAGAAGGTGACGTCGTTGCAGGTGTGGACCTCGACGGACGACGGCGCCACCTGGACGTCGGCCCGGGTCACCGCGAGCGGCGACAGTTACCGGGTCGCCCTGCCGAAGGCCGCCGCCGGGCAGGCCGTCTCGCTGCGGGTGAAGGCCGCCGCGAACGGTGGTAGCGGTATCGACCAGACCATCATCCGGGCGTACAACGCCGGCTGATGGTCATCCCGCCGGTGCGGCCCGACCCCCCGACCGGGCCGCACCGGCACCCCGCCAGGTTTCTCGGTGCGCGGTGTCGATCCCGGCCCGCCTCGCTCGTCGTGACGGTAGAACGGAACGCCGACCCGAGAGGTGCGCCGATGACGTCCCTGACCACCGCCCCCGATCTCCGGCTCCGCCGAACCCGGATCCTGCTGGGCTGCGGCACTGTTGCCGGCGTACTCTTCCCCGCCCTGTCGTTCGGGCAGGCGTTCACCCGATCCGGTTTCGATCTGCGCCGGCATGCGGTCAGCGCACTCACCCTCGGTGACCTCGGGTGGCTGCAGGTCATCGCGTTCGCGGGCACCGGCCTGCTGGCCGTCGCCTTCGCGGTGGGCCTGTGGCGGGCACTGCGCCCGGGTCGGGCCGGGACGGTGGTGCCGGTGCTGGTCGGCGTCTACGGGGTGGCGATGGTCGGCGGCGGGGTCTTCGTCCCGGATCCCGCGCTCGGCTGGCCACCCGGTGCCCCGAGCGGGCTGCCCGAGCAGGCCAGCACGGGCAGCATCCTGCACACAGTGTGCGGCGCGGCGGCGTTCCTGTCGCTGATCGCGGCCGGGCTGCTGCTCGCCCGGCGTTTCGCTGGCCAGGGGCGCTGGGGCTGGGCGGTCTACAGTGCCACCAGCGGTGCCGTCGCGTTCGTGCTCACCGCCCTGCCCTGGAGCGAGGGGAGTGCGAGCATCCGCTTCGCCGTCGGAGCGGTGCTCATCTCAGGTTGGCTCGTGGCGCTGTCCTGGCGAGCGCGCACAGAGCTGGCCTGAGGATCAGTGGTGGCCTGAGGGTCACTGGCCCGTCCAGACCGCCTTCGCGCCTGAGTCGCCGGTACGGATCACGTAGTACACGGCGATGGCGGCGGCCACCAGCGACAACACCTGCAACGTCAGGGTCAACGCCCGACCGGGTCGCCCGCCCTCGGTGGCGCCCGCCTCGGCGGTTTTCGTCGGGGGGACGAACCAGACCAGTGCCAGCGCCACGATCGCCAGCGCGATGGTGGCCCAGAGCGTGTTGTCACCGAAACCCTGGTGCGTCTCCAGCGTGGGGACGAATTCGGGAGTGACCCGGCCGGCGGTACGCATGCGGTCGAAGAAGGCGTCGCCGGAGAGCTTTGCCAGCAGCGCGGCGACCGGTGCGCCCAGGGCCAGCAGCCCCAGCACCCAGCGGGTGTGCGGCCGGATCGGCGCGACGAGCGCGTAGCCGATCGTCAGGAGAGCCAGCAGCGGCACGAACACGACTGCGGCGTGCACCACCAGAGGGTGGGCGGGGATGCCCAGGAACTCCTCGAACATCGGCGTCTCCTCCGTTGGTGTCGGTTGGACGTCGATCGTCCAGGAATGGACGGTATCGGTACCGCAAGCGCGTGTCAGCCCCCGCAGCGCAGTGCGGCCAGGTCGACGGCGTCCGCCATCGCCTGCATGCCGTTGTCGTTCGGGTGGAGATGATCCCCGCCGTCGAAGAGCGGCAGGAGCGACTGCGGGTCGGACGGACTGCGAGTGATCTTGTCGAAGTCGACCACGGCGTCGAACACGCCGCTGTGCCTGATCCAGTCGTTGACGCCCTGGCGCACGGCCTCACCGGCGGCGTCGTACTCGGGCCAGCCCTTGTAGGCCATCAGCGTCGCGCCGACGACGCACTTGCCCGCGGCGTGCGCCCGGTCGACCAACTGCCGGTAGCCGGCGGCCAGGTCGTCCACAGTGACGCCGGTGCGGGCCTTGATGTCGTTGATGCCCTCGTGCACGAACACCGTGCCGACCCCGGGGTGGGCGAGCACGTCGCGATCGAACCGGTGCAGCGCGGCCTCTCCGGCGCCGTTCGCGAGCACCTTGTTGCCGGAGATGCCCTCGTTGGCCACGCCCTTCACCGTGCTGTCGGTCGCGGCCTGGAGCCGCCGGGAGAGGTAGTCGGGCCAGCGACGGTTGAGGTCCGTGGTGGAGGCCCAGCCGTCGGTGATGGAGTCGCCAAGCGTCACGACCGAGCTGATCTCGGTGGATGTCTGCACGCTGACCGCGTCCAACCAGTACCAGAAGCTCATCGCGTCGGTCCAGTTGACCGCCGCCTCCTCGGCGGCATGATCACCCGCCGTCGCGTACGACGTCTGCATGGCCAGGGCGTGCCCACTCGTCGGCCCCTGGGCACCGGTGACGTGGAGGCTCACGACGAGATTGCTCTGGGCGGGCACGTCCCCGGGCAGCGGGTCGCTGAGGATCGCCTCCCCGGCCGGGACGGTGACCGACGACTGCCCGCCGAACGTCAGCCGCCGGTTGCTGCCCCGGATCAGCTCCGCACCCTGCCACTGCAACCCCGCGTAGGCGCTGGCGAAGGTGACCGGGTGGTCGCCGAAGGCGTTGGTCAGGCGGATCCGGAGGGCGTTCCCACCGACGCTGGTGCGGACGACCAGCCGGTAGCTGCGCTCGGCGGGCCCGGCTTTCAGCCGGTCGGCACTGGCCGCCCAGGTGACCGCGAAGTGCTGGTCCGCGGCGGCCGCCGGTTCGTGCCGCGTCCGCGCCGCGTACCCGACCAGGGGTACGCAGAGCGCCGTGAGCAGCGCCGCGACGGTGGACGCCACCACGCGACGTGTGGACCCGGCCCGCATGAGAGACCCCCAGCTCACGGAAATCAGTGCGGGCTCTTACCGAAATTGCTGCCCAGGGCGGTCGGCGCGGCGCAGCGCAACTCGCCCGGGGCCAGTTGGGTGTGCGACGGCCGCCAGAGCTCCGCACCCTTCGTGGTGACGCGGGCGAGGATGCAGTCGTACTGCGCGGCCCGCAGGGCGACGCCGACCCTGCCGCCCTCCGCGGTCACCTCCTGCGTGATGGCCGGGTCCAGACCCAGGTCGGCGATCGCCGCGCGGACGGCGGACTCGTCCGGGCCGGCGGCCTGCAGAGCGCTCTTCACCCGTTCGTCGACGCCGCTGAGCGACGGATCCTGGACAACCTGGAGGGGATCATCGGCCGGGCACTCGATGTCATCGTCGCGGCGGTCGTCGTGCGGGCCGAGCTGAAGGCGGAAGCAGATCGGCTCGTCGCGTTCGTCGATCACCGAGCCGTCCGCGCCGATCTCCACCCCGTGCCCCAGCACCCGCAGCACCAAGGTCACGCCGGTCTGCCAGTGCGTTTCCCCACTGACCGTGAGGACGGCGACCTCGGGGTGCTGGCTGGCCGAGTGCACGTACTTGTCCGCCTGGTAGAGGTGGTCGTACTCGAACTCGAACAGGACCTGGTCGACCTTCTTCGCGGCGTCGGCCACGGCACTGTCGTGAGTCCTGCTCGCCGGGCTGTCGAAATACCGCCACAGGCCGGCGCCGAGCAGCGCCACCACCAGCAGCGCGACTGCGCCGAAGACCCATCGCCGTCTCGTCCTGACCACGATCGGGATTATGTCGCAGCCGGGACCGCACCGATGCCCCGTACGGCCGAGCGTGATCCGCGGCGGCCACTTCGGACTCAGGTCACCGCCGCCCGCACGCCCAGGCCGAGCAGGATCGCACCGGTCAGCCGATCGAACACGCGCCGCACATTCGCCTTGCGGAGCAGCCGGGCGGCGGCGCCGGAGACCGCCGTCCAACCGGCGAGCCAGCAGGTGTGCAGGGCGGCGTGTGCCGTGGCGAGGAGCAGCATCGGCACCAGCACCGGTCGGCCCGGTTCGAGGAACTGTGGTGCGAGGGTGAGGTAGATGGCGGCGGCCTTGGGATTCAGGACATTGCCGAGCAGCCCCTGCAGGTAGGGGTGGTGGACGCGCCATGGCAGCCGCCGGGCCCGCACCGTCGGCGGCGGCCCGGTGGGGCGGCGGGCCGCGGACCAGAGCAGCCAGATCCCGAGCCCCACCAGGTAACCGGCGCCGACCAGCTTGACGACCCAGAACGCCTGCGACGAGCGGAGCACCAACGCGGCCAGGCCGACGGCGGCCAGGGTGGCATGCACGTAGAGCCCGGTGACCGTACCGAGGATCACCCACCAGCCCTGCCGCCGCCCGCCGGTGGCGACCCGCGAGACGACAAGCGTCAGGCTCGCCCCCGGAGTGGCGGTGATCGGCGCGACGGCGACCAGGAAACCGAGCACTGCTACTCCCTGCATGCTCAGACCACCACCCGGTAGTGGGTGGTGAGCAGCCCGGTGTCGTCGTAGACGTGGAACGCGACGCCGGGCGGCTGGGTCTGGGTGGTCAGCCGCCCCTCGCCCTCCCAGGGCATCCGGAGGGTGGACACCACGCCCGGCGCGATCCGCAGTGGGCGGCCGGCGAAGGTGCTCGCGGCGGCGGTGTGGAAATGCCCGGTCAGCACGGCGACGACCTGCGGGTGGGCGGCGACCAGCTCGGCCAGGGGATCGGCGGGCAGCAGCCGCGTCGGGTCGATGACCGGGTGGTGCAGCACCACTGGAGGATGGTGGAAGGCGATGAACGTCGGCGTGTCGGCCGGCACCGAGCCCAGTTCGGCAGCGAGCCACGTCATCGTCTCGTCGTCCAGGTGGCCGTCGTCCTCGCCCGGCACCGACGAGTCGGCGAGGAGGAAGACCGCGCCGGCCACGTCGTGACGGGCGTTGATCGGGCCGGTGCCGCCGCGGTCGTCACCGAGCAGACCCTTGCGGTACGCGTCGCGCACATCGTGGTTGCCGGGGCAGACCAGGACCGGCAGTGAGGAGTCGAAGAGCCGTGCGGCCAACTCGTACTCGGCCACCTCGCCGTGGTCGGCGATGTCCCCGGTGATCAGGATCGCGTCGACCGGTCGTGGCAGGGCGCGTAGGTAGTCCATGACCCGGGCGGTCCGCTCGGCCGATCGGGGATGCCTGTCGAGGTGGGTGTCACTGAGATGGGCGATGACCAGCACGAAGGTTCTCCTAATGGCTATTACCGTTGAAGGCATTAGGGAAGCTACTATGGGCCAGGTCGGCCGCACAAGCCGGAACGGAAGGAGAGCCCATGTCACCGCAGCTCGCGCTCGCCCTGGTCAGCACGATCCGGCACGACGGCAACGGCGGGGTCGCCGACGACCTCGGCGATGTCGACGGCCTGACCGCCTGGCTCCGCGAGCAGGCCGAGCCACTGCGGGAGTACGTCGGCGGGCTCGACGCCGTCGCCAGCACCGCCGACGAGCAGACCCGTCTCGACGTGGTGGCGGTACGGCGTGCCGCACGTACCCTCTTCGCGGTGGCGGTCCGACCGGGACCGCCGAGCCGGGCCGACTCATCCTCGCTGCTCTCCCCACCGGAGGCGGTCAGCCGGCTCAACCAGGCCGCCGCGGCGCTGCCGGTCCGGCCGGTGCTGAGCTGGGCGCAGGAGGGGACGCCGACACTCACCTGGCAGGGCGAGGCGGTCGACCCGCGAGTGCGACTCACCGCAGGGCTGGCCCGCGCGGCCATCGAATTCCTCGCCAGCCCCGCCCGCGACGAACTGCGCGCCTGCCCCGCGCCGCGCTGCGTCCGCTACTTCGTCAAGGACCACCCGCGGCAGGAGTGGTGCAAGCCCTCCTGCGGCAACCGGGCCCGCGTCGCGCGGCACTACCACCGTCGTGCCGAAGCCCGGTAACCGACGCTCTCAGCCGCGCGAACGCGGCAGGCAGTCCTTCTTGTACTTCAGACCCGAACCGCACCAGCAGGCGTCGTTGCGCTCCGGCGGCCAGGCGACCCGCGCGCTGGGTCGCGCCTGCACCTCGGCCGCGTACCCCGCCCGGACCGCCGCGTCGGCCGGGTCACCCTCACGTCGACCAGCGAACGCGTTCAGCCCGTCCACGGTGGCGCGGAACACGCCCAACCCGGCCTGACCGGCACCCCTCAGCCGGACCAGTTCCTTCTCCAGCCGGCCCCGGTGCGCGTCCCAGTCCGGCCCGTACACCTCGCCCAGCGCGGCGTGCTCGGCAAGAAGCCGATCGAACTCGGCGCGAGGCCAGAAGAGCAAATCCGACTCGGCGTCCCGGCGCTCCCCGGCCCGGCGCACGAGCTGGGTTTCCAACCGGTCCGCCAGGTCGTCCTGCCGATCGTGCGGCAGGTTCAGATTCCGGCGTACCCGGTGTCGCTGTTGCAGCAGGAAGAAGAGGACACCCGGCGCGTCCGGCGGACCGAGATCGACCACCGGGTCGATCGCGGTGCTCGCCGGCCCGGACGCCGCGGCCGCGCGCTCGCCCAGCAGGGTGTCCACCGCCTCGCTCAGCCACGTCTCGGCGGTCGCCGAACGACCACCCGCGTCCAGCGCGGCACTGATGTAGGCGGGGGCGTCGGGCTGCACGAGCAGCAACGGGCGCAGCGCGGTCAACTCCGCCATCGCCTCGTCGTCGCGACCGCCGGCCCGGAACAGGGCCCGGGACCGCAGCGCCCGGGCGAACCCGGCGCGCGGGTCGTCTCCGGACGGGTACGCCGCCAGGGCCTGCTCCGCGTACCGCAGGGCGGCCTCGGGTCTCGACCGGATCTCGGCGATCTCGGCGGCCAGGGTCAGGGCGTCCCCGGCGTCGTCCGGATCTTCCAGCCGGCCCTGCTCCGCCGCCTCGGCGAGGTCGGCGGCGACACCGAGCGGGTCGGCCGTCCCGAGCGCCGAGCGGCGCAGTTCGGCGAGGTCAGCCTTGGTGAGTACGTCTCTCGTCGGCACGTTCTCACGGTACGTCGGCGTGCTCCCGCCCGGCCCAACTATGGACATCTGCCGTCAACCCACCCTCGGTAGCGTCCGGGCGCCAGTTTCTCGACCAGATCGCACAAAGGCGGAGTTATGGGCACGGTAGATCGTCGTACCTTCCTCAAGGCGATGGGCGTTCCCGCGATCGGCGCGGCGCTCCCGCTGGACCTCAGCAAGGCGCTCGCCATCCCGGCGAACAACCGGACCGGCACGATCAAGGACGTCGAGCACGTCATCATCCTGATGCAGGAGAACCGCTCCTTCGACCACTACTTCGGCACCATGCGCGGCGTGCGCGGCTTCGGTGACCCCCATCCGGCGACACTGCCGTCCGGCAGGGACGTGTGGCACCAGCCCAACGGCGACGACGAACTGCTGCCGTTCCGCCCCGAGGTGAAGGACCTCGGCCAGACCTTCCTGCCGGACCCGCCGCACGGCTGGAACGACGGGCACGCCGCCTGGAACGACGGCCGGTTCGACAGGTGGGTGCCGAACAAGGGCGTCACGGCGATGACCTACCACACCCGCCAGGACCTGCCGTACCACTACGCGCTCGCCGACGCCTTCACCGTCTGCGACAGCTACCACTGCTCGCTGATGGGCCCGACCGACCCGAACCGCTACCACATGTGGAGCGGCTGGGTCGGCAATGACGGCAAGGGCGGCGGCCCGGTCATCACCAACGCGGAGGCCGGCTACGACTGGTCGACCTACCCGGAGCGGCTGGAGCGCAACGGCATCTCCTGGAAGATCTACCAGGACGTCGGCACCGGCCTCGACGCCGCCGGCTCCTGGGGGTGGACGAACGACCCGTACATCGGCAACTACGGCGACAACTCGCTGCTCTACTTCCACCAGTACCAGAACGCGCAGCCCGGCACTCCGCTGGCGGACCGGGCCAAGACCGGCACCGAGGTGCGCACCCAGGGTCGCGACCCCGAGGCGCTGCTGGCCGACTTCCGGGCCGACGTCGAGGCGGGACGCCTGCCTGAGGTCTCCTGGATCACCGCGCCCGAGGCGTACACCGAGCACCCGAACTGGGGGCCGGCGTTCGGCGCCTGGTACATCTCGCAGGTCATCGACATCCTCGCGGCGAACCCCGAGGTGTGGAGCAAGATGGCGCTGTTCGTCACGTACGACGAGGAGGGCGGCTTCTTCGACCACGTGGTCCCGCCGACGCCCCCGCAGACCCGCGAGCACGGGCAGTCGACAGTGCCGACCACCAACGAGATCTTCCCGGGCGACGCCGACCACCCGGCCGGGCCGTACGGCCTCGGTGTCCGGGTGCCCATGGTCATCGTCTCGCCGTGGACGCGCGGCGGTTACGTCAACTCGCAGGTCTTCGACCACACCTCGCTGATCAAGTTCCTGGAGGCGCGGTTCGGGCACGGCCGCCCGGACCTGATCGAGGAGAACATCACCCCGTGGCGGCGCGCCGTCGTCGGTGACCTGACCACGGCCTTCGACTTCCGGAACCCGAACCGCTCACGCGAGGTCAGGTTGCCCGACACCGACGACTTCAAGCCCGAGGAGCTGGTCCGGCACCCCGACGAGGTGCCGGTCCCGCCCGCGGACCAGCGGCTGCCGAAGCAGGAGCACGGGGTACGCCCGGCGCGGGCCGTCCCGTACACCCTGCACGCCGACGCCCGGATCGACGGCGACGCCCTCCGGATCGACTTCCGCAACTCCGGCGGGGTCGCCGCGGTCTTCCAGGTCCGCCAGGCCGGCAGCGCCGACGCCCCGCGCAGCTTCACCGTCGAGCCGGGCAAGCACCTCACCGACACCTGGCCTGTCGAGTCCTCCTACGACCTGTCGGTGCACGGCCCGAACGGGTTCTTCCGCCGGTTCGCGGGCGACCGATCCCACCTCGACGTCACCCCCGCGTACGACGAGCGCGACTACAAGCTCGCCCTCACCCTCAAGAACCGCGGGTCGAAGCGGGTCGAGGTGACCGTCCGGGACCGGTACAACTCCCGTCCGGTGAAGCTGTCCCTGCGCCCCGGCGAGACCGAGCGCGCGACGTGGGCGCTGGCCCGTAGCCACGGCTGGTACGACCTGACGGTTTCCGTCGCGGGTGACGCCGGCTTCGCGTACCACTGCGCGGGCCACGTCGAGAACGGCAAGGACAGCATCAGCGACCCGGCCCTCGGCGGGCTTGTCTGAGCTTTTGTCCCGCCGGCGGTCGAGCGGCGTGGATCAGGCGGCCGATGTGGTGATGAGCGTGATGACTCACAGGCATCTTGATGCCTCACAGTCATCACGCTCGTCACCGCGTCCGGCCCCTCAGACGGCACGCTCTGTGGTGCTGGTCGAGCATGGTCGGGGCGATCAGAACTCCTCGTACACCGCAGGGTCCTGGTCCGCGAGCCGCCCGTCCGCGCGGCCCAGCGCGGTGATGGCCTCGACCTGCGCGTCGGTGAGCTTGATGCCGAAGACGTCCAGGTTCTCGGCCTGCCGCTGCGGGGAGGCGGCCTTGGGCAGCGGGATCACCTGGCGGGCCACGTGCCAGGCGAGGATGACCTGCGCCGGGCTGACGTCATGGGCCGTCGCGATCTCCACGACGACCTGGTGCTCCTGCACGTCGTTGCCGTGGCCGAGCGGGCTCCAACCCTGCACGAGGATGCCGTGCTCGCGGTGGTAGTCGAGTGCTTCCTGCTGCGGGAAGTACGGATGCACCTCGATCTGGTTGACCACCGGCGCGACCCCGGTCTCGGCCACCAGCCGGTCGATGTGCTCGGGCAGGAAGTTGGAGAGGCCGATGTGCCGCACCAGGCCACGCTCGCGCGCCTCGATCAGCGCCCGCCACGCCTGCACGTACAGGTCGACAGTGGGGTTCGGCCAGTGGATCAAATACAGGTCGACCCGGTCGAGCCCGGTGCGGAACACACTCTCCTCGATGGTCGTCAGCGCCTCGTCGTAACGGTGGTGCCGCCCCGGCAGCTTCGACGTGACGATCAGTTCGTCCCGCACGTCACCCGCCGAACGGGCCGCCCGGCCAACGGCGCCCTCGTTCTCGTAGTTGACCGCCGAGTCGATCAACCGGTAGCCCGCCCGGATCGCCTGCCCGATCGCGTCGACACCAGCCGAGCCGTTGAGTCGGTACGTGCCGAGCCCGATCGCCGGCAGGGCGGTGCCGTCGGCCGCCGTCAGGTGGGGAATAGCCATGTTGGGGACCCTACCCGTACACACTTCTCGGCCCGGTCGGAGTCAGCCAGCTGACGTGCCGAGCGGGTTCAGCCGTCGCGCCACGCACTGATTCTCCAGGGCCTCCGCACTGAGTGATGGGAACTGCGCGGCGCACCAGCTCGCGACACCCTCCTTGGATGAATCCGACACGAGCGCGAACGTGACCCAGAGGGGTTGGCCCTCGTGTAGTTGCTGCCGCCCGTAGTCGGTGCTGAGCAGCAGGACAATCCGGGTCTCGTCGGCGAACCTCTGCCGCAGGTGGTTGTGCTCGGCCAAGATGTCCTGTGCGTAGAAGGTGTGTGAACCGTTCTCCGCGACCTGGTTCGGATCCACGATGCCCACGGTCTTCGACGCGAGCTGTGCCGCGTACCGGCCTTCGAGCGAGACCGTGGGCAGGTCCTGACCATTCAGCTCGTGTAGCGCCGACAGGGCCTCGTCCTCCGGGTCCAGGATCGTCGTGGCGGAGGGGATCGGCTCCTCCGAAAGGTCGTGACCGCCCGGATCCCCGTCGCCGAAGGTTTCGCGGGGCTCCGTTGGGACCGCACTGACGGAAGACGATCCTGGCTGGGCGCCACCGTCCTGCCCCACCGCTACCGCGACGGCCACCACGAGCACCGCCACAAGTGCGATCCCCGCCCATATGGTCAGAGTCCGCATCGAGGTCCCGCTCGGGTTCGCGGGCATCACCTCGGCGCCGAGCAGCTCGCCTCGCCACGGTGGTTCGGCTGCTCTCGTGGCGGGCGCCTCGGCGGCGATGTCAACTGGGCGCCCAGCGGAGTTGTCGCCGACGTCGCGGGGGCGAGCGGAGGTGGAGTCGCCGGTCGCCGGAAGCTGATGAGCCGACGTCCGCGGAGCAGGCGCCGGTGGATGCGGAGGCACCTCGTCGGCCAGGTCCCCGACGAGGTCACGGACGTTCCAGATCGCCCCACTGTCGGGCTGGTTGTCGCTGTTCATCTCATCCTCCCTACGCGTCGCCGGGGACGATCACTCGACGGCGGGCGCCAGTACCGGACGCGCCAGGAGTTCCGGCCGCGCCGGCGGGTACCGCCCGATCGCGGCCCCAGGCCCGGATCTCCGCGATCTCCTCCGGGTGCGTGCGGCTGAGCGGATTGGTGTTGACGAAGGTGTCGACGACGAAGTCCGCCCGGACGCTGCCCTTGCCCTCCAGCAGCATCACTTCGTACCCGACCTCGACGAGTGCGGACTCGATGTCGGAGCCGGCGAACCCGTCGGAGAGGGCCACCAACCTTTCCAGCAGGTCCGGGGGAACCTCCTCGTGGACATACCGACGGTGATAGAGCTGGATGATCTCCGCCCGATCCGTGTCGTCGGGGAGGTCGACGAAGAAGAGCTCGTCGAATCGCCCCTTGCGCAGCAGCTCCGGCGGTAGTGACCGGATGTCGTTCGAGGTGGCCACGACGAACACACGGGAGGGCGACTCCTGCAGCCAGAACAGGAACTGCCCCACCAGGCGGCGGCCGACTCCCGTCGAGTCGTGCTGCCCGGCCAGCCCCTTCTCGATCTCGTCGATCCAGAGGACGCAGGGGGCCGTCCGGTCGGCCAGGTCAAGCGCCTCGCGCAGCCGAGCCTCGGACTGCCCCACGTACATGCCGAGGATGGCGGCGAAGTCGAGGCGGTAGAGAGGTAACCGCCACTGGGCCGCCACTGCCTTGGCGGACAGAGACTTCCCACATCCGGGTACGCCGACCAGGAGCACACCCCTGGGGGGACGCAGCCCGGCGCCACGCAGGTCGGAGAGCATGAGTTGGTGACGGCGGTCCAACCAGGTGCGCAGTGAGCTCAGTCCACCGATCTTGTGATCGTTCTGGCCGAGCGAGACGCGTTCGAGGCCCGCGAGATCGGAGAAGTGCTTGTCCTTGATCTCGGCGAGGCGGTCCACGTCCTCTCGCCGTAGCCGCCCCGCGGCGGCCATGGTCGCCAGGATGTTGATGGCGGTACCTTCCGGCACTCCAACGAGGAACTCGGCGGCGCGCCGGGCTTCCGCCTCGGCCCAGTCGATTGTGACGGCGCCCTGCTGTTCCTTGAGGAACTCGACGACGATGCCGTACATCTCGGCGGCATTCGGCGGATCGAGTGAGATGCTCATCCCGAGGCGTTGCAGACCGCTCCAGATCGGCGTGTCCGTGATCAGCACAATGCTGCCGGACTGGGTGTCCGCGAGGCGGGCCAGTTCCGCGATGTGCCGGGTGACGGGAGAGTCCCCGCTGAGGTCGTCCGGTTCGACGAACACGATTGTGGCCTGTGCCCGCCGGGTTACCTGAGCCGCGGCGAATTCCATGGCCGCGACAAGCGACCGGTCCTCCTGGACCGGGCTGTTGGTCCGCAGGTCCCGCAGGCCGGTAGCCCGGGTGTAGATCCAGAAGGGGAAGCTGGCTCTGCGCGGGGCCGCGGCGGCTTCCCGCAGGAGGCGGGTCGCACGCGACTGCTCGGCGCTGCGGATGCCGATGAGCGGGACCCGGGCGGCGATGTAACTGTCGAGATCCCGGCGGGCCTCGTCGTAATGGGACACGCTACTCCTCGGGACGCATGGGCGGGGGATCGATGAGGATCTGCCGGCGTGGTGGCCGGGACGGGTCGCACGACCAGGCGTCGGTTCGCCGCGGAGCCGTCGCGGCGTGCACGGTGATCGGGTTGTCGCGAAGGGTGCGGAGCCGGGCCTGGACGATCCGGTCGTCCACGCCGGCACGGCGGGCCGATTCAATGTTGTCCAGCAGCGCCTGCTGGGCAGCGCTGATCGCCTCGTTCACCGCGTCGAGGAGTTGGCGCGAGAGCTGTGGTGGCAGACCTGGATGAGCCGCGACCGCCCGAATGACGGCGAGACCCTGCCGGGACTGCGTCAGCGCCCGTGCCACCTCGAACTCGTCCCTGGCCTCGGCCATGGCACGAAGGAGCCCGTCGGCCCAGGCGCGCAGACGGGACGCCAACACCTCCGTCATCCGTCGGATCAGCCGAGCCCAGCTGTCGGCCGGAAAATTTTGTTCGGCGAGGAGCGGAAGCTCTCGCGCGTCGTCTGCCTGGCCGGCTCGCCACCGGTCCAGGAACGTTACCCAAGCCTGGTAGCCGCTGCCGGTGACTGCCACGCGTCAGTCCTGCCGGGGCCGGCGGACGGCCACACCCGGCGGCATCGGCTCCCAGTCGGGAAGCGTTTCGACGATCTGTCGAGCGCGACTCGTCGTTCGGTGCCTCGCCGGGTTCGGCTGACGCGCCCACGGGACGCCCTGCGCCCCGGCTTCCTCTGGCGCGTCGGACGCGGGATCGGTCGTTGGATCCTGAGCTGTCATGTCATGCCTCCTCAAGGCGGCCGACCACGCGCCGCTCGTACGGGCTGCTCGGGGCGCCGACCGTGGCGAGGTCGGCGATGAGGGTTTTCACGTCCGCCTCCTTGGCGTCCGCGGCGCTGAACCGACTCGTCCAGTCGCTCAGCTCCGCACCGGCGGCTCGCAGCTCCACCAGCGACCTCTTCGTGGCCTGCGCCACGCGCTCGCGGGCCTTCCTCTGCTCCTCGGCCGCGTCGTCGGCCTGCGACTTGAGAACCAGGCCCCAGATCACGCCAGCTCCGAGCGTCACGAAGATGCCCAGCCACAGAGCGCCGACGACGGACACGACCAGCAGGACGAGGAGGAGCACCACCGCCGGCGCGACGACACGCTTGTGCCACTCGAAGGCGAGGCCACTCAGGAACCGCTCGGTGTGTCGGTTCCAGTGCGCACTCAGGGACTGCTCCAGGACCTTCACCGGCCGATCGAAGGAGCCGGTCCACCGCGGTAGCCGCAGCCCGGGCAGGCCGAGGTTGTCGGTGAGGTCGAAGGTCACCGAGACCACGCCGGGCAGCGCGACGCGGTAGTCGCGGGTGAACGCCGCGTGGGACGTACTCATCCAGTCATGGCAGAAGGCCACCGCCAGCCGCTGGGTCTGCGTCGACACGCCGATCTCGTCGGGATTGAGGGCCGACTCCGTCTGGATGGTGAGGTAGTCCCTCGTGTCGTTCAGGGCGGTGGACTCACGCTCAACCGCCCGCGCCTCCGTCAGGCTGCCGCGGGCCGCGACGATCGCCTCGTTGACCACGAGTTCCCGGCGTAGCGGCAGTTCCTCGAAGTCGTACTCCTCGACCAACTGATCGAGGATGTCGTCGATGGCATCCTCGATGCCGCTGCTCGGCGGTACGTCCGCGTTCATCAGCTCGCGGTAGCGGTTGACGATCGACTGGTGTGCCTCGGCGCAGGCCAGGGCGCGGTGCAACTGGGGCCATTCCGGCGAGGCCTCGGCCAGACGTGGGAAGTCGTTCGCGACCGCGTCGGGCTGGACGTGTGTCTCCATCTCTCGACGCCAGCGGTTGACCTGAGCGAGCGTGACGGCCTCGTCGTCCAGCAGGAGGCGGTGCCAGCCGTCGACCCGGCCTCGGACGACCTCCAGGCCACCGGGACCGAAGGCGCCCTGGGCTACCGCCTCCAGCACGACCGCGAACTCGCGGTTGAGTGCTGCCGGGTCCTGCGCCTCGAGGTAGTGCTCCAGCCATCGCACGGCGCTGGATCGTCGTCCCTGCCGTCGAAGGACCAACGTCAGGAACAGCGACGTGTGGCCCGGCGAGCGGCGGTACGCCTCCTCCACCGCTTGGACGCACCGGTCCGGGGCATCTCCCGACCACGCCGCGAGCGCCACCAGCACCGGGGCGAGCCAATAGCGAGGGGTTTGCACCATCAGCTGCTCACCGATGGCGCGGACCGTCTCCTTGCGCACCAGCCCGAGGTCGAAGGCCCGCAGCATGCCCACCGCTGTGCGACGAACCACGTCGTGGTGACCGAACTGGTGCTCCAGTTCGCCCTTGAGCTTAAGGATCTTCAGGTTGGCGTCGCTGACACGTGCGTCTCGTTGGGCCTGCTCCACGAACTCCGCGAAATCTGCCCGCAGGTGGAGGAGATCGCTCCGGGCGTCCTCCTGTTTCTGCCCGAGGACGCCGACGCGGGTGTCGACCTGGCCGATGGCCTGCCCCAGGGAGGCGACCAACTCGTGGGTGCGGTGAATCTGCCTGTGCAGGCTGCTCAAATCAGTCATTGTCTCCGGTCCACGTAACGAGTAGGGGAGGGACCGCCATGCGGATCCGGAGGATCGGTCAGTGGCGACGTTCTCTTCCCGACCGATCCCGTGAACGGTACTGGGATGTGCGGCCTGGAGGAGGCATAAATAGGGAGAGGTTCGTGGTGCTCAATGTGACGTTATGAATGTTTGACCCGGTGCGGTGGTCGTCGCGTCGACCAAAGGTGTCGAAGGCTCGACCGAACGGATATCGAAAGTGGCGTCGGTCCAGCACCGATCATGCGACCCGGACGAACGTTCGGCTACGAAATCCAGTCGGGAGGCTCGTGGGCCATCCGCCGCAGGGCGGCCGGATCCAGAATGACAATGCGGCGATAACCGGAGCGGATCAGGTCCGCCTTCCGCAGCGCTCGCAACGCCTTGTGGACGGTAGCCTCGGCCGCGCCGACCATTGTCGCCAACTCCGGCTGACTCAACGGCACGTCGATGACCACGCTGCCGTCGTCGGCCTGCCGCCCGTGCGTTTGGGCGATCTCGGCTAGGACCCGGGCCACCCGCACCTCCACCGGGTAGGCGACAAAGTCGGCGCGGCGCTGGTTGGCCCAGCGCAGTCGCTCGGCCACGGTCGAGGTGACCAGTCGGGCGGCGTCGGGGTGCCGGTTGAGGACGTGGCGGAAGGCCTCGGCGGTGACCAGGCACCCGGTCACCACGCCGCAGGCGGTGACGCTAGCCATGCGGGGCAGATCGGCGAGGGCCGCCGACTCCCCGACGATGTCGCCCGCGCCGCGAATGGCGACCAACGCCTCCACGCCCTCCACGTTGTTCGTCACCTTCACGAAACCACTGATCAGGAGAATCACGTACGTGTCGGTGCCACCCTCGAGGAGCAGGAGGTCACCCGGCTCGTAGCGGCAGGCGTGGCCGCGGCCGAGCAGTTCCTCGCGGATGGCGCTCGGCAGTCGGGCGAGGAATCCTCGCGCGGGTGGCGCGTCCGAGCGTCGTACGACACCGTCCACCGCCACCTCGCCTGGCCCGCCGACACCCCTGATGATCCGCCAAGTCTGGGGCACCGGGCTTCGGCCTGCAACGGCTCGATGGTGGACGGTCGCGTCGCCGACCGACGATCGTGGTGGGGCTGTTGACGTTCGTGATCCCACTGGCTCCCCCTCGCGTACGCCGACGCGTCCGACTCTCGCACCTGCGGAGCCGCGCGATCCCGGATTAGTACGGGATTACCGCCCCGGACCCAGGGGATTTCGGAGATGTGTACGAAAGGGCGAGGGATCGCCCACCCGACCGAATGCTTCGCCTGTCGGCTGGCTGACATACCTACTCGGCCGCGCAGTTGGTCAGTAATGATCGGGCTCCTCGCCAATTGGTATGGACGTGCTCGGTCGTAACGGGCACGGAACGGTGCCCGGGATATCGGTCGTAACGCCGACGCGACAGGCGTGGCATGGACGACTCGGTCAGTCAGTCGATCCGCCGCTACTGATCCGATCTCGCCGGATAGTGATCGAGCAACTGAGCTGGAGGACAGATGACCGGGGACGACTGGGCGTTGCCCGAGGACGAGCCGCTGCGGGCGTCCGACGTCCTGGCTCGCTCGTTACTGCGACCGAGCCAGACCCGGGATCCCGACGAACCGGATTCGTCGTTCGGGCCCGCAGGAGTCACCTGCGGTCGTCCGCTGCTCTTTCCGGTGGCGGGGGAGGATCTACCGAAGCCGCTGCGGCTGCGTGCCGAGGTGTCCGGACGTCGATACTTCGGCCTGTTGGCCGCGTTCGACCTGGACGAGTTGGCGGACGGCCGGCGCTACACATCTGTCCGCTTCGAGATCGCTTTCGACGCCGAGGACGCCGTCGCTGTGCGGCTGGACAGCGACGGCGGGACGCTCGGGCTGACCTACGGTCAGGGTCCGCCGCGCCCGGTCACCGTCGCGGCTGATCGTGCGATCCTGGCTGGTGTCGCCCGGCCGGGTTGGTTGGTGCGAATGGCCCCGAGAGCCGGTCGCCCTCGCGCCTGGTCCTTCGGCATGCACCGGCACCGATTCGGCTGGACCTATGCCGACCCGTCAGGGCGGATGTTCCTTCCGCTGACGTACGGCATGCATGCGCTCGTCGAGGTGCCGGCGTCGGTGGCGGTCCTGTCCGGGCGAATCGGACTGCGTGTCGAAACACTAGGGACCTGGCGGGACCGGTCCATTCGACGACAGGCGACCCTCCAGGACGCCGTGGTGTTTCAGGAGGTCCTGCCGGGACACGTCGAAACGAGCACCGCTGCCGTGCGGCTCTGCATGGCCGCCGATGTAGCCAGCTACAGCCAGCGACCGAACCATCTGGCCGAGCGCACCCAGTCCTGGCTGGTACGAGCACTCGCCGACGCGCGTCGTGCCGCCGGTCTCGACGAATCGGCGGTGGCGGTGCAGGACCAGGGTGACGGGCAGTTCGCCGTCCTGCCCGTCGGCATTGACGAGTCCACGGTGATCCCGCGGTTGGTGGGTGGCCTGGCGGACGCGTTGCGCCGAACGAACAGCGGTCTCGGTCCGGCGGAGCGCGTGCGGCTGCGTGTCGCCCTGCACCGGGGGTTGATGAAGCCGGCCGACAGTGGCTGGGTCGGTGCCGCGGCGATAGCTGTTCACCGGATCCTCGACAGCCCTCCACTGCGCGCGGCGCTGCGGGACAACCCTGCCGTCGACTACGTCCTGGGTCTACCCGACGTGCTGTACCGAGATGTCATCCGGCACTCCGCGTTGCCGCCGTTGCCCGACGCGTTCACCGAGGTCACCGTCGACCTGCCCGAGAAGCAGTTCGTCGAGCACAGCTGGCTTCACGTCCCGACGGGGAACGAGACATGACCAAGCGGGTCATCGCGCTGTTGGTCGGGATCGATCGCTATCTGGACACCTCGCCCCTGCGGGGGTGCCGCAACGACGTCAGAGCGGTGGCGGATTTCCTGCGCGTCCGTTTCCGGGGCAACGAGCGACCGGACATCTGCATTCTGGAGGATGCGCAGGCCACCCGGGATGCGGTCATCACTGGACTTCGCGACCATCTGGGCCAGGCCGGGCCGGGCGATACCGCGCTGTTCTGGTTCAGCGGCCACGGGTCGCAGGCGAAGGTCCCCGATGAGCTGTGGCACCTGGAGCCGAGCGGGACGATGCAGACGCTGATCTGCCACGACAGCCGCCACGGCGATGTGGCAGATCTCTGGGACAAGGAACTGTCCCTGTTGCTCAGCGGGATCGCCGTGACCGGGTGTCACGTGGTCGTCGTGGCCGACAGTTGTCACTCGTTCGGCGTCACCCGCGACACGATTCGGGCCGTGCCGCCGTTGGAGACCGCCCCGATGATTGATTCGCTGCTGCCGGAGCTACGCCGCCTCGCGGCCCTGCCCCCGGTCGAGCATGTGGAGCTGGCCGCGTGTGCGTCGGGTGAGTCGGCCGTCGAGACGTGGGCCGACGGAGAAGCGCGCGGCTTGTTCAGTTGGTCCCTGTTGAGCGCCATGCGACGGCTCGGCCCATCGGCGACATACCGCGAGCTGTTGACGGCCGCGCGGTGCGACGTGGAGCGGCATGCCTACCAGCAGGTCCCACAGTTGGAGCCGGTCACTCCCGGCATCGCGGACCAGCCGTTCCTGGGCGGTCGGATCACGCCGTCGGCGACTGGCATGCGGATGCGGGGCGTCCGGGGCGAGTGGGAGATCGATGCTGGGTCCTGCCACGGGCTGTCGATAGGTCCCGACAACGACGACGTCCGGGTGGCCGTACCCGGTCCGGAGTTACGGGAGGCGCGCGTGGTGCGGGTCCACCCTGAGCGCAGCGTCGTCCGACCGCTCGGCTGGGAGCCCGACGAGGACCTCCAGTACCCGGTCGTCGTCAGCCGGGTGCCCACCCCGGCGGTCACTGTCGGTGTCGACGGCGAACACGCGCCGACGGGGGATCAGGTCCTGGCGGCGCTGGCGACGATGGGGCCCGGTGGCGGCCCGTCTCCTCATCTGCGCATGCTGAAGAGTCACGAGAAGCGGACGCCGGAGCTGGTCATCGACGTCCGCGAGCCAGACCGGGTGCGGATCCGCGACGGGGAGGGCACCGCGCTCTGCGACGAGATGACCGACATTCAGCGTGACGGCGGCCGTCGGGTCGCGGCGGCGCTAGAACACCTGGCCCGAGTTCGTCGGGTCAAAGCTCTGGTGAATCCGTTCTCCGCGCTTGTCGACGCGGTATCCGTGGAGCTTGTCGACGCGTTCGCGGGCGAGCTCACCGCACCCATGGACAGACCTGCGCTGCGTCCGAGCATGGACGGCGCCGTGCATCTGCGGTACCGGCAGGAGCACGGGCGCTGGGTACCGCCGACGATCTTCGTGCGCCTCCGCAACGACAGTGACCGCCCCCTGTACTACGTACTGTTGAACATCACGGAGAAACACCGCGTCCACGCCGGGCTCTTCCCCGGTGCCCAGGTCGCGCCCGGGCGCGTCGGCGCGGCGCTGTACGGGCGGCCCGTCGAGCTGCGGCTCCCTGTCGGCACGCCCGTCGAGGACGGTGCCACCACCCAGGACTGGCTGGTGTTGCTTGCCGCGGAGAAGGAATTCAGCTCGTCGCCGTTCGAGTTGCCTGCAGTCGACGAGGCCTGGCCTGGGCGGACGCGGGCGCCGCTCGCCGTGACCGGCCTGCTGGGTCGACTGGGTCTGGCCGCCGTGCATCGCGACGCCGGGGCCACCGCGAACAGCGCCTGCGACTGGGTCACCCTCGCGGTGCCGGTGGTGACGCGGGTCCCGGCGTCCCGGGACGAGAAGGTGAGCGCGAGCAGGTGACCACTGTGGACAGCACGAACAGTGTGCCCCTCGACGGGTGGGTCGCCCACCTGATCGCGCTCATCGCGGACCCGCCGCCCGACGCGGACCTCGCCGAACTGACCGGGATGCTCGGGCAGGCGTACCTGGAATGGTACGAGGCGGAGCCGGACGAGGGCCTCCTCGCCGCCGCGATCGCGCACCTCGACCGGGCGATCGACGGCGCACCACACCACGATCAGGCGGTTATCTGGCACGCGGGGCTCGGCGTGGCCCATGCCGAACGGGCACGCCTCGGTGCGGGTTCGACCGACCACGACCAGGCCATCGATCATCTGACCGCCGCCTATCAGGGCTGGCCGGCGGATGATCCCGAGCGTGACCTCGTGGCCGTGGACCTGCTTGAGGCGACCTGGGACCGGTTCCTGGGGCGGTGCCTGGACGACGGGCGACCTACCCAGGCCGCCGCGGTGGACGCGGACGAGGTGGTGGCCGCGATCGAGGCCATTCGCGTGAGCTCTACGGCCACCGATCTCGCCGCGTACGTGCAGATGGTTCGCGGGATGGCGCTCCTGGCCCGGTACGACTGCGGCGGCGAGCGGGAGCAGGATTTGGAGCACGGCATCGACGTCCTCTCAGCCGCCCTCGCGCAGCTGCCACCGGACATCACTCCGGGGTACGCCACCGCCTCTGCCGACCTGGCGGCGGCCCATCTGGACATGGCCGGACTGCGGGAGGACCCCAGGAGCGTGGAGCTGGCCGCCACCGTGGCAGACCGTGGCATCGAAGCCAGCGGACCCGGGCAGCCTGGCTGGCTCAGCCTGCACCGCTGCCGGGCCACGGCATGCGAGGTCCTGTGGGACCTCGGCGAGGATCCCGGTTCCCTCGACAAGGCGATCGGGAGCTGGCGAACGGTCGCTGAGGATGACGCTGACCCGACCGTCGTAGTCACCCTCGCCGGGGTGCTGCGCAGCGGTGCGGAGCACGCCGGCGACCCGAGCGGCCTCGCGGAGGCCGTCACCCTGTTGAAGCAGGCCCTACCCTTGACCGGGCACCGGGCGCCCGTGTGGCGGCAGCTCGCCGAGACCCACCGGCTGAACTGGCAGCTCACCCGCAGCCAGGCCAGCCTCGACGCCGCCGCCCGCTATGTCGAACACGCCCTCGCCGCTGCGGACACCGACGACGACGTCCTAGCGGCGCACACCACGCGTCTGGTCCTCGCCACAGAAGTGCTTGAGTACGACGCCGCCGAGAAGACGGCCGCGGCGCAGACCAGCCTCGACCACCTGGCAGCCGCGCTTGACGAAGCAAACCAGGTGCTGGACAACGGCGTGTCCGCGACGACCCGTGCACGTGTCAATCTCGCCACGGCGCTGGTCTATGCGGACTTTGCTCGCTTCGGCGAGGCCGAAGACACGCTCGACCTGCCGAGACTGCGCCACCTGATCACGCTGGGTCGAGCGCTTGGCGCCGACGCTCCGCCGCGCCTCGCGGGGCTGCTCGACATGGCAGAGGGGCTGGTGGAGCAGGCCGCCAACGCCAGCTCCGCGATCCCGGACTCGAACACGGCTGTGGAGGCGTTGCTGCGGGCTGGGCGGGACGAAAGCTTCAGCAAGGTCAGCGGCGACCGGATACCGGCGCTGCTCTCCTTCGCCCTGCAAACTCGTGCATCCCAATTGGGGGATCTGCGCGGGTCCCGTGCCGCCGGCAACCTGACGACGGACGAGGTCGCTGACGGTCGGCCGCAGGACCCGTTCGTCGCTGAGTGGCGGGTATGGGCAGCCGTCATGGTGGCGTTCCAGCGAGCGCGGCAGGGTGATGTCGTCGGCCTGCGGAGGGCGACCGCACACGCCGGGGCGCTGGCACGTCGAGTCGGGTTCTCCCACGAGGCCGACCAGTTGCATCGAACGACCATGCGCGTCCTTGACGACCTGGTGACGGTGGCAACGGGAAGGGGAGAGGTACGCCCACACTCACCCGTGCCACTGCCGGCAAGGCGGCTGACGCATCGGGAACTGGGTGTGACGGTACTGGTCGGCGCAACCCAGGTAGCCGCGGCGCTACGACGTGCGGACCTGCCGCTGCTGCGCAGGTGGGCCGACCACCTCGCCACCCTGGCACACCAGTTGGAGCCCGGACACACCGCTCGTTTCGTGAGCCTGACCGTCGCCGCCCAGGCCGAACTCGCCGCGGCGAGCAGGCTTGGCGACCGGACGGCCGCAGCCCGCGCCGTCCCGCACTTCGAAGCGGCGACGGCGGAGTCCGGCGGGCCGGCGAACGCGCTCTGGACCGATCTGACTCGCGACCACGCCGAGGCGCTGCGCAGGGCCGGCGACCCGGATCGGGCCCGAACCCGGCGCCTTGGACTCGCCGCGCTGCACGGCCACGCCCGGCGGGTCCTGTTGCAGGCCGGCACCGATCACGCGATGGACATCGCCCGGGAGGCCACCGCTGACGCCACGACAGTTGTCCGGTGGTGCCTTCAGGACCAGGCCGACGACGACCTGATCACCGCCCTGGATGCCGGGCGAGGTCTCGTCCTGCACGCCGCCACCGCGTCCCGCACGATCGCCGACTCGCTTCGGGAGGCCGGCCATCCTGCCCTGGCTGAGGAGTGGCGGCAGACCGCGGGGCTGGGACGCGATCAGGCCACCGGTGACCCGCTCGGCGCGCTTCTCGCGGCCGGCGAGGTGCCGGACGACCTGCGGCCGCGCGTCCTGCGTGCCCTGGAGGACGCGGGTACGAGTGCGCAGGCGCTGGCCCAGGTGCGCGTCGCGGAGATCCGCGCCGCGCTTACCGAGCTTGACCTGGATGCGCTCGTCTACCTGGTGCCGGCCGCGCGTCCGGTGCCGGGGTTCGCGGCCATCGTCCCCGCGACCGGGAAGATCGAGGTGGTCGAACTGCCCGATCTCGTGGTCGGCGACGGATCGCCGATGCAGAAGCTCCTCCAAGCGGCGCTGGGTCCGGCCGTGACGGGACGCGGAGCGGACACCCGGAAAAGCCGGCCACGAGACGCCGGCCCGGTCGGCGCGCCGGTGCTGCCGTCGGTGGGGGCCCGAATGGATGATCTCTGTCGGTGGGCGTGGCGGGCGGCGATGGCCCGGATCGTCGCCGAGACCCGGTCAATGCGCTCGTCGGCTTCCCCGCGGCTGGTGCTCATCCCGATGGGTGCCCTCGGGCTCGTACCCTGGCACGCCGCGTACCAGAACACCCCGTCGGGCCGGCGGTACGCGGTGCACGACCTCGTCCTGTCCTACAGCCCGTCGGCCCGCATGCTGTGTACGGCAGCGGCTCGGCCGCCACGCCCGATCCAGTCGACTCTTGTGGTTGGGGACCCGCTCGGCGACCTGCCCTTCGCCGGCATCGAGGCGCGGGCGATCCACAAGCGGTTCCACCAGGAGGGCCAGTACCTCGGCGGCCCCGAGGAGGGGCCGGACCGGATCGGTCACCCCGACAGCGTCCTTGCCTGGATCAGAGCCGTTGGTGGGCGTGGGGCGTCCCTGTTGCATCTGGCCTGCCACGGGCGCGTCGACCCGGTTCGGCCGGCGGACTCCCACCTCGTGCTCGCGGGGGGTCAGCTGCCCGCGCGCCAACTGTTGGAGGTGTCCCGACTCGCCGCGCTCGAGCTCGGCCACGTGTTCCTGGCCGCCTGCACCACGAACCTGGTGGGGGCCGACTATGACGAAGCGTTCAGCCTCGCCACCGCGTTCGTCGCCGCCGGTGCTCACACGGTCTTCGGGTCGTTGTGGTCGGTGCCCGACGTGGGCACGTCCTTGCTGATGTATCTCGTGCACCAATTCCTGTACGAGGAAGGCCACCAACCCACCGATGCCCTGCACCGCGCCCAGTTGTGGATGTTGGACCCAGCCCGGCAGCCGCCCGACGGCATGCCGGCCGAGTTGGCCGCTCAGTGTGGTCGCGCGGACAACGCCGCACCGGTGAGCTGGGCCGCCTTCACACATCTCGGGCGATGACACCCGGCCTGCTGGCCGACGTCGCCGAGACCGACTGGAGTCGCGTGAGCAAGATGATCACCTCGGTGTGCAGCCGCCGCAGCTCCGCCGCCGTGGGGGCCAGCTCGTAGCAGTGGTGGTGCGTGGCGGCGGACAACGTCGCCCAGGCGAACGCCACCCGGCGGGCGGTTTCGCCGCCCGGGCCGAGCCGGCCGCGCAGCATCAACTGCTTCGCGCGACCCTGCCGGCACGCTGCCACCGTCGGCTTCACCCGCAGCCAGTAGCCGTCGATGCCGCCTTCGAGTGCGAGCCGGATCAGGCAGGCGCAGGCCCGCGGCCACCAGCCCGCGGTCACCGCCGCGGCACCGAGCAGACCGGTGCCGCGCAGCAACTGGTCGGCCGCCGCCAGGCAGCGCTGGGGCGTTGGCGCGGTCACGACAACGCCGCCGCGAGGAGGCGGGCGTCCGCGACCAGTCCGGGCAGGTCCGCCAGGTACGCCCCGTGCACGCCCTCCCGACACGCCTGGTAGGCGTTCACCGCCCGTCGTCCGTGCCGGCGGCCGAGCCAGCCGAGCACGTCGCCGCCCTTCTCGGCATCATCGAACGCCGCCAGAGCGATGGTGGTGGCGACCCGCCGGGACGCGTCCTCAATCGCGCTCTCGATGTCGGCGTGCGGTACGCCCCGCGCCACCCGGGTCCGCCAGACCGTCCGGTGGCAGGCCGCCTCCAGCGCCGAGCGGCATAGCTCCGCGACCACCGGCCCGCGTACCTCGGCGGTGATCTCGTCGTTGCGCGCCAACGCGTGGGCGTCGTCCAGGTAGCGGGTCACCGGGTCCGAACCGGGTCGCAGGGTCACCACCGACTTCTCCGCCCGGGTCACCTCGATGATCCGCGCCTTGCCGAGATCGAGTCGGCGGACCGCGTCCGGCAGACGCGTGTCGTGGGTGAAGACCACCACCTGCCGATGCTCGGCCAGCTCGGCGAGCACCCGCGCGAGGCCGTCCACCTTCGACGGGTCCATGCTCTGCACCGGATCGTCGACCACGATGAACCGGAACGGGCTCTCCGGGGCGCAGCTGCGCGGCAGGAAGGTGGCCAGCCCGAGCGCCTGCATCTCACCCTGACTCATCACGCCCAGGGCCGTGCCGTTGTCGGCGCCGTCCACGCTGACCGGGAAGACCACCCGCCGTCGGGTGTTCGCACCCTCCAGCGTCATCGCACCCAACTCGACGTTGCTCTCCTGCCGCAACTGCGCCCAGATCCGCTGGGAGTGCCCGGCGAACGGCGCCACCCGCTCGCTGCGGATCTCCGTACCGGTTTCCTTCAGCCACGCGCGCGCAGCCTTCAACCGGGTCAGGGCCACCTCCCGCGCCGGCAGGCCGCCGGCGGCGGCCACCCACTCGCGCACGTCGGCCGCCGCCGCCCGCCAACCGGTGTCGCGCTGCCGCAGAAATCCCTCCGCGTACGCGCGGGCCGCGTCCGCCGCCGTCACCACCGCCGGGTACCGCGCGGCCAGGTGGTCGGCCAGGTCGGCCGGCTCCCCGGGTACGCGCCGCAGCGCGGCCACGGCATCGCGCAGCGCCCCGACCGTCGGCTCCGATCCGGGGCCCTCGGGCACCGCGAGGTCGTCGATCAGGTGGTGCGTCTGTCGCAGCACAGCCGTCAACCGGGTCGTCGCCGTCTGAGCGGCGACGCTGCGCTGCCGCAGCTCGGTGAGCGACTGCGCGGCGGCGGCACGCCACCCACCGTCGAGGGTGCCGGTGGCGCACACCGGGCACGACCCGTCGCCCTCGTCGTCGTGGTGTTCGAGAGCGAGACGGAGCAGCTCGGCGCTACGCAGCGCGGCCCGGGACCGGCCACCGTCATACCGCAGGGCCTCGGCGGCCGCCTCGCGCAGCTGACCGGCCAGCCGGTTCACCTCGTCGGCCGGCAGCGGGTCAAGAGCGACGAGCTCCCGGCAGAGCAACACCTCCAGGTCGACGGTTGCCTCGTCCGGCTCGTCGAGGATCGCCGTCACCGCGGCGAGGTCTACCGCACCCCGGCCGCCCAGCAGCGCGGCGGTCCGCCGGGCCCGGTCGTCGGTGATCCCCGCGAGCGCGTCGGCCAGGGCGGTGCGCTGTGCGCGTACCTCTTTGATTGTCGTGTCGTGCGGCCGGGCGGCGCGCAGCAGACGCTGGTCGGCGTCGGTGAGCGCGTCCAGGCCGAGGATCGCGAAGAGCGCGTCGAAGAGCTGGCTCTGCGTGCCGGCGGCGAGCTTGCCCAGCTCGGCGGCGGTGAGGAAGGGCCGGTACAGCTCTAGCGGGCGGGCCAGACCCAGCTCGGAGAGGCCGGTGTGCCGACCATGGGCGCTGGTCACGGTCACCTCGGCGTCGGCCAGCTCGGCCCCGACCGGCCAGGAACGGTTCACCCGCGTCGGCGTGGCGACCCCGTCGACGCGCAGCTCCACGTCGACCCAGCACGGGTCCGGGCTGTGCAGGTTGCGCCACCCCGTACGCCAGACGCTCGTCTTGTCGGCCCACCTGGCGCTGTCACCGGTGAGGGCGAGCTCGACGGCCTCGGCGAAGCTGGACTTGCCGGAGCCGTTGCGGCCCACGACCAGTGTGAGGCCCGGGCCGGGGTCGACCTGGAGGGTCCGCTCCGGGCCGACGCCGCGGAACCCGGCGACGGTCACCGACTTCAACCAGATCCGTTCCGCTGGACCATCTCCGGTGGGGGAGCGGGGGTCGAGTCGGGTGGGGGTGCCGGCGAGGGCGGCGGTCAGGTCGTCCTCGCTGGTCAGCGCGGCGAGGACCAGCTCGGCGGTCTCGGTCGGTACGTCAGCGGCAGCGAGCCGGTCGAAGATCAGCTCGATCAGGGGCGCGGTGGACTGCGGAGGCTGGGTCATGGTGGTCTCCAGGCGTGTGGTGTCCGCGGACCGACGACTCGTCGGCCCGCCCGGGGGAGCGGTGGATGTCGGTGCTTCGGTTCAGCGCGCGGGGCGCCACTCGCCGCAGTTCTCAGAGCTGAAGGCGAAGTCGGAGGAGCGGATGGTTACCTGCACGCGGCGGGCGCTGTTGGTGAAGTAGTTGTCGATGGTGTCGCCGGAGCTGTTCTGCCGCTCCCAGTAGCAGCCGTCGACGTCCGTGGTGACGTACGTGCCGGGCTTGATCTCCTTACCGACGCGGAACGTGCCCTCGCCGAAGATCCGACCCTGGGCTGCCAGATCCACGTCGGCCTGCCCGCGCTTCACCGTCTCGCGCCACTTCTTCGCGTACGGGTAGGTGGGACAGATCAGGAGGGCTGCGTTGATCTCCGGGATCTGCTCGCTGCTGGCGGCGAAGTCCGCCTCCAGGTACGGGTCCTCAGGGTCGACGGCGGCGCACATCTCGTACAGGGCCGTGATGGTCCCACCGTCGTACTTCGACGTCTTCAGCGCGGCCTTTTCGGTATCGGTCACGGGATAGATCTCCGCTTGGGCGTCGCAGGCCGTCGGCTTCGCCGCCCACACCTCACTGAAGTCCGGCCGGTCGTCTCTGCCGGGCCGCACCGTGAGCAGCGCATTCCAGTCGTTGCCCGTGTCGCACTCAAGGCTGACCGGGGGCTGCTGAGGGGTGTTCTTCGAATCGTCGGGGTAGGCGTCGCTGGAGTCGGGGATGCCGTCGCCGTCCCGGTCGGGCGGTGGCGGTGTCGGCGACGTGCTGGGCAAGGCAGACGCGCTCGGGGATGCGGACGCCGGCGTGGTTGTGGGGCGCTGTTCGTCCCCGCAGCCAGTGAGCGTCATCGCCAGTAGGGCGGTGGTGAACAGGGCGCCGGTGGCGCGGACGGCTTGACGCAGGTGGACGGTCCCCGCCGAGCAGCGGAGGGTGCCGTACGGGTCAGGGAGGGCCATGGTCGTCTCCAGGGCGCGGAAGGCCAGCGGTACGGCCGAGTGCCGGACCGCGACGAAGGGCGGGCAAGGAGTCAGTCCGAGAGGGTGATGATCATTTGGAGGCCGTTATCCGGGTGGTAGATCCAGGAGGCGTCCATGTCCTCCCACTCGCCGGACTGGCGTCCGTCCAGCGCGCGCGTGCCTTCGATCTCCGCAATGACGGCATCTGGCACTTTCAGCTCGGTCCAGTAGCACTGCAACTGCTCCAGCTTGAGGCCGGTTCGCTCCTCGCCGACGCTCTGTAGCGTGAGGGAACTCCCGTCGTCGCCCAGCATCGCCCAGTCCTCCCTGCCGGCACCGCAGGCTTGTCGGGCCGCCTCCAACGGTGAATCGCGTTGCATCAGGACGAGGATGCTCATGGACACAGCCAGCAGAATCACCACTGCCGACGCCGCGATCAGATAGCGACGCCTGCTTATCGGCGTTGTGCTCGCGCTGGAGGCGTCAACCTCTGGGTTGGCCGAGGTGCCAGCGGTCGAAGCTGGGTCCTCGGGACTCTCGGTCGGATTTGGAGTGGTCGGGTCGGTCATCACCGGTTTCCTTCTGTGAACAGGGATGGTGTGAACAGCCGGGGCGGATCGTTCAGACCCGCCCCGGGGTGCGGGAGGCAGATCAGCCGAGGGCGACGTCGACGCCGCCGGAGAACATCGAGTCGTGCAGCTCGAGCTTGGTGAGCTTGACGTTCTTCGGGATGTCGAAGACCACGACGCCGTTGACCTGGTTGCCGGGGTTGATGTCGTTGAGGAACGTCTCGGCGTTCTTGTTCGCGTAGATCGCCGCGCCGGAGTCGGCGGAGTACTCGGTGCCGTCGGCCGCGTACGCCTTCTGGCTGCTGCCGTCGAACATCTGCGCTTCCTTGCCGATGTTCTTCACGTTGACCGTGACCAGGCAGAACTGGCCCTGCGCCTTCTGGCCGAGCATGTCGTTGCCGATCTTGGCGACGCCGCACTTGGTGGTTTTCACCGTGAACTCGAACTTGCCGTCGCGGGCCGGCTGGCCGATCTTGGCGGTCGTCGCCTTCTCCTCGCCCTTGGCGTCGCCCTTGTCGCTGGCCGGGGTACTCGCCTTGGCGCCGCCCTCGTCGCCGCTGGAGCTGCTCGCCTTGTCGGCGGCACCGGAGCCGCAGCCCAGGGCGATGAGGCCGGTGGCGATCAGAGCGAGAGTCGTGGTCTTGCGCATCGTTGTCCTCCAGGTGTGAGCGTTGCGGGGTCAATAAGAGCATCGTCTGACAACACTGTCAACAGACATTCTCGTGCTTGACAGATGTGCGAGACTTTCGGCGTGCAGGAGAACCCGACCATCACGGCAGCGGAAATCGCCCGGCTCGCCGGCGTCGGTCGCGCTGCGGTCAGCAACTGGCGCAAACGGCATCCCGACTTCCCTGCCCCCGTTGGCGGGACGACGGCGAGCCCCGAGTTCGACCTGATCCAGGTCGAGCAGTGGCTTCGCACCCAGGGCAAGCTCCCTGAGCTCGCCACCGCCGACCGGCTCTGGCGACACCTCGCTGCGGCCAGCGACTCCCCGGCCGCCGGTCTCGCCGCAGTCGGCGCTTTCCTGCTTGCCCGACAGCGCGGCTCCCGCAGCCACCACCCCGACGCACAGCTCGCGCCACTCCTGCCCGACGTCGACGCCCTCGCCGACGAGCTGGGCGCGCAGGGCGCGTTCGACGAGCTGTGGCAGCGGTTCTCCGCACCAGGTCCCGGCCGCCCCTTCGCCACCCCCGACAACCTCGCCGACCTGATGATCGGGCTCGCCAACGTCGGCGGTGGCTCAGTCCTCGACCCGGCCGCCGGCTCCGGCGCCATCCTGCGAGCCGCCGTCCGCGCCGGCAGCACCTCGGTGTACGGGCAGGAACTCGACGAGGACCTCGCCCGGCTCGCCGGCCTGTGGCTGGCCCTGCACGACGTACCCGGGGAAGTCAGTACCGGTGACTCACTGCGCGCCGACGCCTTCGCCGGCCGCACCGTCAACGCCGTCGTCTGCCACCCACCGTTCGGCGCGACCAACTGGGGCGACGAGGAACTCGGTCACGACCCCCGCTGGATCGTCGGCACCACACCCCGTACCGAACCGGAGCTGGCCTGGGCACAGCACGCCCTGGCCCACCTGCGGGTCGGCGGGCACGCCGTTCTGCTGATGCCACCCACGGTCGCCAGCCGCCGCGCCGGCAAACGGATTCGCGGCGAACTGCTGCGCCGAGGTCACTTGCGCGCCGTCATCGCCCTTCCGCCGGGGGTGGCGGCGCCGCACGGCGTACCCCTGCACCTGTGGGTGCTGCGCCGCGCCGCGACCGACGCGCCGCCACCGGCGCGGGCGCTGCTGATCGACGCCGCCGGCGGTGACCTGGCCGAGACCTCACCGCGCGTGCTGGCCGCGTGGCGGGCCTTCGCCGCCGCTCCAGACGGCGACGTCGAGGAAGCCGGGTTTGCCCGCGCGGTCCCGGTCATCGAACTGCTCGACGAGGACGTCGACCTCACCCCCGCACGCCGGCAACCCGCCGTCGTGAGCGAGGCATCGGGAGAGCATCTGGTACGCACCAGAGAACGACTGGCCGCCATCGTCGGCGAGCTTCCGGCGCTGCTACCGCAGGTCGCGCCCGCCGCAGACGCGCTGGTGTCCGGCACCCTGTCGGTCGCTGAGCTGGCCCGCACCGGCGCGCTGCAGTTGATCGGCCCCATCCGTGTCGCGCCCGGTAGGGGGGAGAGCGCCCCTGCCGGTCATGGGAAGGGTCCCCTCGTCCTTACCGGAAGGGACGTCGTGGCCGGTGCCGACGCATCCGGGCGGGACGAGGGCGCACTACTCGAACGCGTCCCACTGATGGTGGGGGACGTCGTTGTGCCGGTGGCGGCACGGCAACTGATTTCTCGGGTGATCACCTCCGACGGGATGCTCCTGGGTGCTCACCTCTACCTACTGCGTCCCAACCCGGCTGCGCTGGACCCGTGGTTCGTGGCGGGGCAACTGCGCAACTCGGCCAACGACAAGCAAACGACGAGCCTGTCTGGATCAAGGGTCGACGTCCGCCGGGCACAGATTCGGCGGCTGCCGCTGGACCAGCAGCGGGCACAGGGGGAGGCGTTCCAGCGGCTTCTCGCGTTCGAATCGGCTGTTGAAGAAGTAGGTTCGCTCAGCGCCGAGCTGGTGCGACTCACCGCAGACGGACTCGCCGCCGGCGCCCTTCGCCCCGCAGGCGGTGCGAAGTGACCGCAGACCCGAACGACCCCGCAGCGCAGCCCTGTGACTACCGGACGTTGCTACCGGACGACGCATCGGCCTACGACAAAGGCGTGGTCGAGTGCGGCCTCACAGCCGAAGAGCAGGACTGGCTCAGGCAGCAGCGCCGTGAGTGGGAACTCAGGGTCGTTGGTCGGCGTTGCAGCGCCGAGGAGCAAGTCAACGGTCACTCGATTGACGTGGTGCCGGCGCGGTGGGCGCAGTTCGATGGATGGCCGCCCTTCGGTACTGCTGCCTCGTCGCCTCTATCGCTGAGTCGAGGGGCGGTAACGGATGTGGCGCGACAGTGCCGTGAGCGCGGGCTGTGGCTGCCCCTCCTGGTCACCTCCTTTGCCTGGGGCTGGGGGAGTCGTGGTTTTGGCCCGACCCGGCTGCGCTGGGTTCTGAATGGCAAGGGCGGCTTGCCGGGACTGCCCACGAGTGAGATCCAAGAGCGGCTGGCCGCCGCAGTCAACGCCCTCGACCAGCGAGGCGCCGGTGCTGCCTACCAGTTGCTGTTGGATGCGGGCCGGATCTCCGGATTCGGGCCGGCCTTTTTCACGAAGTTTCTCTACTTCGCAAGTAGGACGGACAGCGTGCAGTGCCCGGCTCTAATTCTGGACGCGCGGCTGGCGCGGCAGATGCGTGGCTTCTGGCAACGGCGGGCCGACGAGCCGTACGCGGTCAACGGCCGCTCGGCGCGCTGGCTTTGGCAGGGGCCCCGCTGGTCGGCCCGCCGCTATCAGATTTACCGGGCCTTCATCTGCCGGTCAGCGGCGCAACTGTCGGTGTCGGGAGAGCGGTGGACGGCCGAGCTGGTGGAATTGTTGCTCTTCCGGGCACCCGGGTGACCTGACGTATCGATGTCGTGCATCTGACGGGATATGCAGTCCCGTCAACGGGACGTTCGGGGGATGATCGTTTGGCCGCCCCGCACTGTCCTGTGAAGTGAACAAACAAGCCTTTTGGCGGACTGTGACTCCACGAGTACCGGGCGTACGGTGCGGGTCGGATCGAGTGGGGGCGAACCAACAATGGGGGGACTATGCCGAGCGTGACGACGGCAAAGCCGGAAATCGGCAACCTGGTCGCGGTACGCGGCCAGCGCTGGGTGGTCAGCGACGTGCAGCAGGGCGAGCACAGCAGCCTGGTCAGCCTGCAGAGTGTCGAGGATGGCCGCTACGGCCACACCCTCGACGTCATCTGGGAGGTTGAGCCGGGGCGCCAGGTGCTGCCCAGCGGCTCGCTGCCCAACGTCACCGAGGGCAAGTTCGATTCGCCGCAACGGTTGGCAGCCTTCCTCGACGCCGTCCGCTGGTCGGCGGTGACCTCCGCCGACGTGAAGACGTTGCAGTCCCCGTTCCGCTCTGGTGTCGCCATCGAGGACTACCAACTGGAGCCGGTCGCGCGCGCGGTCGACGCGCCCCGGGTCAACCTGCTCCTCGCCGATGACGTCGGCCTTGGTAAGACCATCGAGGCTGGCCTGGTCGCCCAAGAGCTGCTGCTGCGCCAGCGGGCTCGGCGCATCATGATCGTTTGCCCGGCGGGTCTGACCCTCAAGTGGCGGGACGAGATGGCAGAGAAGTTTGGCCTCGACTTCACCATCATCGACGCCGAACGCTGCGCGACGGTCCGTCGGACCCACGGCTCGGCGGCGAACCCGTTCGAGGTCTACCCGCTGAGCATCATCAGCCTGCCCTGGCTACGCGGGCAGAAGGCGCAGCGCCTGCTCGACGAGGTGCTTCCCGCCGACGGCCCCGCCTACCCGCGTACCTTCGATCTGCTGATTCTCGACGAGGCGCACCACGTCGCCCCGGCAGCCCCGAAGCAGGTCTACGCGATCGACTCGCAGCAGACCAAGCTGATTCGCCGGCTGGCACCGCACTTCACTCACCGCCTCTTTCTCTCTGCCACCCCGCACAACGGCTACCAGGCGTCCTTCACCGCGCTGCTGGAGATCCTCGACAACCAGCGGTTCGCCCGGGGTGTCGATCCGGACCCGTCGGCGGTGAAGGACACCGTCGTCCGTCGGCTCAAGCGCGACGTCACCGACGCCGACGGAAAGCCCCGCTTCGTGGAGCGGGTCGCCACCGCGATCCCGGTCACCTACCCGGAGAGCGAGCGGCAGATCCATGCCCTGCTCACCGAGTTCGCCGAGCTGCGGCGTAAGCGGCTGCACTCACAGCGCGGACGCAAGGCGACCGACCTGGTAACGCTGCTACTCAAGAAGCGCCTCTTCTCCAGCCCCGCCGCGTTCGCGCACACGGTCGGCGTCTATCTGGAGACTCTGCGCAGCCGCAGGGCGCCCGCCGTTTTGCCGGCCGATGACGACGTGCCGGAGTGGCTGGAGGACTTCTTCGACGACGTCGCCACCTACGCGGACGACCAACTCGCCGAGGCCGAGGACGACGCGCTCGGCCGGACCCGGGCCATGCAGCCCGACGCCAGCGCCGACGAGATGGCCCTGCTGGAGAAGATGTTCCAGTGGGCCGAGGCGAAGGAGGCGCTGCCGGACGCCAAGGCTAAGGAGCTGATCAACTACCTCAGCGCGGTCTGCAAGCCGGATGGCCGGCACTGGACCAACGAGCGCGTCGTGGTCTTCACGGAATACCGCGACACCCAGATCTGGCTGGCCGAGCTGCTCCGCCAGGAGGGTCTGGCCGGGCAGGGGCTCGTGCTGCTGCACGGCGGTACGCCCGCCGAGGAGCGGGAGCAACTGCGGCTGGCCTTCCAGGCCGACCCGACGAAGCAGCCGGTGCGCATCCTGCTCGCCACCGACGCCGCCAGCGAGGGCATTGACTTGCAGAAGTACTGCCACCGGTTGGTCAACTACGACATCCCGTTCAACCCCAACAAGCTGGAACAGCGGATCGGTCGGGTCGACCGGTACGGCCAGACGACCGCCCCCGAGATCAAGCATTTCGTGGGCAGCGGCTTCGGCAAGGCCGTCGACTCCTACGAGGCGGACCTGGAGTTCCTGTCCCGGATCGCCACCAAGGTGGCGCGGATGGAGGCCGACCTCGGTTCGGTCAACGCCGTACTCGCCGACGCCGTGCAGCGCCGGATGCTCGGCGAGCATGTCGAGGTGGACATCGACAAGGCGGGCAAGGGCAAGAGCACTCGCAGCCTGCCGGTTGAGGCCAACCTGCGCGAGCAGGTCGTCAAGCTCCGAGCGGAGCTGGACAAGACCGTCGAGGAACTTGGCATCACACCGCCGGCCGTCAAGCGGGTCGTCGACACGGCGCTGGAACTGGCCCGTCAACAGCCGCTCAAGCGACACACCGACGACCGGCACCTGGTCGACGGCCTCTACACCGTTCCGCCGCTGACCGGTTCCTGGCAACGGGCTGCCGTCGGGCTGACGGCAAAACTGCAGAGCGACGACGAGCCACCCCGGCAACTGCCGGTCACGTTCGATCCGCGGGTCGCCAAGGACGAGGAGGACATCGTCCTCGCTCACCTCAACCATCCGCTGGTTGCCATGTCGACGCGGCTGCTGCGCGCCGCCGTCTCCAACCCGGACATCGGGCTACACCGGGTCACCGCCGTAGTCAGCGACGACCCGGCGCTGGAGGACGTGCTGGTCGGGGCGTACTCCCGGTTCGTGCTGGTCGGTGCCGACGGCGTGCGGCTGCACGAGGAGGTCCTCTACGCCGGCGGCTGGGCGCCCGAGCAGGGCCGGTTCCGCCGGTTGGAGAACCTCGGCACCCTCGGCGGCATCCTCGACCGGGCGCTCACCGCCGGCAGCGCGGCCTCCGGCCTGGTGGAGAAGCGGCTCGCCGAGCGTTGGCCACGCGTCGCCGACGGCCTGCTCGCCGCCATCGACTGGCGCACCACCACCCGCCACGAGGCCCTGAAGCGCAAGCTCGAGCAGCGGCAGGCAGCTGAGCAGCAGCGCATCGTCGACAACCTCGACCAATTCGCCGCCACCCTGCGCGGTGCGCTCGCCGACGACGACGCCGAGGACGCGCTGTTCAGCGTCGCCGTCGCCGCGAAGAGCAAGGAAGAACTCGCTCAGTACCGCAAGGATCGTCAATCCTGGGAGGAACGCTTGTCGGCCCTGCAAGTCGAGCGCGACCGCGAACTCGACGTCGTCGCCGCCCGCTACCGAGACCCGAAGCCGCACCGGTTCCCGGTGGCCGTGGTCTTCGTCGTACCGAAGCGGGAGGCCATCCGATGAGCCGTACCTACCGACGCCCCGCGCCTGACGGCGCCGAGCAGCACCGCAACTGGCTGAGCCTGGTCGAGGTCAGCGGCCCGTTCCTGAGCCTGCCGGTGCTCCGCGCCACATGGCCGACCTTGGACGCGCTGGACAAGAAGACCCGCGAACGGCTGCGCCAGGAGCACGCCACCTGGCAGGCCGACACCGCCGCGGGCCAGCAGCCCTGGATCGGGTACGTGCTGCGTGAGCTGCTCGGCTGGGGCGACACCCTGCACACCGACGAACTCGACACGCTCGCGCACACCGTCGCCGAGCACGACACCGAGCTGCGCCCGTCGCTCGCACTCGTGGAGCCTGGCGAGGAAATCAAGCCCGACAGCGTACGAATGCTGGGCATGATCTGCCCGGCCGGCAGCCAGCCGACCGCCCGGATTCGTGATTCCGTGTGGGCGGCGACCCCGGTCGACCGGCTCGCCCACCTGTGCCGGCACCACAACATCGAGCTGGGTCTGGTCACCGACGGCCGTTGGTGGACGGTGGTCTGGGCGCCGCGCGGCGGCGTCACCACAACAGCGGTCTTCGACGCGGTGGCGTGGCCCGAGGCGGCCGAACGCGATGTGGTCCGCGCGTTCGTCTCGATGCTGTCTCGACACCGATTCTTCGGCGTCCCGGATGCCGAGCGGCTGGTGCCGCTGCTGCGCGCCAGCCTCGGCAGCCAGGAGGAGATCACCGAGGCGCTCGGCGTCCAGGTCCGCCAGGCCGTCGAACTGCTGGTGGCCGCGATGGGCCGCACCGATGTGCGGGACCGGGAACTCGGCGGTCGTGGCCTCCAGGACGTCGACGCGCACGACGTCTACCGGGGCGCGGTCTCGGTGATGATGCGGATCGTCTTCCTGCTCTTCGCCGAGGAGCGCAAGCTGCTCCCCGCCGACAACGAGCTCTACGTAAAGGCGTACTCGGCCGGACGGCTTTGCGCCGAGCTGGAGCAGCGGGTCATCGAAGGCAGCGAGGAGGACCTGGAGCACAGCTCCGCCGCCTGGCACCGGCTGCTCGCCCTGTTCAATGCCGTCTACCGCGGCGTCGACCACCCCAGGCTCACCATGCACGGCCACGACGGGTCGCTCTTCGACCCGGAAGCTACGCCGTGGCTGCCGCTGACCATCGACGACCGGACCGTGCTGCACATGCTCCGCGCGGTGCAGTACGTCGAGATCGGCACTGGTCGATCGCGGGAGCGCCGCACGCTCAGCTTCCGCGCCCTCGACGTCGAGCAAATCGGGTACGTCTACGAGGGCCTGCTCTCCTTTGAGGGCTTCCGCGCCGAGGACGTAACCGTCGGGCTGATCGGCAAGGAAGGGCTGGAGGAGGAGGTCCGGCTCGCCGACCTAGAGGCTCTGGCCGTCCAGATGATCGATCTGCCCGGGCTGGCCGATGCGCTCGCCGTTGAGTACAAGGACTCCAAGGTCGGCTCGGCTGCGGCCCTAAGTAAGAAGCTGGCGCCGCTCCGCGGGGTGGAGCGCGAGGATGCCCGCAAGAAGCTGCTCGCCGTTACCGGCGGCGACTACCCGCTCTCCGAGCGGCTGCTGCCCTTCGTCGGGATCATCCGTGAAGATCTGCGCGCTCTGCCCGTGGTCATCCTACCCGGGGCGCTCTTCGTCACCGAGTCGGCGCTACGCCGCAACACCGGCACCCACTACACGCCGCGGTTCCTCGCCGAGGAGGTGGTCGAGGGTGCGCTAGAGCCGCTGGTCTACGAGCTGGGGCCGCTGCAGACAGCCGATAAGTCGGAGTGGAAGCCCAAGTCGAGCAAGCAGATCCTGGCGCTTAAGGTCGCAGACATCGCCATGGGCTCGGCGGCGTTCCTTGTCGCCGCGGCTCGCTACCTCGCTGGCCATCTGATCGAAGCGTGGTCGCGGGAGGGTGACCAGCGAGCGCTCGTCTACCAGCAGCGTGGGTTCGACCGGCCGATAAACGCCGACGAAGACCCGCTGGTGGTCGAGGCACGGCGGCAAGTCATCGAACACTGTTTGTACGGGGTGGATATCAACCCGATGGCCGTGGAGATGGCGAAGCTGTCACTGTGGCTGGTCTCCATGGACCCGGAGCGCCCCTTCACGTTCCTGGATGACCGCTTGGTCGCCGGCGACTCCTTGCTCGGCCTGGGCAACGCCGCGTCGCTGCCCGGTGACGCCGGCCGGGATCTGCGCCTGGACCGGGATCTGGCCCAGGTCCTGGAGTTGCGGCGAAGAATCGCCGCGCTCCCGGACACGGCGGAGACGCTGCCGGAGAAGCGGCGGCTCCTGGATGAGGTACGCACCGTGCGGCGGCGGGCCGACGCCTACGCCGATCTGGTGACCGGGGCGTCGTTGGCCTCGGTGAAGCGCGGTCCGGGTTCGGCCATGATCGCCGAAAAGGTCGGCAGGCTGGCGCAGCACCTTGCCCAGGGCGGCGACCCGGAAACGCTGGACGCGCAGGCGCGGTCGTGGTTGGCGCTCGACCAGCCGGCGGGGGCGTTCGACCGGGACCCGCTGCACTGGCCCTTGGAATTCCCGGAGGTCTTCGAGGGCGGCGGATTCGACGCTATCATCGGCAACCCACCGTTCCTGGGCGGAAAGAAGATCAGCGGCGCCACGGGTTCCGCCTATCGGGAGCATCTCGTTGCGACGCTCGGGCGAGGCGTGAAAGGCAATGCCGACCTGGTTGCGTATTTCCTGCTCCGAGGTCACGACCTGCTCAACTCTGGTGGGCAGACTGGGCTGATCGCCACCAATACCCTCGCTCAGGGCGACACCCGCGAGGTGGGGCTCGATCAGGTCGTCGTGGGTGGTTCCACCATCCGCCAAGCAATCAAGAGCCGGCCTTGGCCGTCGCGGTCGGCGGCGCTGGAATTCTGCGCCGTCTGGACCAGCCGGGCGGCGTTGGGCGCATCGGCCTTGCGGCGAGCCGATGGCGTGGTGGTCGCCGGCATCACGCCATCGTTAGACGCCGAGTCGCGGGTCACCGGTAACCCACATCGGTTACTCAGCAACGCTGGCATGTCCTTCATCGGGTCGTATGTGCTGGGACTGGGCTTCACGATGGATCTGGGCGAAGCCGCCGCGCTCATCGACAGGGACGAGCGGAACCGCGAGGTCCTCTTCCCCTACGTCAACGGGAAGGACCTCAATTCTCGCCCCGACTGTTCGGGGAGTCGTTGGATTATCAACTTCTTTGACTGGCCGCTAGAGCGAGCACGCCAGTTTGGGGAGATCTTCGAGATTGTGGAACGCGAAGTCCGCCCCGAACGACAGCGACGCAAGCCGGACGGCACCTACGCCCTCCGAAAGCCCCTTCCTGACCGCTACTGGCAATACGCCGAGAAGCAGCCAGCACTCCATCGGGCGATTGCGGGGTTGGAGCAGGTCGTCGTGCTCGCACAGGTGAGCAAGACGGTCATGCCGGTGCTGGTGCCGACCGGACAGGTTTTCTCGCATAAGATCGTCGTCTTCGCTACGGATTCCCCGGCGATGCTGGCGCTGCTGTCGAGCGCGCCGCACTACTGGTGGACTGCCAGCCGCAGCGCCACGATGAAGGCTGACATCAGCTACTCCCCATCTGATGTGGTTACAACATTGGCGTTGCCGGAGTTGACGCCCGAACTGCGGGCGCTGGGGGATCGGCTCGACACGTACCGGCGGGACGTGATGCTCAGCCGGCAGGCCGGATTGACCGCCACATACAACCTGGTTTTCGATCCCGCCAATCAGGATCAGGACATCGTGGAGCTGCGGCGCATCCACCGTGACATCGACGCGGCAGTCTGCCGTGCCTACGCCTGGGACGACCTGCCGGCGTCGGGCCTCGACCACGGCTTCCACAAGGCGGGCGCCTACCTCCGTTACACGGTCGGCCCGGCCGTTCAGCGCGAGGTCCTCGACCGGCTGCTGGAGTTGAACCACCAGCGCTACGCCGAAGAGGTCGCCGACGGTCTTCACGAGAAAAAGGTCGCCCGGCCGAAACAGGCGAGTCTCTTCTGATGGGGGTGGGAACAGCGGTGGGGATTGAGAATCGGCTCGTGCGGCTGGATGTAGAGAACTTCCGGAGCCTACGAGAGGTGTCCGTGCCGTTGGGGCCCTTAGCGGTCATGGTGGGACCGAATGGTGCCGGCAAGACAAACCTCTTGGACGTCTTCAGGTTCTTGGCCGACACCATACATACCGATCTCATGCCGGCCTTGGAGCAGCGAGATGGGTTCGACCAGGTGCTCTTCTGCGGTGGGGGTGAGCCGGCTTCTGCAATGCGTATCAAGCTGGCGGCGACCTGGACGCCGTCCAGTAATTCGGATATGCCGGACGAATATGACCTGAGGGTCTGGCGCCGGTCGAACGAGCTCTATCGTCGTGAATCATTTCGGTACCGGCTTCCGGAGAGGGGCAGCCAAGAAATCACGGTGAGCGGGGAGGAGCTAACGGTTGCTACCGCCGATGGAGAAGGAATCGAACCCACCGAGCAGAAGATTGGCGTCAGCCGGTTCAGTAGTGCCCTTTCGACGCTGCCGCGGCTCAGTCACAACTGGGGAGGAGAGGAGGTTACGACAATAGCGAGTAACCTTTCCTCGTTCCGTGCGTTCGAGGTGCACGTTGATTCCGCTCGCCGACCGTCACGCTTCCCGCGAGGCGACACCGAAACGCTGCGCGACGACGCGTCCAACCTGGCGGCGTTTCTCTTCACGTTATCTGAACAGCATGCGGACAGCTGGCGCCAGTTGGTCGACGATGCGGCGGAGGTGCTGCCGCAGTTGGACGACATCGAGTTCGATCGTCCCTCAGGCGCGGCCCGGGAAGTCGTTGTGATGCTCCGCGAGCGTGGGCTGCGGCGGGCAACGCAGTTGGCTGATGCGTCCTATGGCACCATCCGGCTGCTTGGCCTCCTCGCATTGCTCTACGACCCGCACCCGCCAGCGTTGACGTGCGTTGAGGAAATTGATCATGGCCTTCATCCTCAGGCGCTGGAGTTGCTGGTGGCGCGGTTGCGGGAGGCCAGCGAGCGTACTCAGTTGATGGTTGCGACTCATTCCCCCGCTTTGGCCGATCAGCTTGCCCCGCATGAGCTCATCGTGTGCGAGCGGGACGACGACGGCTCGTCAGTAATTCCCGCCGCGTCGATCGAGGAAATCGAGCGCATCGTCGAGGCGAGCGAGGGAGAGCCGCTCGGCAGGTTGTGGTTCTCGGGGGCGCTTGGCGGTGATCTGTGATGGCCCGCGGCGGTACCCGGATACACGCCGTACGTAAGCCAGTCGTGGTGCTCGTCGGCGAGGACGGCAATGACCGGAAATGCCTCCGACTGCTGCTGGAGGAGTTCTGTCCGCACCTGCGAGGTCGGCTCGTGGAGGTTAAAGATCCCGCCCGGCTGCGGAGCGCAAAGGGGATGCTCGACTCTCGGGTCGACACGCTCGCGAGGCTGGTCCGGGCTCGTGCGGCACGGGAGAACGCTGACGTCGCCTGCGTCTTCGTACATGAGGATCTCGACGGCTCCGATGGCGACGAGTACATCGAGAAGCGGGATCGGGTTCAGAGGGCCCTTGAACAGCGGTTCGGTTCGGCTCACTACGTGCTGTCCACGGCAGAAATCGAGGCGTGGCTGCTCCTGTTTCCGGATGCACTGACCGAGATGGTGTCGTCTTGGAGAGTGCCGAGGCAGTACCGCAATCGAGATACCGGAACGCTCAACGACCCAAAAGAAATCATGAAGCGGGAAGTGAGCGGTCCGGCGCGGCGCTATCGGGAGACCGATGCGCCGGAGGCGTTCGCCAAGGCAGTCGAGCTCGGCTGCCTTGATCAGCCACGCGGCACCAACCGATCGTGGAGGCATTTTCGGATCGACGCGAACACCTGTTGTCAGCAGCACATCGGGGAGCAGAGGAGGCCACAGTGACAGTCGACGCACAGGGCGGTCTCTTTCCACACCCGCGAGGCGAGCAGCAGATGCTTTCCTTGTCTGGCAACAATGACGCCGACCAACCGGCGCTGATCCCGCCGCTCGATGTGCCGCAGACGTTTCCCGAGGCGACCTCCTACCAGGTGCGGGACGAGCTGGAGGAGCTGATCGGGCGGGACCTGCTCGGCCCGTGGGACGGTGAGCGCGAAGAGTTCCGCCCCGGCGCGATGGGCCCGCGTGAGCGTTACCTCGTCGGCATGCTCGGCCCGAAGCAGCGCCCACGCTCCGACCGCCGCGAGGCGGCCGAGGTGGCGGATGTCGACGCCGCCGTCCAGGGTGACGGCGCGGAGGCCGAGCTGCCCGAGGTGGTCACCCCGCAGAATCTGGGCAAGATGTGGGCCTCGTCCATGGGCTTGTCGTTCGCCGTCCCCGGCAACGTCGATGTCCTCACCGTGACCGCCGACTGGGGTCGCTACGACCTGCGCGAGTCCGAGGACGAGAAGGGCAAGAAGCGCCGGGTCTGGTACCGCGAGCCGGTGTCGTACCGCAAGGAGGTCCGCCTCGACAGCGAGTCGTCCTACCGTATGCCGCTGACGGTGTCGGACGAGGACGAGCCCGGCGTGCACCTGGCCGTCGAGGTCCGGCCGCGCGACGGCCGCCGCGTTGTGCAGCTCGCCCTGATCAACACCCAGCAGGAGGCAACCAGCAACGGCGACACGGCCTGGCTGTTCCAGGCCGCCCTCACGGTGACCGCACTGGACGGCGCCGCCGCCGTCTTCCTGCCGATCGACGACCCGCTGGACGGGGTGCAGGGCGTCGGTGACGACTTGGAGGAGACGCACCTGCGACTCCTCTACCGGTCGCAGCGCCGCTACGCCTCCGGCCGCAACGTCGCCGTCCACCCGTCGGTGCGTGAGGACGAGCGGTGCGCCCACCGCCTCGCCACCACCTGGCTGCCCACCCACAACGTGCCGGCGACCGTCGCCCAGGTCGGCGCGGACAGCGGCCTGGCCGGCGTGGAACTGTCCATGGACGCCCTCGCCACCCTCGACATCGACCGGCTCCGCACTCGGCTCGCGCCACTGGCCGACGGGTACGAGGACTGGCTGGACGACGAGGAGGCCAAGATCCCTGGCCTGCCGGAGCCGCTGCGCCCGGCCGCCGTGACGGCCGTCTTCAATGCGCGCCGCGCCGCCGAGCGGATCCGGGCCGGCATCGCGCTGCTCACCGATCCGGAGACCGAGAAGCACGCCGACGCCATTGCCGCCTTCCGTTTCGCCAACGAGGCGATGGCACTGCAACGTCGACACAGTGAGGTTGCCCGGCTCCGCGAGGAGCAAGGCCTGCCGTACGCCGCAGCCAGGGCCGCCATCGACGCGCGTGGCGCCGCGGCTGCCTCCTGGCGCCCGTTCCAGCTCGCGTTCGTACTGCTGAATCTGCCGTCGATAACCGACCCGGCGCATCCGGAGCGGGCCGCCGATCGGGACGCGACCGTCGACCTGCTCTTCTTCCCCACCGGTGGTGGCAAGACGGAGGCCTACCTCGGGCTGACCGCCTTCACCTTCGCGATCCGCCGCCTCCAAGGCGTGGTCGGCACTGGCGCGGACGCCCGCAGCGGAGCGGGCGGTGTGGCCGTGCTGATGCGGTACACGCTTCGGCTGCTCACCGCGCAGCAGTTCCAGCGCGCCGCTGCCCTGGTCTGCGCCGCCGAGGTGCTGCGTCGACAGGCGGAGCGCACCTGGGGTGCCGAGCCGTTCCGGATCGGGCTGTGGGTCGGTGGCGGGGTCTCGCCGAACTGGTTCACCGAAGCCTCCGAGCAGATCGCGGAGGCGCGCGAGGCTGGCAGCGGCAAGTTCACCAACGTGCTGCAGACGTTGAGCTGCCCGTGGTGCGGGTCGAAGCTGCGCGCCGAGCGTGACCTGACCGTCCGCGAGGATGAGCGGCGGGTCCTGGTCTTCTGCCCCGAGGCCGAAGGCGCGGATGCCTGCCCGTTCTCCCGGACCCGCTCCACCGAGGGCCTGCCGATCCTCACCATCGACGAGGAGATTTACCGGTACGCCCCCAGCCTGGTCATCGCCACCGTCGACAAGCTCGCCCAGCTGCCCTGGCGGGGCTTCGCCGGGATGCTCTTCGGCCGGGTCCGGGAGCGCTGCCCCCGGCACGGCTACCGGCACGACGACCTCGACGCGAAGACCGGCTGCGGGGCCCGGCACAACAAGAAGGGCAAGCTGCCGGCCGTCACCAGCGAGCCGGTCGTCCGGCTGCGCCCGCCGGACCTGATCATCCAGGACGAGTTGCACCTCATCTCCGGTGCGCTCGGCACCATCGTCGGCCTGTTCGAGGCGGCCGTCGACCAGCTCTGCACGTGGTCGATCCCGGGCGGCCGCGAGGCCGGCCCGAAGATCGTGGCGTCCACGGCGACCACCAAACGGGCCCGGGAGCAGGTGCTCGGCGTCTTCGGCCGACAGCTCGCCGTTTTTCCGCCGCCGGTCATCGACATCACCGACACGTTCTTCAGCCGGCAGGTGCCGGTCACCGTGCAGAACCCCGGCCGCCGCTACCTGGGCATCTGCGCGCACGGCGTTCGGATGAAGTCGGCGGAGATCCGCGTCTCGGAGATCCTGCTCATCGCCGGGCAGACTCTCTTCGACACGTACGGGCAGCCGGCCGACCCGTACATGACCACCGTCGGCTACTTCAGCGCGACCCGCGAACTGGCCGGCATGCGCCGCCTCCTCGACGACCAGGTCACCACGCGCGTCCGCAGCCACGGCCGGCGCAAGGGCCTCTCCGACCGGATCGCCGGCACGCAGATGCTCAACGTGCAGGAACTCACCTCCCGGGTCTCCTCCGCCGACATCAGCGAGGTGCTCAAGCGGCTGGAGAACGGCTTCGACCCGGAGCTCGACACCTCCGCCCGACGGCGGGCGGTGCTGGAGGGCATGCGGGAGGCGTTCAAGGCCAAGACCGCGTCGAACCCGAAGCTGTCACTGCACCCGGTCACCCAGAGCTTCTACCGGCGGCAGGACGAGAACCGGGTGCCGGTCGACGCGGTGCTCGCCACCTCGATGCTCCAGGTCGGCGTCGACGTGTCCCGCTTCGGCCTGATGGTCGTCACTGGGCAGCCGAAGAACACCGCCGAGTACATCCAGGCATCCTCCCGGGTCGGCCGCGACGCGAAGCGGCCCGGACTAGTGGTCACCCTCTACAACTGGACCAGGCCGCGGGACCTGGCCCACTACGAGGACTTCGAGTACTACCACGCGACCTTCTACCGTCAGGTGGAGGCGCTGTCGGTCACCCCGTACACCCGGCGGGCGCTGGACCGGGGCACCACCGCGACCCTCGTCGCGGCCGTGCGCAACGGCGAGGACAGCTTCTCCCGCAACACCGACGCCCACGACGTGCCGCTCGACGGGCCGGAGGTGCAGCGGGTGATCGGCCGGCTGCTGGCCCGCGCCGAGGCGATCGGCGGTACGCGCGGTCGCGACTACCTCCAGGAGCGTCTCAACACGCTCCGCGACGCATGGAACAAGAAGAAGACCGGCTCGTCCCGGCTCGGCTACTCAGAGGGGACGTTCAAACAGCAGAAGCTGGATGGCCTGCTGACCGTGGCCGGTGGCGGGCGATGGACCGGCCTGACGGTCGGCATGTCCATGCGGGAGACCGAGAACGAGATCAACCTGGTGCTGCCCGCCGGCGGGGAGATCTTCAACCCGCAGTACGGGACGCCAGAGTGGTCCTTCGGCCCGCAGACCGACGCCAAACGGGATGAGGACCTGCCGGACGGGGATGAGCTCGGCGAATCGACGCTGACCGGGAAGGGCAACTGATGGCCGCCAACTACTTCCGGCGGGTCGGTGCCGTCCGCCCCAGCCACCTGATGTTCACCACCGGGGTCGGCTCGATCGTCGACCTGCCCAACTTCTCCGTTCTGGTCCGGGGGCTCGACGACTGGAACTACTCAGTCGTCCCCGACTGGGAGGAGATCGTCGAGCCTCGGCTGCTCGCCGCCGTGCGGGCACTGGGACTGCGCTCGGTCAAGGAGCTGCGTCCAGCACCGTGGCTGGACGGTACCGATCGGGAGCCGACCGGCCCGGCCGGCCGCGTCGGAGTGCCCATCACGCCGTTTCCTGGATGGCTGCGCTGCACGGCCTGCGACGACCTGGCGCCGATCGACTCGAACGTCTTCGGCTTCGAAAACTCCAAGCCGCGTAAGCCACACGAGGCCCGCTTCTTCCACACCGTGTGCAGCCGCAAGAAGTCGGGCCGCAGACCGATGGCGGTGGGCGCCCGATTCGTGCTCGCCTGCACCGAAGGCCACCTCGACGACTTCCCGTACGCCCACTTCGTCCACCAGGGCGGTGCCTGCCCCAACGCCAGCCATCCCAAGCTGAAGATGGACGACCGCGGCGGCAACCTGGGCGCTAACGTCGAGATCAAGTGCGCTCCCTGCGGTGCCCGCCGCAACATGAAGGAGGTCCTCGGTCCACGCGGCGCGGACAAGCTGCCCCGCTGCCGTGGCCGTCGGCCGCACCTCGGCGACTTCGACCCGAAGGGTTGCCGGGCTGCCGAGCTGAAACTCCTGGTTGTCGGCGCGTCCAACCAGTGGTTCGCGCAGACCCTCTCCGCACTGGCCGTGCCACGCACCGGCGCGAGCGAACTCCAGGCCAAGGTGGAACAGCACTGGGCCGCCCTGGAGGGCGTCCCCAACGCGGACATGCTGCCGTACCTGCGGACGGTCGTGCCGGCGTTCCGTGAGCTGGAGAAGTGGAGCGACCAGGAAATCTGGACGGCGATCGAGCGGCACCGCACCGGCGCCAAGGGCGACGAGGAGAAGGGCTACCCCGACCTGCGTACGCCGGAATGGGAGATCTTCTCCGCCGGTCAGCTGCCCCCTGCCACAGACGACTTCACCCTCCGCCGCGACCCCGACGGTGTGCCCGGGGAGCTGAAGAACGTCTACGCCGACGTGATCCAGGCCGAACGGCTGCGGGAGGTCCGCGCGCTGGTCGGCTTCACCCGACTCGACTCGCCCGACCCGGAAGACCCCGACCTCGTCACCCGCGCGTCGCTGTCCAAGGCAGCGGCGACCTGGGTGCCGGCCAGCGAGGTACGCGGCGAGGGCATCTTCCTGCGCCTGCCCGAGGACCTGCTCGCCCCGTGGGAGCAGCGGATCGAGTACACCGAGGTCATGCAGGAACACCGGGACGCATACGCCCGGTTCCGCAAGAACCGCTACTCCGGTCGGATCGCCGGACCGTTCGACCCGATGCACCTCTGGCCGGGGGAGCGGTACATCGCCCTGCACACCCTGTCGCACCTGCTGATCCGCACTATCGCCCTGGAGTGCGGTTACAGCTCGGCGAGTCTCTCCGAGCGGATCTACTCCGGCACCGAGGCCGACCCGCAACGCGCCGGCATCCTCATCTACACCGCCGTGCCGGACGCCGAAGGCACCCTCGGCGGGCTGGTGTCGCTGGCCGAGCACGACTCGCTGGTCCGGCTCACCCGGCGGGCGCTGTCCGACGCCATGCATTGCTCGTCGGACCCACTTTGCGCCGAACGGCTGCCGCAGGACCCGGCGGACTTCCTGCACGGCGCCGCGTGTCACGTCTGCCTCTTCGTCTCCGAGACGACCTGCGAACGCGGCAACCGGTTCCTGGACCGGCGGTTCGTCGTACCGATCGACAAGCCGGAGCTGGCGCTCTTTCCCGAGCTGCCATGAGCTGGCGTCCGGCGTTCGAGGCGGCGGCCGAGGCCGCGGTGAACCGGCTTGGGCCGGGACACCTGCGGGTGCTTGCTGACCGCCTCGGCGACGGCTCGCCGGAGCAGTCCGTCCGCCACGCCGTCCCGGTTCCCGGCTTCGCCGAGGCGGCCGGAGCGGTGCTGGCCGCGCAGCGCGCCTCGGGGTTGCCGGGCGCGGAGGCGGCCGCCTACTTGCGCGGGCTGGCCGCCGGGCACGCGCAGCGGTCCGCTGCGGTACGGATCGAGTCGGTGTGGAGTGGGCCGAGCACTCATCCGGTGCCGGTCCGTGCCACCGCACAGGTGCTGGTCGACCTGGTTGCGGAGGCCAACGCCGAGCTGCTGCTGATGACGTACTCCGCGAAGCCCTATCCGCCGCTGTTGGCCGCGCTGACGGCGGCGGTCGGGCGCGGAGTGGCCGTGACCGTCGTGGTCGAGACGCTGGCTGGCGCACGGGGTGCGTTGAACGGTGCGGAACCAGCCGCCGCCTTTGCGAACCTGCCCGGTGTCCAGGTGTGGCATTGGCCGGTTGAGCGCCGGGCCGAGGACAGCGCCAAGATGCACGCGAAGATTGCCGTTGCCGACCGCAGGGTGCTGTTGGTGTCCAGTGCCAACCTCACCCAGTCCGGGGTCAACCGCAACATCGAGGCGGGGCTGCTGGTGCGCGGCGGCACGGCACCCCAACGGGCGGGCGAGCACATCGCGGAACTGCAGGCCCGCGGGGTGCTGGTCAGGCTCCCGACGTCCGGGCAGGGGTGGTGACCATGCCGGGTTCGGACGGCCCTACCGTCGCCACAGGTGACATCGCGCGCCTGGCGGGCGTCGGGCGGGCGGCGGTCAGCAACTGGCGGCGGCGCTTCCCCGACTTTCCGCAGCCCGTCGGCGGCAGCTCCGCGAGCCCTCTCTTCGCGCTAGTGGAGGTCGAGGCCTGGCTGAGCACACATGACAAGCCGTTCCGACTCACCCCCGTCGACCGGGTCTGGCAGTCGCTGCGAGGCTCCGCTGCCGACCTGGAGCTGGGCGACCGAATCGGCTACCTCGGGGGCTTCCTGGTCTTCCTCGAGCGGGATCCGGCCGGCTGGAAGGCACTCGCCGACCAGCCCGACGCCGTGGTGGTGGATCGGCTGGTCGAGGCCATGCGCACGGCCGTCCCGGAGTTCGGGCACCTCATCACCGACCTGCCGGACCGGGATGCGGCGATCATCGTGCGCCTGGCCGCAGAGGCGGCCGACCAGGAGGGATCCCGGGCCGTCTTCGACTTCCTCTGCCAGCGCTATCTTGAGGTGCACTCCCGCCGCCACACTGTCACGCCCGCGGCGTTCGCCTTCCTCATGGTCGCTCTTGCCGCGTCGGAGACGGAGACCATTCTCGACCCGGCCTGCGGGATCGGCACCCTGCTGCTCGCGGCTGCTGGGAGCCGGGCTCAGGAGTTCCGCGGCCAGGAGGTTAACCGGACGGCAGCCCGTATCGCCGCCGCCCGGCTCCTCCTGCACGCCGGGAATGCCCGAGTCGCCGTGTCAGATTCACTGCGATCCGATGCGTACGCCGGGGACCTGTTCGACGCGGTGGTGTGCAACCCGCCCTTCGCGGACCGGTCCTGGGGGCATGACGAGCTGGCCGGCGACGCGCGCTGGGAGTACGGCCTGCCGCCCCGGGGGGAACCGGAACTGGCCTGGGTGCAGCACTGTCTCCGGCACGTCAAGCCCGGAGGGCGGGTCGCGATCCTCATGCCGGGCGCTGCCGCCAGCAGGCGTTCGGGCCGACGCATCCGGGGGAACCTGCTCCGTGCCGGGGCGCTGCGCGCGGTTATCTGTCTGTCGGCCACCGGACCGGCCGGGACGGTGGCACCGGATGTGTGGCTGATGCAGCGCCCCGACGGAACGCCGCGTCTCGACGAGGTGCTGATGGTCGATGCGTGCTCCGAACCGGCAGATGCCGTAGAGGCATGGGTTGCTTTCTGCGCCGGGTCCGAGCTGCCGGCCGGTAGCCGGGCGGTGCCGATCATCGATCTGTTGGACGACGATGTCGACCTCTCTCCGGGACGGCACCTCGCTGTCGCCGGCACGCGACCGTCCGCGTTTCCACCTGTGCTGACGGCGTTGAGCAAGGCCGTCGATGCCCTCGTGCCGACACTGCCGGACCTGACCGACAATCCGTCGCCTGACGTCCCGGTGATGACCACCGTCGGCGAGCTGCTTAGAACGGGCGCGGTCACCCTCCGGCAGGCTCCGATAAAGATGGGTACGGACGAGGACGGACCCACGCCGGTGCTCACCGCCCGGGACGTCCGGCTCGGGCGCCCGGCATCCGGGACAGCCGTGCCCCTACCCGGTGCGGTCACCCTCAGGGCGGGCGACGTGGTGACACCCCTCGCCCCACAAGCATCCGCTTTCCATGTCGTCACCGAAGGCGGCCCACTGCTCGGCCCGCGGCTCTACCTGCTCCGGGTCGACACGGAGCAGTTGGATCCGTACTTCCTGGCCGGTTTCCTGCGGGCCACGCGGCATGGCTCGGGCTCCGGCGGTTCGTCCCTCGCCGGCCGCCTCGACATCCGCCGGGCCCGCCTGCCCCGGCTGCCCCTGTCGGAGCAGCGCCGGATCGGAGCAGCGTTCCGCCAGTTGATGGCGTTCGAGACGCGGTTGCGGGAGGCGACGGCTCTGGGGGAGGAGTTGGTCGAGCGAGGGTTCGTCGGTCTCAGCGACGGGACACTGCGCCCGACGGTGGCGGACTAGCGTGCGCATGCCAGTGGTTCGAGCACGGGAAGGGCTGTCGCGGTGGGGATGCTGATCAACGGCCGGTATGAGCTGGACGACCTGCCCATCGGCCGTGGCGGCATGGGCGAGGTGTGGCTGGGGCACGACACCAAACTGGACCGGCACGTGGCGGTGAAGTTCATCCGCTTCCCGAACGGTGAGCAGGACAAGGACTACATCCGCCGGTTCGTCCGCGAGTCGCGGATCACCGCCCGGCTCGAGCACCCCGGTGTTCCTGCCGTGTACGACGTCGGGTCGCACGAGGGTCGCCCCTACCTGGTCATGCAGCGCATCCAGGGGATCAGCCTCGCCGACCTGGTCGCCGAGCAGGGCGCGCTGCCCATCGGCTGGGCGGCCGGGATCGCCGCCCAGGTCTGTGCGGTCCTCGCCGCCGCACATCAGGCGTCGCTCGTGCATCGTGACCTCAAGCCGAGCAACCTCATGCTCCAGCCCGACGGCGCGGTCAAGGTGCTCGACTTTGGACTTGCAGCAGCGCCCACCCTCGCGGACTTCTCGAAGATCACCGCCACCGGACTGCCGCCCGGCACACCGGCCTACATGGCGCCCGAGCAGATCGAGACGAACATCAGCGGCCCCGCCACCGACCTCTACGCGTTGGGCTGCACCCTGCACGAGATGCTCACCGGCGAGCGGCTCTTCACCGGGTCGACCTCCTACGACGTGTGGAGCAAGCAGGTCAGCCACAAGCCGCTGCCGGTGCGCGGCGTGCGGGACGACGTACCCGCCGGCCTGGAAGAACTGCTGCTGCATCTGCTGGAGAAGAAGCCCGAGGACCGGCCGGTGAGCGCCCAGGTCGTCTTCGACCGTCTGCTTCCCTTCGCCACCGGTCTCGGGCAGATCCCGGGGATCATTGACGGGGTATCGACGGTGAGCCCAACGCGGATGTACAGCTCAATGCTGGCGCGGGTGTTCATCTCGGCCTCCGCGCCGCTGGCTCCCGGGCCGACCCTGCAGTCCGCGCCCACCACTGAATCGGCCAAGCCGCCGGCACCGCCCCAGCGGCGGCCAGACGAGGCGTCGGGGATCGGACGCTCGGATCTGCGGCATGCCCGAGCGGAAGCCAGTCGGCTGGTCGGGTCGTCCCGCTACGGCCAGGCCGCGGAAGTCCTCGCCGCCGCGGTCGCGCCGGCGATCAACGCTCTCGGCGAGGCCGACGACGACGTGGTGGGTGCCCGTCGAGAACTCGCCGACGCGCTCTTCGAAGAAGGCGACTACCGGCGGGCTGCCCCGGCGTATGAGAATCTCGCCCAGGATGTCGCCCGGGAGCAGGGTCCACGGGTTGATCTCGCGCTGCACTGTCGGCTGAGGGGCGCCACCTGCCGCGCGCTCCTCGGTGAGACCAGCGAGGCGTTGCGGCAGCTCGAAGCGCTCGTGCGGGACGAGACCCAGGCGTTTGGCTCGGACGACCCTCGCACGCTGGAACTGCGCCGCCAGATTGGCCTGCTTCAACTCGGTGCCGGCCAGCGGCACGCCGCCGAACAGACCCTGACCCGTCTTTTGGCGGACCAGACCCGGCTGCATGGCGCCACCCACCCTAGCGCTCTGGAGATTGCCGACTTGCTCTCCGGACTGCGCAGGCCCAAATCCCGGTGAACCACACCGCCGATTGGCGGACCGCACCGCAACACGGACCGATCACGTGACCGCCGCCGAGAGCGGCGTCGACTGAGGAGAGCGTCATGGGTGAGACCGGGGCACAGATCGAACACATCTCCATCCGCGTGCCGTGGCATGACAACGGCTGGAAGGGGACGGTCTGCGCCGATCCGCACGGCAACGGCACCTGCGTGCTGCTCAAGAACATCGGCCAGAACCGCCGTGACGATCATGAGCAGCGCCACGCCGGGCGGGACATCGCCGACCTGCCGCTGGCCGACGCTCCGCCCTGCGTGGCGGAACGGGCCACCTTCATGTCGCCCCGGGTGATCCCGTTCCAGCGCACGCACCCCTTCACGCAGAAGTCGCCGGCCTTCGCGACGTTCCAGCCCACCTCGCAGACCATGCCGCCGTACTCCGCCCAAGCGGTGCCCTTCCGGTGGATGTCCCGAGACGGAGCCAAGGCGGTGAACGAGGAACGCCGTCTCGGCCTGCTGCCCGAGCTCGAGGAGCGGGTCGACGCCATCACCGGCTGGGGAAACACCACATGGACGATGCACGGCGACAACCAGCGGGCGATCCTGGACTCCTTCTTCAGCTCGGTACAGACGGAGCGCAGCATCGTCTTCTTCTATGCCAAGCACAGTCCGCTCACTGACGACTCCCGTCGATTGCTCGTCGGTGCCGCCATGGTCACCGCCGTCACGCCGACCGGGGCCTACCGCAGCAGCGGTGGGGAGCCCTTCCCGGCCCAGATGTGGGAGACCACCATCGGGCACTCACTGCGCCCCGATCAGCAGCGGGGGTTCCTCATGCCCTATCAGGCGTTACTTGAGGCCCGCGACCGGAAGGGCGTCGACATCAGCGACGCACTGGCGTTCGCTCCGGAGGGCGGTTGGGAGGCGTTCTCCTATGTCACCGAGCACGTCAGTCACGACCTTGCCATCGACGGACTGCTCGCGTTGATGGCGGCGGGACGCGCCGCCCGACGGGTCCTCGGCGAGGATGCGGGCCTGCTCGGCTTCGACTGGCTGGAGGAGCAGCTCAACCGGCTTTGGAAGCTGCGCGGGCCGCGTCCAGGCCTAGCGAGCGTCCTGGCCGCCCTCGGCGTCCCGCAGTACGTGACTTTCGCTCACATGGTCGCCGCGGCTTCCGGGTCGGGTACCGATCCCTGGCAGACCCTTGAGGCGGCGATGGCGGACCCGGAACGGCTCGGTCTGACCGCGAAGACACACCTGACGCCCACCCTACGCACGACCTGGAAGGCTCTCAGGCCCGAGCGGAGGCAACTGCTGCAACTGCTGAGCCGCTTCTCACTGACCAAGGATCAGGCCGAGAGGTTCTTTGTCGTCGAGCGACGCGACCCCGCGCTCCACGACGGCGACATCATCGCCAACCCGTACCGGCTGTATGAGGCCGACCGCGACCAGCCCGAAGGCGTGCCTCTCGCTGTCATCGACCGAGGATGTTTCCCGGACGCCGCCCTGGCTTCCGCGTTCCCCCTGCCCAAGCCCAGTGCGATGGACGACGGCCTCGACGCGCGTCGGGTCCGTGCCTTCATCATGGACGAGCTGCAACGGGCCAAGGCGGCCGGGCACACGCTCCAGCCTCAGGTCGACGTCGTCAACAGGATCCGAGAACGGATACTCAGTGCGCCGTGCCCGGTCACGGCGGACGTCCTCGACGCCCATCACCTGTCGGCGGAGAGCCTGCCCGAGGACGCGCCGCTGACCGGGGTGACCCTGCCAAATGGTGCGCCGGCCCTGCAGCTCGCCGACCTGACCCGGGTCGGGGACGTCATCCGCGACCAGACTGAACGCCGTCTCAAGGCGGCTCCCATCGCCGGCGCACCCGATTTCGCGACACGTCTCAACACGCTGCTGGGCCCTATGGATGACACTCTCCCACAGGACGAACTGGACGCCGAGGAGCGTGCCCGGGTTGAGAAGGTCGCCGCCCTCAATACGCTCTACTCGTCGCGGATCAGCGTCCTCATCGGCTCGGCGGGAACGGGCAAGACCACCCTGTTGCAGGTGCTGCGGCACACGGAGTCGGTGGCCGCCGGGGGAGTACTCCTGGTCGCTTCCACCGGTAAGGCCCGGGTGCAGCTGGCGCAGCGGGTCGACGCCCCCGCGGTCACCCTGGCGCAGTTCCTGATCTCAACCAGCCGGTACGACCCGTGGACCGAGCGGTACCTGGTGACCGGTGACGTGCAGACTCGGTCCAAGAACTACAGGACCGTGGTGGTGGACGAGGCTTCGATGCTCACCGAGGAGCAGCTGGCGGCACTGCTCGACGCGGTTACCGGAGTGCAACGGCTGGTGCTGGTCGGAGATCCCCGGCAACTCCCGCCGATCGGCGCCGGTCGCCCCTTCGTCGACATCGTCCGTCGACTCGCACCCGACGACATCGCTACCCGCACGCCACGATGCGGACCTGGCTACGCCGAACTCACCATTCCCCGCCGACAGGTCGGACAGGAACGCGATGACCTGGTCCTGGCCAGTTGGTTTGCCGACGGGGAGCTGTCCCCGGCGGCCGACCTGGTCTGGGAGCGGCTGCGAGCGGGCGAGCAGTTGTCGACACTGCGCGCCGTCCAGTACGGCCGAGGCGACCTGTTCCCGACTCTCCTCGCCGTCCTGCGTGAGGAGGTCGAGGAGATGAGGATGGCGTCCGACGAGGATCTTGCCGCAGCTTTCGGCCGCAGCTACGGCGGCATCGTGTCCGCCAAGGGAAATCTCTACTTTCCGGCTGGCGCGGGAGGCCGCGCCGACGCGTGGCAGATCCTGTCACCTGTTCGCAGCCGGGGTTGGGGCACGATCGAGATCAACCGTGCGCTGAAGGACGCGTTCGGCACTGGTGCCCTCGAACAGGCGGTCGGGCCGACGCGGCGGAACGCCAAGCCGATCGGCCCGGAACGCATTGTCGTCGGCGACAAGGTCATCAACATCCGGAACCACCAGTTCAAGCCGTCCCGGATCTACCCCAAGGACGCGGAGCGTTTCGTCGCCAACGGTGAGCTGGGGGTGGTGGTCGGCCAGACGCGCTCCAAGTGGGTCACCTGGCCGCCGAACAAGACCGAGATTGAGTTCAGCGGCCGCGAGAGAGTCAAGTACGACTTTTACGACTGGTCCGACGATACCCGCGCGCCGATGCTCGAACTCGCATGGGCGATCACCATCCACAAGTCGCAGGGAAGCGAATTCGGTATCACCGTTGTCGTGCTCCCGGCGGAAGCTGGCGGGCTCAGTCGGGAACTGCTCTACACCGCCCTGACCCGGCAGAAGGGCAAGGTGATCCTGCTGCACGAGGCCGACCTCGACGAGGTCGCCAAGCGCGGCTCCCCCGTCTACTCCGACACCGCCGGTCGTCTGACGAACCTGTTCGTGCCGTCGGAACCCATTCAGGTCGGCGATGCCGTGGTCGACCGGGGCCTGGTGCACCGTACTGACCGGGGTGAACTGGTCCGCAGCAAGAGCGAGTTGTTGATCGCGAACCTGCTGCACCAGCTCGGCCTGTCCTACGACTACGAAACGCCCTTCATCGGCGCCGATGGCAGGACTGTTCGACCGGACTTCACGATCGACACGGACCTGGGGGAGAAGGTCATCTGGGAACACCTCGGGATGCTCTCCGACCCAAGGTATGCCGCCAAGTGGGCGCTCAAGAAGGACTGGTATGCCCGCAACGGGATCCTGTCGACGGAGGATGGCGGCGGAGCCCAGGGCATGTTGATTGTGACAGACGATCGGGGTGGGGTGGACTTCCCGGCCTGGCGAAACCTCGCCCAGAAAGTCTTCGGTCTCTGAGTTTGCGGGCTGCGGCTGACGTCGCTTGCTTATTCGGACGTTGATTTGCTTCCTTGCCGGCTCGGGTGCCGGCCAAAATAGAGGGGTCGAGGATGGTCGCGGCAGCGGAAACCACGCTTCAAGGGTTGTTGGAGGGGACGAAGCAGTATCAGGTGCCGTTGTATCAGCGCACCTACTCGTGGACAAAGGCGCAGTTGGCGCGACTGTGGGAGGACGTGCGCAAGCTAGCCGAGGACCGGGTGGACAACCCGGGCGCCACGCACTTCATCGGCTCGCTGGTGCTCGCGCCCAGTCCCGCGAACGGTCCGGCGGGCCTCGCCGAGTTTTTGGTGGTCGACGGCCAACAGCGGTTGACCAGCCTGACCATCCTGCTCTGCGCCATTCGCGATCATCGGGCGCAGCACGAGGACCCCAAGCACCGCGACCGTCTCAACCAGCAGTACCTGACGAATCCGTGGGAGCAGGGGCAGCGCCGGTGGAAGCTAGTTCCCACCCAGGCCGACCGGGACGCCTACGTGGCCTGTCTGGAATCCTCCCCTGAGGCCGGGGGCGTCGACCCCGTGGGTGTCGCCTATCAGTTCTTCGCCAACCAACTCGCCGCGGCCGACGACCCGGACGATCCGCTGGACATCGAGCGCATCGAGAGCGCCGTCATCACGGGCCTGGCGCTGGTGTCGGTCACCGCGCAGCCGGGGGACAACGTCTACCGGATCTTCGAGTCGCTGAACAACACCGGTCTAAAGCTCACCCAGGGTGACTTGCTGCGCAACTATCTGTTCATGAGGCTGCCGGTCCGGGGCGAAACGGTCTACCAGGCCCTGTGGCTGCCGCTGCAAAGTCGACTGACGTCGGCGGAGCTGGAGTTGCTCTTCTGGCTCGATCTGGTTCACCACGACCCGCGGATCAAGCAAACCGACATCTATGCGGCGCAGCAGTCCCGGCTTGAGCAACTGCGTTCCGAAGAGGAGATTGAGGCGCAGGTGCAGCGGTTCAGCCGCCTTGGTGCCCTGCTCCGGGTGATCCTCCATCCCGGCGAGGAGCAGGACCCAGACGTACAGCGGCGGCTGGAGCGGCTAAGTGCCTGGGGTACGACCACGGTTTACCCGCTGCTGCTGCACCTGCTGGACCGCCGCGAGAACGGCACTGCGACGTCCGCCGAGGTCGCGTCGGCAATGCTGTACATAGAAAGCTTCTTCGTTCGTCGCCTGGTGATCGGTCGAGCCACCGCGAACATCAACCGGATCCTGCTGTCCGTCGTCACAGAGATGGACCGGGACCTGCCGGTGGATCAGGCTGTGCACTCCTACCTCTCGGTCGGTCGCAAGTACTACGCCACCGACGAAAGCGTCCGGGCCGCCGTCCGGTCGATCCCGTACTACCTCAACGGCCGTCCACACCAACGCAACCTGGTACTGCGGTGGCTGGAGGAGTCGTACGGCAGCAAGGAGCCGGTGGCGCTGGACTCGCTGACCATCGAGCACGTGCTGCCGCAGACCTCCACCAGCGAATGGCGGCAGATGCTGGCACCTGACCTCGGGCCGGAGGAAAACGTCGGTGAGGCGCACGAGGCCCTGGTCCACACCCTCGGGAACCTGACCCTGACCGGCTACAACTCGGAGCTGAGCAACAGCTCCTTCCCGGTCAAGCGAGTCCAGCTCGGCAAGAGCGGGATCGTGCTCAACCAGGAGATCGCCGCCCAGGACCGCTGGGGCCGTCCCGAGATCCATGCCAGGGCTGACGCGCTCGCGGAACGAATCATCTCCATCTGGCCGGGCCCCACGGAGCAGGCGGTCGACCAGTCGGTGGTGCCATGGGATGTGATGAACAAGGCTCTCGCCGAGCTGCCCGCAGGTTCGTGGACCACGTACGGCGACCTGGCCGCACTTATCGGCACCGCTCCAGTGCCCGTTGGTGCCCGACTTGCCAACCACCCTGTCCCGAACGCCCATCGGGTCCTGCAGGTCGAGGGCACGGTCTCCCCGGGCTTCCGCTGGCTCGATCCGAACCGCACCGACGACCCGCGCGCCCTACTGCGTGCGGAGGGCGTGCAGTTCGACCAGTACGACCGCGCGGACCAGGCCCAGCGGATCGGCACCGAGGAGCTGGCGCAGCTGGCCGGGGTGACGCCGGATGATCTGCCCGAGCGCCTGCCCCGGCCGCGCGCTGACCAGGAGGTCGACTATGCCGCACGCTTTCTCGAGCAGTTGACCGCTCTCCAGGGACCGGCGGTTGCCACCGCTACCCAGGTCGTGCTGGAGGCTTGGACCGCGATCGGCGGCACCCTACTTTTCGGCACGAGGGACGAAACCTCCTGCTTCCTCATGGCCCGCGACCGGAGGCACGAACTCGGTGACGTTTGGCCGGCGACGATCTACCCGAGCGGGAAGTTCGAAGTCGTGTTCCAGCACCTGAGCGTCCGGCCCCCGTTCGGGGACGTCGCCCTGCGGGAGGAGTTGCGTCAGCGTCTGAACCAGTTGCCGGGTGTGGACATCGCCGCCGCCAAGATCGCGCTTCGGCCCGGGTTTTCGCTGACCGTCCTCACCGACTCCGACGCCCGGGACGGATTGCTCGACCACCTGCGCTGGTTCTACGACCAGGCGCAGTTGCCCGCCTCGGAGGAGCTGATCATGGTCTAAGCTCCGGCGCCGACACTTCCGCTTCCGCAGCGCCCCGGGCTGGGGCGTTGCGGAAGCCGGCCCGCCTGGCGTCGCCCGATAGTGCCACCGCCGCCGACCCCACTCTCTGGAGGTTGCTTGTGCCTCAGCTCGCCTTCGCCAACACCTTCTGGGAGAGCTTCGACGTCCTGGAGAAGCCGATAAAGGCCGGCGTACGCAAGGCGATGGCGAAGTTCCAGCAACTCACCATCGCAGACCTGCACGCAGACAAGGGCCTGCACCTGGAGTCGGTGAACAACGCCCGCGACCCGCGGATGCGGACTATCAGGATCAACGACTTCTGGCGTGGGGTCGTCCTAGCACCTGACGACGGCAGTGACACATTCCTCCTGCTGAACGTCGTACCGCACGACCGCGCGTACACGTGGGCGGCAAAGCGCCTCTACACCGTCAACACGGCGACTCGGGCACTGGAGGTCCGCAACGTCGTCGCTCTCGAGCAGCTCACGCCGACACTGGAGAAAGCGGCGGCGCAGGCGCCGGCGCTGCTGTTCGCCCGCCACTCCGACACCTCGCTGCGTCACCTCGGTATCGACGACCAGGTGCTGCGAGCCGTACGGACGATCATCGACAAACCACAGCTCGAAGCGTTCGGTATGCTGCTTCCTGAGGACCAATTCGAGGTTTTGCAGTACCTCGCGGAGGGATTCTCCCCCGATGACGTCTATCGCGACCTCGTTGTCGAACGCCGGCCGGCTGCCGCGACGCCGGAGCCGAGCGGGAGCCTGGCCGCGGCGATCGCCAACACCACCAGCCGCATCATGCTGGTGACCCGGCCCGACGAGCTGGCCGAGATCCTCGACAAGCCGTTCGCCGCCTGGCGGGTGTTCCTTCACCCGTCACAGCGGCGGCTGGCGTACCGGGTCTCATACAAGGGGCCGGCGCAGGTGACGGGTGGTCCGGGAACGGGCAAGACGGTGGTCGCCCTGCACCGGGTCAAGCACCTACTGTCCCGCTCAGCCGACGGTCGGGTGCTGCTCACCACGTATACAAATGCCCTGGCCGCCGCCCTCCGGGAGAATTTGGCGCTGCTCCTCGGCGACGAGAAGCAGTTGGCGCGGGTGGACGTGACCACGGTCAACGCGCTCGCCAATCGAACGGTGCGCACTCTCGCTGGGCGAGTGCCCACTCCGATTGGGGACGCGGACGAGCGACAGGTCTGGCGGCGGGTGTGCCGGCGGCTGACACTGCCCTGGACCGAGCAGTTCCTCGTCCAGGAGTACCGGCACGTCATCCTCGCCCAAGACGTGCGCAGCCGCGAGGAGTACCGCGAGGTCAGCCGGCGGGGAAGAGGATCGGCGCTGGGCCCGCGACAACGTGACCGGGTATGGGACGCGGTGGAGTTGTTCTCGGCCGAGCTGGCGGCGGCCGGCACCATCACCCACCTACAGGTGTGCGCCCGAGCGGCTCAACTGCTCGGTGAAGCCGACCTAAGCGTCCACGGCTTCGACCACTTGGTGGTCGACGAGGCGCAGGACCTGCATCCGGCCCAGTGGCGAGTCCTGCGCGCGTCGGTGGTGTCTGGCCCCGACGACCTGTTCATCACCGGTGACCCGCACCAACGGATCTACGACTCCCGGGTGTCACTCGGCATCCTCGGCATCTCCGTCACGGGGCGCAGCAGCCGGCTGCGCATCAACTACCGCAGCACCGAGGAGATCCTGTCCTGGTCCACGGCTGTGCTGGTCGGTTCGCGGATAGATGACCTCGCCGGTGAGGGCGAGGACAGCCTCACTGGCTATCGCTCCCTGCTGCACGGCAAGCGGCCGCATGCCAAGGGTTATGCGACCAGCCAGGCTGAGGTCGCGGGGCTCGTGGCGCAAGTGCGGGAGTGGCTGGCGCAGGACGTGCAGCCGAATGAGATTGCGGTCTGTGCGCGCTTCAACACGACCCTGGGTGCGGTGCGCGACGAGTTGTCGGCAGCCGGTATTCCGTCGGTGTTGGTGCGGGACCATCCCGGGGCGGAGGTCGACGGGGTGCGGCTCGCCACGATGCACGCCATGAAGGGTCTGGAGTTCCGGTGCGTGGCCGTCGTCGGCGCCACGGCACGGGCCGTGCCTTTCGCGAAGGAGATCACGCCGCCCGAAGTGGACTTGTTGCAGCACGAGAGCGACATGCTCAGAGAGCGCTGCCTTCTCTTTGTCGCCAGCACGCGGGCGCGAGAGGCGCTATGGGTGTCGTGGAGCGGAGCGCACAGCCCGTTCCTGGATTTCGCCGCCGGCAGCCCGCCCAGGTGACGACGTCACCGGCGCTCCCGGGTGGAGTGGAGCGCACGTCTAAAGTCTCACCCGTGGATCAGGCGGAGATGGTCGTGGTGCAGCAGTCGGACCGACCTGGCGGACCAGTTCGGGTCGGCGCGGTGTTGTCAAGAAGCGGCGGGAGCTATCAGGTCCGCTGGCACGACGACGGCACCGAGGAGACGGTCAAGATCGGTGGCCGGAACCAATTCGCCCCTCGCGGCTCGTTGCGTCACCAGTTTCTCCTGGACCTGGCATCGGCGACGACCATGTTCGACGAGGACCCGACCGCGATGGTCCTACGACTCCTTCGGGAGTACGACTCGGGGCTGACCCGGACCAAGATCAAGGAAAAGCTGAATGCGCTCGGCCTTGACCTTGACCGGGTTCGCGCCCGCTGGAGGCTTATCGATCGGTTCCTTACCAGCAGCGACGATGTGCAGATGACCGGTGCGGGGGTGGCGGCGACCTTCAAGTGGAAGCCACCCAAGAGGCGCCGCACGGAGCTCTCCGAACAGTTGGACGTGGCGCCCACCTTGCCCATGGCCGACCAGCAGGATCGTGCGACAGCAACACCGGCGTACGCCGTCGAGAAAGGCTCAGTCGAGCACGATGTTCGCGAGGCTCGGCAGCCCTCGGGTGTGTCGCCAACGGCGGAACAGCCGGAGTCCCCAGGATCCCCTTCAGAGGACCGAACCCTACCGGCAACAGATGAGCGGCAGACCGTCGTGGCAAAAGCTGCGTCCCTGCCTGGTCGGCTGGCCGTAGCGACCGGTGAGGACACCTCCCGGCCTTTGCCGTACTACCTTTCGAAGCCCCTAACGGTCGGTGCCCAGCTCGGACGACTGGATGATCAGCAGCTGCAAGACCTCATCACTGACCTGGAAGAACCGGACGCCGCAGCCGCCGGTGCTCTATTGCTTGCCTTGCCCCGGCAATCTGCCGTCGTTGGTCGTGTCACCGCGCTCAGCCATGAAAGCACGACACTGCTTCTGAACTCGGCGGCCGCGGAAATTCAGGTGTACTCGGAGCCGGACCCAGACGTCATCACCGCAACTGCGGCGCTACTACGCCAGGTCTGCAAGGTCGATAACGTGTCGACGGAGGCAATCTCGCCGCTGATCACCCTCGCTTCAATCGTTGCCGCCATGAATCAACAGGATGCCGTGCCGGTGATCGACGGCGTCGCGGTGATACTTGGTCGACTTCTACCGTTGATGTCACGCGACGAGCGCAACGCCGTCGACCTCGACCGTCTCGTACCGCTCGTGGCGCGGCTTCCGTTTACCCGCGACGGGGGACGTGCTGCCCTCATCGCCGCCGTGGGCAAGGTACGGGTCAAGAGCGTCCTTCACGACGGCTGGTGGGCCGGTGCCACCCTGGATGACCTTGCTATTTGCGCCACCGGCGTCCTCGGCGCCGTGACGTCTATCCCGGAGGTGGCCGCCCGCTACCTTCACCCGCTCGTGCTGCGGGAGCTGGCTGCCACCGAGTCCCGCCGACGCTTGACCTTCCTGCTCGGCCTACCTGGCGAGTTCGTCGCCGGACTTCCCTCTGACGCGATCGTTGCCGCCTTTAACCGGGTCGCCGCCGACGACCCGGTGGTGGCTGGGTGGACAAGCGCACTGAGGCAGGAGCAGCGGGTGGAGACGCTGCGTCGCACCGCCGAGCGGGCCGCGGCGGCCGCAGCCGCAGCTGATCAGCGTGCCGAGGCGGCTGAGGGCCGAGCTGCTGCTTTGGCGGACCGGTGTGCGCAACTGGAAGAGGCCCTGCGGGCGGAGCATCGCGAGACCTCTTCGCTGAGGTCTGCGCAGGACCGGCAAATTCAGATTGATGTAATCCGTTCCTTGGCCGATCTTGCCGCCGAAGTGGAGGAACTCGCGGTCGAGCAAACATCCTCGGAGACTGTGGTCGAACGCGTACGGGCACTTGTCTCGGCACAGGCACTCGAGCCGATTGGCCAGGCCGGGCAGAAACTGACCTTTGATCCGACCGTTCATGAACCCATCGTCGGTGTTCCCACCATTGGGAGCGCAGTTACGGTCATCCGACCTGGATACCACTGGCAACCGTCCGGTGAGGACATTCTCATCGAGAGGGCGCTGGTGACTACGACCTAGGAGTGCTCATGGGGGGAGCCCACGGCCACGCCGTCGGGGTTGATTTCGGCACATCCACGTCTTTGGTGGCCACCCGGGCGGGTCGCCGTCCCGTGGAGATCGCGCCGCTCGGCCGTACGACCCGATGGTTTCCCTCCTTGGCGGGCTACCGTGGTGAAACGTTGCTGGTCGGGGAGGATGCCGACGCGCTTCCGAGCGACCAGGTGATCCGGTCCATCAAGCGAGCGATCACCGACAACCAGGAAACGGTCTCGTTGCCCGGCCCAAGCGGGCTGCGGGGTGTGTCCGCCGATGACGTCATGATTGCCCTTCTTGCCGAGATCAGTGAACGGGCCACCAGGGCGGGCGAGCCGCTGACCGCCGATCGCGAGTTTCGGCTGGGTTGTCCGGCCATGTGGGATGGACCGCAGCGGCAACGTTTGCTTGACCTGGCCGCGAAGGCGGGCCTGCCGGTAGACGACTCGGCTCTCGTCGACGAACCGATCGCTGCCGGCATCGCCTGGGTGACCCACCGATTCCTCGCGCATGGCGAGCGGCCCGAGGGCCGCCTGCTCGTGTTCGACATGGGCGGCGGCACCCTCGACATCGCGGTCCTCGACGTGGTGGGCGGCGACCACCCCGAGATCTCAGTGCTGACGGCACTCGGCACCGCGTACGCAGGCGACGCGCTCGACCATGCGATGGCACGGGATCTCCTTGAGGGCCTGGGCGCGCGGGGCGTCGACTTGGAGGCCGTACGGCACCCGGAGTTGCTGCGAGCGCTTGTCCTCCGTGCCGCCCGCGACGCCAAGGTCAGTCTTTCCCGCCTGCCTGAACACCGCATTGTGTTGCCCTCCCGCCAGATCGGGCAGATGCCGGTCTTGACCTACAGCCGGGAGCAGTTGGAGGAGGCATTTCGGGAGCAGATGGACAATGCAGAGCAGCTGGTATGGGCTGCGCTGCGGGCCGCTCAGCTTACTGAACGTGGCAGCCGGTCGCCGTCTGAGCTACGCGCGATGGGTCCGGCCGAGCTGAGCGGCGGCATCGACTACGTGTTGCTTGCCGGGGGAATGAGTCGCATCCCGTACGTGGAGCGGCGCATCGGCGCGCTGTTCCCAAACGCCCAGGTATTCGACAACGCCGGAGTGCAGCCCGACGAGGCGATTGTTGCGGGGCTGGCCGATACTGCCAGCTACGAGCGGCTTAACCTGCACCGCCCCGGGTTCGACTTCGTCGTCGAGTGGGAAGAGGGCGGTCAGGTACGGCAAGAGATCTTATACGCGGCGTACACCCCCTTTTACGAGCCATGGCAGGTGCTCACAGGTCAGTCCAATCTCGGATATGAACGTCGCGACCGAGCCTTCCCAGGCCCGCAGCACGGCGTTGGCCGGCTCCGCGTGCGCGCCACCAGCGGGGAGCCGCTCGGCCTCAAGTTTGACGGTCAGATCATGGACGGATTGAGGCTGAACTTCGGCCGCCGGATGATCTTTAAGCTCTACTGCGACGGGCGGATCCTCATCCAGCACGGGTCGGGCAGCAGGATTCAGATGCGGGTCGACCGGTGGCCGGTGATCCGCGGTCGCGACCATGCGCAACTGGTGCTGCGCAGTGCCGAGGAGTCGGCACCGACGCCTCCTACTCCCTGGTATATGGAGAAGGAGTGGTCTCCGCCGACTCGATGAGTGCGATGGCCACAGCGGTCAGCGAGATCTCCAGCTCTTGACGGCTGGCCAGTTCGTGACGGATCTCGTCGCGGCGAGCACGGAGATTGCGGAACCGCCCCTCGTGCAGCCGGACGATGGTCGGCCCGTGTCCGTCGACACGCAGTCGCGCGAGCAGCTCCTGGGCCTTCTGAATCTGAATGTCCAGCGATCCCTGTCGGGCCAGGATTCGTCCCTCGACAAGAGCGGCGTTCTCCTGCCGCCGGGTCCGCTCGGTGTCGCGATGCCGAACGGCGAGGTGCTCCTGCGCCTGGCACCACACCTCAATCAGTTCGGCAGGTGGCGTCGGCGTGCCGTCCCGGAGTCTGCCTTCGGCCAAAGCGGTGAGCACAAGGTCCCCAACTTCGGGGTTTGGACGGCGCGTGTCAAGGTCGATCGCCGTCGCCCACAATTCGAGCAGTGGCCGGAGCCCTGACGTTTCAGCAAGGTCCAACATGACCAGATACCTCTTACCTGCTGGGAGTGCCGGTACGGCCATCGATCCAAACCGTGGCAGCGCCAACGTCTCGTCGTTCAACACCTCAAGAGCGAGCTTGACGAGCGGGTGCCGGCCAGAGAGGAGTTCGACGTCGTACTTGCTGGCTGCCTCCGGCTGGAACGTGCACTCCAACGGAGTCTCACTCTGCAGCAGAGCGGCGAGCTTGGATCGGCTGTGCTTGCTCCCGCCGTCGCCCACCCGGCTTGAGCGCAACCGCTCAGCCAACTCGCTGGACCCAATGATCGGGAAGATGCCGCTCTTGTTAGGTTTGCGACGCCGTCCCCCGACCCGGTCGAAAAGTTCATCGAGCATCCGCTGAACCTCCGCTGGGCCGATGAAGCGACCGTTGCCTGGCCCCGTCTCGGTGAGGCCCTCGACAATCAGCCCATCGAGTCCGGAAAGCTGCGCTTGAGAAGCACGCAGCTCGTCGGTCTCGTGGGAGCGCTGTTGAATGGCGACTTCGATCCGGTCGATTTCGCGCCGGCGGCCTGCCATGTCGAGTCTGGGGTCAAGCAGTCGTTTGGTTATGTCGCCGAGTTGGTCACGCAGGATGGGCTCGAGTTCGCCTATAGAACTTTCGAACACGCCGATCCGGTCGTAGAGTCGTTGGAAGATGTCCGTCTCGATCGTTCCAGGCACACGCATGTTGTAGATGAAAATCTTCTCGTGCTCCTGGCCGAACCGGTCGAGTCGGCCGATGCGCTGTTCCACGCGCATGGGGTTCCAGGGCAGGTCGTAATTGACCAGGACATTACAGAACTCGAAGTCGAGACCTTCCGAGCCGACCTCACTGAGCAGGAGAATCTCGAAACGGCCATCGCGGAACTCCCGCATAATCTTTTCTCGGTCAGCCATCGGCACACCGCCGTGCATCACCCGCACGCTGAAGTGCTTCCCGAGGCGGCCAGCCAGGTAGGAGAGCGTGCGCCGGAAGAACGAAAAGATCATCACCTGCCGTAGTTCCGCCCCGCGCACCTTGCGCAGTTCGGCTAGGAGCTGCTCGTACTTGCTGTCCACCGGTACCGGACGAACGAGCGTCGGTAGGTCGAGCAGACCGGTCAGATCCGCGCCGATCTCCTCCTCGGTGTCATCGACCTCCTGCCGGAAGAGCTCCGGGTTGCGCTCCCGCATGAGCTCTTGCGAGGCCGGGATGCAGCTCGCTGCCTGGCGTAGCGGCATTTGCATGGCGAAGCCTGGCGGGGTGTTCATCTCCAAGGCCCGGCGCATGTACCAGGCATAGACCGAGTCATAATAGTTCTGCTCCTCGATCGTCCACTCCACGTCGATATTCCGCGGATCCCGTACGGCTTTCCGATCAGGTACGTCCGCCTTGCGGGTCCGGGTCAACACGCTGCCAAGGACGTTCAGGTCGGCGAGCAACCGACGTGCCCGGGCAACCTCATCGTGGGTGAGTGGCCCGTCGACGTCGAACAGGCTGCGGAGTAGTTGGTAATCGGGCCGATCGGTGACGGTCGACCCGAATTGGAGAGCGTCGAGCTCGGCGAGTTGACGTACCAGCTTTCGGGGTGTCCGCCGACCTTCCTCCAGTAGTGACCGCGCCACCCCGTTCAAAATCTGATTGGGCTCGAGTTGTGCCTCGAAGATCGCATGGTCGCCGAAATGCCCCTCGTCGAGGAGATTCATCAAATTGAAGAGATCCTTGTTGCCAAGATTGAGTGGCGTGGCGGAGAGAAAGATCAGGTAGTCGGACCAGTCCGCCAGCAGTCGCCCCAGAGCGTGTGATTTGCTGTCGCTGTTCCGGAGATAGTGCGCCTCATCGATGATGACCAGGTCGAAGCGCGGATGAAGATCGTTGAGCTTCTCAAGGACAGCGTCGGCCGAGCGTAGCGACTCGAGGGAAACGACGCCCTGCAGGTTTGGCTCGTCGCCGTTCGCGAGCCTGTCCGCGAAGTCCGCCAGGTCGCGGGGTCGAAGTATCTCAAGCGGGCGGTCGAACCGGCGTCCCATCTCGGTCTTCCACTTGAGCGTCAGTACAGCGGGGGACACGACGAGGACCCGCTCAAGGCGGGACCGCTGTTCAAGCTCGCTCCAGATGAGGCCAGCTTCGATCGTCTTGCCGAGGCCGACCTCGTCCGCGATCAGAAGACGTCCCGAGGATGCGGTGAGAACCTTCAAGACCGGCTTGAACTGGTACGGCCGGAAGACTGTCTTACTGGATGCGAACGAGTAGAGGGTGTCGGTGAGCGGGTGGCGCAGCTTCGTCCAGGTCAGCGTCAGCGACAGACCCTTCGCGCCGACGGGAGCTTGGGACAGCCAGAAAGCGGGATCACGCGGGTCGCCCTCGACAAGGACGAGTGCCTCCTCGCTGTAGCGTTTGATGTCGCCGTGCATGTCGACCTGGTACTGGTAGCTCCCGGCCGCTGGTAAGACCTCCTTCACGCGCCCCACGCTGCGGGCACCGCCCCGGGTGCGCACCATGTCCCCACGGTTGAACTTTGCTCGGCCAGCGAATGGATCTGCACCCACAAACAACGTGTCGTAAACCGCCCCGGCCGTCACGAGATGGCCGTCCTCGGCGTATCTCCGCCGGTCACTCGCTGCATCCGTTGGCGCCCTACCGGTGGACACCACCATCGCGTGCCAGGAGCCGGTTCGATTGAAGGCATAGGCGCCACAGTGGAGAAGTCCTGTGAGCGGACCGGGGGAGGATCCGCGGACGTCACCCGCGATGGTGCTGACGATGTCGCGATGATGTTCGGGTATCTGACCGACAACGAGGCAGGAAGCCGGCTGCAGGCGAGCCAACCAGTCATATCCGTGTTGAGGTGGCTCATACCGAAGGTCGTCGTCGGGCACGGCTTGTCCTCCGTCCTACCCGTATGCGCAAAGAGTCCTCCGATCCTGCTGGAGAGGATTGCCCGTGTAACGGTCCGGTCGTCCAGAAGGCGCTCCACCGTTGGTGCAGAGACTCCGTTTGAGGGAAGAAGACCTTCTTCCGGTTTCCAAGGATGGCAAGCGGTCCGGGCCTTGCAGCGACGGCCGCGTGGTAAGCCCACCTCTCGGCAAAGCTGGCCTCGTTCCCATCGTCGTCGGTTAGCTATCCCGTCGACGACTTCGCCGATTCGGGCCGGCGATGGAAGGCGGCCGGTGTGGATGTGGTGCTAGAACGGGAAGTCCCTCGCCGCCCTCGTGCCGGTAGTCAACGCCCCACAACACCGGCTAAGCCCGCCGATGTCGCCCATTCGTTGCGTCGACCCTGTCGGCTGCGCCTCGCCCGGTGCTGTGTTTCTCTGACGAGGAGACAGCCCAGCATTTCACTAGCGGACGCTCCTGGCCGGCCGCGCTCCGCGCTTCCACGTCGAGGTTGAAGTGGTTGAACTCGGCGCTGGGTTGGGAGGCCAGGTCGTCGCCGCCCAGCCGAGGCAGGACCGCCGACTGGCGAGGCCTGCAATACGAGGTGGAGACGGAGGGTCAGCGAAGTGCGTTGCGATCGACGGCATCGGTGAACGCGCTCCAGGCCTTCGGACTGAACGTGAGGACGGCACCCAGGCTGTCCTTGGAGTCGCGCACGGCGACAGTGTCGGCGAGGTTGGTGGCGACTTCGACGCAGTCGCCGCCGTTGTCGCCGCTGCGGGTGCTCTTGCGCCAGACGGCGCCGGTCAGGTCAGTCATGCCGTATCTCCCCAGCGATCCGCTTGATCATGTCAGTCGATTCTGCCTCGCCGAGGGCCAGCGCATCGAGCCCTATCCAGACGCGCTCGTAGGCGGCCAACTCGTCAGGCTTGTCGAGGTAGAGCGCCCCAGTCAACGATTCGCTGTAGACCACGGACGGCTCCGGCGCGGCACGGCCACCCTTGGTCGTCGGGAAGTCGAGGATCACGAAGGATCCCGCAACCGCGCCGGGCTGGGGGCCTGCTGCCAGTGGCAGCACCCTGACGCTGACGTTCGGTAGCTCGGACAGCTTGGTGAGGTGAGCGAGCTGCTCGGTCATGACCGGCGACCCGCCAACGCGACGGCGGAGTACCGCCTCAGACAGGACGGACTCAAGCCTGGGAGCTGCCGGCAAGCGCCGAAAGAGCAATGCCTGCCGTTGAAGTCGGACCTGTACGGCCCGCTCGCGTTCCTCCTCGCTCAGCATCCCGCCGAGGCGGTAGAGCGCGCGGGCGTACTCCTTCGTCTGCAGGAGCCCAGGAATGAGAGATTCGTCGTAACGACGGAGTTGTGAGGCGGCGGATTCCAGCCCCACGTACAGCTCGAACCAGCTCGGCACCGCATCCCCGTACGCGTGCCACCAGCCCTTCGACTTCGTTTCCATGGCCAGCCCGCGCATCGCCTCGGTCATCTCGGGCGACACCCCGTACAACTCGCACATCGCCTTGACGTCGAGCACCCGGACCGAACCTTGGCCGCATTCGAGGCGCCAGATCTTCTGCCGGCTGTATTCGAGGGCTTCGGCGGCGGCGTCGAGCGTCACCCCGGCCTCGTTGCGGAACTGCCGCAGCAGCCGGCCGAGTTGCCGGCGCGGCACGGTCGATCCGATGTCTTCGGGCATCCGCACACTCCCTGGTTCCAGCACGCAACACTGCGTGACCCGCTCCTGCAACTCCTACGGGTTGCGGCAAAGAAAGTCAATGCACAACGGCGAAATTGCGGTCTGGAACGTTGCGTTTCCGCTGCGGACTGTCGCAGGCTGGTCACAGCACGGCGGCCGGCCCGTCCCCCCGAACGGCCACCGTGCCTCCGAACACCCCTCGCCCCTCCGATCAGGAAGGCAGGCAGACATGAACGCCAGAAACCAGCGCCCAGAGCCGCCGAGCGACGGTGCTTCCTACCGCTTCGGCGCGTACACCGGTCTGCTGCCGTGGCAGGTGCGTGAGCGCCGCTTCGCGCCGGTTGGGCTTGGACGTCGCGGTCTGAACCCCGACGACGTGTACGCCTTCCTCGACCGGGTCGCCGGCGACATGGCCGCCGTCTACGCCGCCCTCGCCGAGAGCCGCCGCGGGACCGCCCGGGTCGAGGCCGAGCTGCATCGCTGGCAGACCGATCAGGCCCGCGCCCGCAACGAGCGGGGCCAAACCCGATGAGCCAGCGGTATGTCATCCATCTGCCCGTGACCGCCGCCAACCTGCCGGCCGCACAGCGCCTAGCCCGGGTCATCGGCCGCTGGATGTCCGTGCTGCCGACGACCGATCCCGGGGAAACCACGGTGTCCGAGGAGGATCAGCAGTTCCTCCGCCACCGGGTCTTCTGTGACCAGCTGATGCCCGGCGGTCGACGCTGTGTGCTCCGCGCCGACCACGACGGCGACTGCTCCCGCCGCCTGCGCCGCTGACAGCCGGTCCAACCCGCGATACCTGCGAACGCGCTTCCACTGCCGGTCAGGACATAGGCGGTACCGATCCTACGAGCCGCAATCACGTATGGCTATCAATCGATTGCAGGATGTGCCCGACGTGAAGCGCCGGTAATCCTGAAGGGCCAGCCCACGGCTGCAGGGGGATTCATGGGTAGTCCCGCACGTCGCCGTCATACGCCCTCCAGTGAACGTCAGTTACGCCTGGTGCCAGATCCAACCGCCCAGGCAGTGGCTGCGTTCGGCGCCCGAGTCGCGCAGAAGAGCGGTCGCGGCGGCGATCCCGAGGATCAGTTGCGCAGTCCTCTGGAGGAACTGCTTCGTCGTATGGGCCAGCACCTGGGAGTCGACGCCATTCCATACGGAGAGGTCCGGCTCGACGTGGTGCGTGCGCGCCCCGACTTCGCCGTGGACGTCGGGGGAGTCCGCGTGGGATATGTCGAGCTGAAAGCCGACGGGCACGGGATCCCCTCGACCTGGCGTCGCCCCACGAAGCATGAGCGCCTGCAGTGGGAGAAGCTCAAGGCCCTACCGAACGTCCTCTACTCCGACGGCACTACCTGGGCGAGATACACCTACGGGGAACTGGCTGGCTCCGTTGTTCACCTGGAGGGCGACCTCTCCGGCGGTCGGCGTCCGCTGCGGGCGACCGGGCCGGAGTTCGAAGCCCTCATCCAGGAGTTTCTGCTGTGGCAGCCCGAACAGCCGAGGACGCTGGCCCAGCTCATTCGGATCGTTGCCGGGCTGTGTCGGCTGCTGCGCGACGAGGTTGGCGCGATCCTCGCGGACCCCACCCGTGATCTGGCCCACGAGGAGTTGTCGCTGCTCGCGGATGACTGGCGTGACCTGCTCTTTCCCGAATTGGATGACGCCGGCTTCGCGGACGCCTACGCCCAGACCGTCACCTTCGCACTGCTCCTTGCCCGCATCGACGGAATCGTCTTCGACGAGACCCCGATGCACGAGATCGCCCGTCTGCTCGGCAAGAAGCACTCCCTCATGGGCCGGGCTTTGGCGGTGCTGACCGACAACGACGCCGCCTACGAGCTTCGGATGATCGATACCTTGTTGCGGGTCATCGGTTGTGTGGACTGGAGCACCATCGACAACGGGCGGGGCGATATCCACGCCGACTTGTACGAGCGCTTCTTGTCCATCTACGACCCCACGCTGCGGCGGCGCAGCGGATCCTTCTACACTCCACAGCCCGTCGCGGGTGCGGTCGTCGACTTTGTGGACGAGATTCTGCGTGACCGGTTCGATCGTTCGTGGGGGTTCGCCGCCCATGATGTCACTGTCGTGGATCCCGCCATGGGTACCGGGACCTTCCTCGTCGAGGTCTTACGAGCAGTCTCGGCGACGATCGACGCCAAGCAGGGTGCGGGCGCGCGAGGACCACGGTTGCGGCAGTTCTTCCAACAGCGTCTCGTCGGCTTCGAGATTCAGGCCGCGCCCTACGCCGTCACCGAACTTCGGCTGCACCAGGCGATGAAGGCGCAGTTCAACACCGAACTGCCCCCATCCGAATACCGGTTTCTCACCGACGCGTTGGAAGATCCCGATACCCAACAGAGCCGGCTGCGCGCGGCGGCGTACCGGATCCTTGACCGCTCGCGTCTGGAGGCAAACCGGATCAAGCGTGAGATGCCGGTCATGGTCGTGGTGGGCAATCCACCGCACGTAGAGAACACGCGAGGCCGAGCACCGTGGATCGAAGAGCGGCGGAAGACGCCGCTTCTTCCGGGCACCTGTCCCGATCGGCCCTCGCTCGACGAGTTCCGGGTGCCCGGCGGAGGCCGCTACGAGTCGGACCTCTACGGGCTGCCGTGGTGCTTCTGGCGCTGGGCGCTGTGGAAGGCGTTCGAGGCTCACCCCGGGGAACCGCAGGGGATCGTGGCCTTTGTGACGCCGTCGAGCTTCGTCAAGGGCAAGTCCTTCGAGGGCATGCGCGAGTACCTTCGACGAACCTGCGACGAGGGATGGATCATCGAGCTGTCCCCTGAGGGGAACCGACCGCAGCAGCACACCCGCCTTTTCGGGCCCGATGTCGGGCGGCAGCTCTGCGTTGCTGTTTTCGCTCGCTACGGCCCAGGCGACCGGACCACTCCGGCGACGGTTAGGACCGTGTCACTGAACGGCGCGAGGGAAGACAAGCTCCTGCGGTTGCAGGAGCTGTGCCTCGCCGATCCGGGGTGGCAGCGGTGCCGCGCGGACTGGCGGGCGCCGTTCCTGCCGGAATCCGACACCGATTGGGGCCGCTACCCGGGATTGAAGCAGCTCTTTCCGGAGTCGTCACGCGGCGTGACGGCAGGACGGACCTGGATCTACTCCCCGGATGCCGACACCCTTCGCCGCCGCTGGCGCAAATTCGTGCAGGCGGGGGAGGGCCTGCGCCGGCTGATGCTACCCGAGTCTGAGGAGCGCACGCTCGACAGCGTCGTCCGACCGCTGCCCGGGATGCCGGCACCGGACGGGCCGCTCGTTGCGGAGACGGGCCCGGCGCCGATGCCGGTGAGGGTCGCCTACCGCTCGTTCGACCGGCAGTGGGTGCTGCCGGACAGCCGGCTCATGGCGAGGCCACGACCACCGCTCTGGGCAATCCGGTCACCGCACCAGATCTACCTGACCGAGCAGAACAGTCAACCGATCGACAGCGGTCCGGGCGTGACCTTCACCCAGCTGATACCCGACCTGCACCACTACAACGGCCGTAGCGGGCGGGTCTTCCCGCTCTACTGCGACACCTCGGCCGAGCGACCCAACGTCGCACCAGGGCTGTGCGCAATGCTGGCCGAGACGCTCGGTACCGAGGTGGCGGCCGCCGATGTGATGGCCTACGTAGCCGCAGTCACCGCCCACCCCGGCTACACCGAGCGGTTTAGGCAGGAGCTGCAGCACCCCGGCGTTCGGGTGCCGCTGACAGCGGGTGCCAACAGCTGGGCCGAGGCGGTGTCGATCGGTCGCGAGGTGTTGTGGCTGCACACCTTCGGGCAGATCAGCCTGGGCGAGCGCCCGATCTCGTTCCGCGACTTCGTTGACGAGGCAGCGCCAAGGGTGCAGGCGGCGATACCGGACGAGCCGGGAGCCCTCCCCGACAGCATCTCCTGGGAGGCGGACAGCGAGACGTTGCTGGTCGGCAGCGGGCGCATCGCTCCCGTTCACCGTCGAGTCTGGGAGTACGACGTCGGTGGGATGAGAGTTCTCCGGCACTGGTTCAACTATCGCTGCGCACACCAACGCCACCGCCGTCGCTCCTCTCCGCTGGATGACGAGGAGCTGAACCGGTGGAGTAGCGACCTCACCGACGAGCTGCTGGAAATCCTCGCGGTGCTCGGCGGTTGCGTGGCTGCCGAACAGCGGCAGCTGGAACTACTGGATCGCATCTGCGCCGGTCGGCTGATCTCTGTGGCAGACCTGTCGGCCGGCGGCGTCCTGCCGGTACAGGGAGCCGCCAAGCTCACCACGGTTGACGAAGGGCGTATCCCGAGGTTGTTCTGACGGCTTCCCGTCAATGCGCCCCCGACCGCTCGGGACACGTCAACAGGCGTAGCGGTGCTCGCGAAGCAGTCGCCTTGCCCTCTCCGGATCGGGACTCTCACCGACCCAGCCCTTCGTCGTGGGTGACGTCGTAGCCGCTCTGGCGCAGCTTCGCCAACAGCTCACCCGGGCCGTGGAGACGGCCGGGTCTTCGAGGTGCTCGACCTCAAGCCGGGCACAGTCGCCTCACCCACGGCTGACGAGTCAGGTCTGGGCTGCTTCAGGCGAGGCCGTGCTCGTCCGGCCGGGTGTTGAGGACCCAGGCGAGCGGCATGGTCGCACGGGCGACGTACTGGTCGCCGTCGAGGCGGTGCATGGTGACGGTCTGCGCCGCATCCTGGTCGACCACCCAATACTGGGGGATGTTGGCGGCGGCGTATTCACTGCGCTTGGTCACCGTGTCGACACCCTCGGAGCCAGGTGAAACGATCTCGATCACAAGGAGCACGTCGGCGACTGGCAACCACACGCCGTCTGCCTGAGCCTTACTCCAAACGACGAGGTCAGGAATACGTCCGCCGACGCCGCCGTCACGACCCGGTATGCGCAAGCCGACAGCTTGAGCGATGTGCTCCGCCGGGACACCGCCCTGAGCCAGCCACACCATGAGCCGGGTCGCGATGATTGCGTGGTTGTACCCCGGCGGCGGCATGATCGAGACGACTCCCTCGGGGCTGATCTCGTACCGGTGGTTCTCGTCGGCGGCCATCATCGCCGTCAGGTCATCGAGCGTCACGACCGGGGGCATGTACCTGCCAACCGCCTCTGAGCTCATGGGCGCATCGTACCGGTTGGCCGCCCCACTCCGGGCCTGGTGGAACCTCACCATTGCCCGCGTCGGTCCGCTACCCGCGCCCTGGTCCGACGTGACCGCCGTGGATGGCATGGGCGTGGGTGCCGGCCACCACATTCAGGTTGTGTCGCTCGACGCCACGGGCCGCGAGGAGGGGACCCAGGACCAGGTATGCGATCCAGGTCAGGGGCATCGTCACCAGGCCGACGACAACGAAGATGAGCAGGAAGTTGATCCAGAAGAGCCCCCAGAAGGACAGCATCAGGATCACCCCGGGAGCCGTTCGCCCGGCGTACAGGTTGCCCACACCGAAGATGCCGAAGAGGCCAAGGACCAGCTCAAGGGCGATGGCGGCACCGGCGGACTTCTGCGGTACGAGCACCGCCTGCGGCCCGACGTACACCGGCTGCACCAGAGCCGGCAGGTGCTCGGTCGGCGGCAACTGCCTTTGTTGGTAAGGATCGGGATGAGTCACCGCACGAGTCTCGCGTGCGAACAGTCGGCGAGTCACCCGCCGTTTGGTCCCGTGCACCGACTGCAAGGGCCGCCCCCACATCCGTGTGGACACCCATCGGGGTCAGCGGACGCCGCACCCGGCAGACGATTCACCGCCGATTCGGGACCAGATCGACAAGGATTGTCTCCGTGACGAGCGACAACGTGCACCGGGGTTGGAGTAGCCGGACCGCCTGGGAGGGGCGGTTCAACGCTCCGCTGCGTGCGTTCCTGCGTACCGAGACCGGCGGTGCCCGGGTGGTGGTGGTCGCCGCGGTGGTGGCTCTCGGCTGGGCCAATCTGCACCTGTCGTCGTACGAGTCGGTCTGGGGCACGTCGTTCTCGGTGCGGCTCGGCGACTGGTCCCTGTCACACGATCTGCGTACCTGGGTCAACAGCGGCCTCATGACCTTCTTCTTCCTGGTAGCCGGGCTGGAGTTGCGCCGCGAGTTCGACATCGGGGAGTTGCGGGATCGGCGTCGACTGGCGTTGCCGATGCTCGCCGGTTTCGGCGGCATGCTCCTGCCCATCGCGATCTATCTGGTGATCAACGCCGGGCACACCACGGCCGGAGGCTGGGGAGTGGTGATGTCCACGGACACAGCGCTCGCCCTCGGTGCGCTGGCCGTCTTCGGGCCGCGCTTCTCGGATCGGCTGCGCGGTTTCCTGCTGACCGTCGCCGTCGTCGACGACGTGGTCGCGATCGTGGTGCTGGCCATCGCGTACCCGCATCATCCCTCGCTGTCGGCGCTGCTCATCGCGGTGCTGATCTTCGGTGTCGTCCTGCTCGTCCGGGCCTTGGGTGTGCGGTTCGGGCCCGTCTTCGGGCTGCTGGGGGTGGCGGCCTGGGTGGCGGTCTCGGAGTCCGGTGTCGACCCGGTGGTGGTGGGCCTGGTGATGGGGTTGCTGACCTACGCCTACGCTCCCGGCCGCAGCGACCTGCAACGGGCCAGCGACCAGTTCCGCCTCTTCCGGGAGCAGCCCACCCCGCAGCTCGCCCGGATGGCGCGGGCCGGGCTCACCTCGGCGCTGTCGCCGAACGAGCGGCTCCAGAGCATCTACCACCCGTGGGCGAGCTACCTGGTCGTGCCGCTCTTCGCGCTCGCCAACGCCGGGATCGTGATCGACGGCGACCTGCTGGGCCGGGCCGTGGTCTCGCCGGTCACCGTCGGCGTCGTGGTCGCGTACGTCGTCGGTAAGCCGGCCGGGATCGTGGCTGTCTCGTGGTTGGTGGCCCGGCTCAGCGGTAACCGGTTCCGGCCACCCGTGGGCTGGGTCGCCGTCGCGGGGGTCGGCACCGTCTCCGGCATCGGGTTCACCGTGGCGCTGCTCATCGCCACGCATGCCCTGAGCGGCCCGGCCCTGGACGAGGCGAAGCTCGGCATCCTCGTCGCGACGGTTGGCGCGTCCCTCGTCACCTGGCTGGTGTTCCGCGCGGTCGGGCGACTGTCGCCGGCGCGGCGGTCACGGGCGCTGCTGGGCGTCACCGAGGGCATCGTCGACCTGATGCTGCCGGTCGACCCGGATCGCGACCACCTGCGCGGTTCGCTCGACGCGCCGGTGACCGTCGTGGAGTACGGCGACTTCGAGTGCCCCTACTGCGGGCAGGCCGAGCCGGTGGTCCGGGAACTGCTTGCCGACTTCGCCAACATCCGGTACGTCTGGCGGCACCTGCCGCTCACCGACGTCCACCCGCACGCCCAACTCGCCGCCGAGGCCGCCGAGGCGGCGGGGGAGCAGGGCGCGTTCTGGGAGATGCACGATCTGCTGCTCGCGCACCAGGACGCCCTCGGCCCCACCGATGTGCTCGGCTACGCCGAACAGCTCGGCCTGGACCTCGACCGGTTCCGGGAGCACATGGTGAAACGGATGGGCGTCGACCGGGTCGCCGAGGACGTCGACTCCGCCGACCTCAGCGGTGTCACCGGCACCCTGACGTTCTTCATCAACGGTCGGCGGCACCACGGCGCGTACGACATCACCGCGCTGTCGGCGGCGGTGAAGGGGGCGTTCGCCAGCGCGAGACTCCGTCCCGAGTACCACCCCCGGCCTCCCGGACGACGTGCGGGCGGGCCGGTGAGCTGACCGTGCGGGCCGTCGGGCCTCGTACCCCGCCGCAACGTCCGCGCTCTACGATCCGGGCATGCGGACCGAGCCCTCCGGTGTGGCCTCAGCCCTTGAGCTGGCCTCGATCCCCCTCACACCGGACGCCGCGGACGTCTACCGCGATCTGCTGAGAATGGCGCCCGTGGCGCAGCGGGAGTTCCTGTCCACCGCCTCGCCGCGTGACGCTCGGGCGCTTGCCGGGCTGCTGACCAGCGGAGCGGTGCACCGCGACACGGCCGGTGTGCTGCACGTCCGGCCGCCGCGCAGCGCGTTGGAGAGCTGGGCCGCGCAACGGGAGATGGAGGCCGCCCAGGCCCGTGCCGTGGCGGAGACGCTGTCCGGGCTCTACACGGCGGTGCACGGAACGGGGGCGGCGTTCGTCGAGGTCATCGAGGGCAAGGACGCCGTCCGCGAGCTGTTCCGCCAGCTCCAGGCCGGTGCCGGTACGGAGGTGCGAGGTCTGGAACGCGGACCGTACCTGCGCGACACCACGCGGGTCCCGGAGGAGGTGCAGTACGACGCGCTGCGGCGCGGGCTGCGCTACCGCTGCGTCTACGAGGGCGAGCTGCTGCACGACGAGGCGATGCTGGCGGCGGTGCGTGCCGCTGTCGGCGCCGGGGAGCAGGCGCGGGTCTTCCCGGAGCTTCCACTGAAGATGATGCTCGCCGACAACGATCGTGGCCTCATCATCCTGCCGCGCGCCAGCGGTGACGACGCCGACGCGATGCTTGTGCACCGCTCCCGGCTGTTGGATGGGCTTTCCGAGTTGTTCGAGGTGTTCTGGCGTCTGGGTGCGCCGATCCACGCCACCACCGACACCGCCCAACCGGACGCCGAGCCGACCGCCACCACGCAACGGTTGCTCGCGCTGCTCACCGCGGGCCTGACCGACGAGGCCATCGCCCGTGACCTCGGCATCAGCAACCGCACCGTGCACCGGCGGGTCAGTCGCCTCCAGGAATTGCTCGGCGCGCGCAGCCGGTTCCAACTCGGTGTGCAGGCCACCCGCCGCGGCTGGCTGTGACTGGCCGGATCATGCCATGGCCGGTCTTCGTCATCCCGGGACCGCAGCGGCGAAACACTCCTGGTCCAAGGTGAAGGCGATTCGATCATCCGCTCCATGAGAGGACGGGACGATGCCCCATCCCACGACCGGGTCGCGCCGCCCCCATCGCGTGCGCCGGCCGGCCGCCTTCCTCGCCGCGACAGTGGTCGGCGCCGTCCTGGTCAGCGGCGCCGCCGTGACCCCGGCCGCCGCGGCCAGCACCGCCGAGCCGGACACCGCCGCCCTGGCCGCGTCCCTCACCAGCCAGCGGCTCACCTGGGAGCCGTGCGGGTTGCCTGACGTCAGCCCCGAGGACGAGGCGCACCTGCTGCTCACCTGCGCGACTGTCACCGTGCCACGGGACTGGCACAACCCGCGCGACGGGCACACGATCCAGGTCCGGATCAGTCGGACCGTCGCCTCCGGCAGCGACCGCAAGGGCATCCTGTTGGTCAACCCCGGCGGCCCCGGTGGCAGTGGCCTGTCGCTGGCGCCGTACGTGGCGCGGTCCGCGCCGACCCTCGCCGAGCACTACGACGTGATCGGCTTCGACCCGCGTGGGGTCGGGCAGAGCACCCCGCTGCTCTGCACCGTCACCTACCGCGACACCGACAACACCAACGACCTGATCACCCAGGCAAACGTGGCCGGCTGTCGGGGCACCGAGCTGACGAAGTACATCACCACCGAGCAGACCACGTACGACATGGACTTCATCCGGGTGCTGCTGGGTGAGCGCAAGCTCAACTACCTCGGCTACTCGTACGGGACCTGGCTGGGCACCTGGTATGCCGCCACGTTCGGAAGCCGTACGAACCGGATGGTGCTCGACTCGGTGGCCGCGGTCGGTTCCCCGACGTTGCAGGAGACCTGGGACCTGCAACCGTTCACCCGCGACCGGGCGTTCCAGGAGCAACTGCTGCCGTACATGGCGCGTCATGATGACCTGTACGGCCGGGGCACCGACCCGATGAAGATCCGGGAGATGTTCGAGCGGGCCGGCGGCACCCGCGTCGGCATGGCGCCGTTCATGTTCGGCTGGTTCATCCTGGGCGCCCTCTACGACACCCAGAACTACCCGACCGCCGCGGCGGCGGTGAACACGGTGATCCAGTACTACGAGGAGTGGAACGGCTGGACGCCCGAGCAGATTCTCAGCGCGGCGACGGCGAAGATGCTCGCCGCACCGGGGATCAGCGTCGACGACCGGGCGTACATCGAGCAGTCGCGGAGCATCGCAGCGACGGCGCTGAAGACCCAGCCTGGCCGGGCTCTGCTGCCGCAGGGCACCGACGAGTACACGTACGACATCGACTACGTCTTCGAGGTGATCCGCTGCCAGGACGGGCAGTGGAACGACAGCATCGCGCACTGGAACGCGTTCAGCCGTCGCCTGACCCGCGACGCCCCCGTGGTCGCCCCGTTCCTGCAGAACCCGCCGGCGTGCGCGTACTGGCCGACGAGCAACCGGATGCCGAAGCCCGACAACAAGACGTTTCCCAAGGTGCTGATGTTGCAGGACGAGCTCGACGTCGCCACGGCGTACGAGGGTGCCCTGGCGGCGTCGAAGAAGCTGCCCGGCGCGTCGATGATCAGCGTCGACAACGAGGGCAGCCACGGGGTCTTCCCGTACTACACGCCGTGCGTGGACGACCCGGTGTACGCCTACCTGCTGGACGGTCGGCTGCCCGCCGAGAAGTACACCGGGTGCCAGGCGGTGCCACTTCCGGGCGACACCGCCGTCTTCGAGGTGGGTGGAAAGCTGACCGGCAAGGGGACGGTGCGGACCCGCCTGATCACCGACGACATGCGGACGGCGAACCGCATGCTCAAGCGGATGCTGCGCACCGAGCCGGGGCCGTCGTACCCGGAGTGACCCGTCGTGGGGTGCGGGCGGCGCACGGCCGCCCGCACCCTGTCAACTGATGGGGCTGCGTGCCCGACCGGACTGATCCGCATCGGCGTCGCGTCGGTGGGGATGTGCTCGTGGTGGCTCGCCGGCCGCCGCGAGGGCACTGTCCTCTCAGTTGGCCGGGAGAACGGCGAGCCGGTTGGCGCGGCGGCCTGCGATGGCTACGACGACGGCCAGGGCCAACGCGATCAGGAAGAAGACGTCGGCGCCGGTGAAGGCGGCGTGAAAACCGGCGGTCGGGTCGGTCGCGGAGCTGGCGCGGGTGTACGCGATGGTCAGGATCGCGATGCCGAGTGAACCGCCGAGTTGGTGGGCGACGTTGACGAGGCCCGACGCGGCGCCTGCGTCCTGCGGCTCGACCCCGGCGACGCCGCCCTGGGTCATCAAGACGATCGCGATGCCCTGGCCGATTCCGATCACCAGCAGCGGCAGCAGAACATCCGGGAAGTAGCTGGAGCCGGTCGAGATCCGGGACAGCCACGCCATGCCGACCAGCGCGGTGGCGAGGGACGCCACCAGCAGTACGGGACGGCCGAGCCGGTTCTGCAGGGGCCGGTTGGCGTACACCATGGCGAAGAACATGCCGGTGATGGGAACGTACGCGAAGCCGGTCTGCAGGGCGCTGAGGTGCAGCACCTCCTGGAGGTACTGGCTGAGGAAGTAGAAGGTGGAGAAGGTCGCGCCGACGATGAGGATCCGGCCGGCGTACGCCGCGGAGCGTTCCGCGCTGACGAAGAGTCGCAGTGGGGTGATCGGCTGGGGTGCCCGGTGTTCGATCAGCACGAAGGCCACCAGCAGGACGGCGCCGAGGCCCAGCGAGACCACGGTGGCCGGTGCGCTCCAGCCGGCTGCGGCGGCCTGGATGAAGCCGTACACCAGGGCGGTCATGCCGGTGATGGAGGTCAGCGCGCCGCCGAGGTCGAAGGTGCCGGAGCGGCGTTCGGTCTCGACCAGGAACCGGGGTGCGAGCAGCGCGATGGCGATGCCGATCGGGACGTTGACGAGCATTCCCCAGCGCCAGGAGAGCAGGTCGGTGAAGACGCCGCCGACCACGATCCCGACGCTGCCGCCAGCGCCGATGACCGCGCTGTAGAGGGCGATCACCCTGGCCCGGTCGCCCGGCTGGGGGTGGTCGGCCACCAGCAGCGCGAGCGTGGAGGGCACCGCGAGCGCGGCGGCGAGCCCCTGCACGACGCGGGCGCTGATCAGCCAACCGCCGCTCTGTGCGAGGCCGGCGGCGAGCGACGCCGCGGTGAACAGGGTGATCCCGGCGAGGAACACCCGGCGGCGGCCGAGCAGGTCGCCGGCCCGGGCGCCGAGCAGGAGCAGGCCACCGAAGGCCAGGACATAGGCGTTCTGTACCCAGGAGAGCCCGGACTGGGAGAAACCGAACTGCCGCTGCACGTGCGGCAGCGCGGTCGTGATGATCGAGGTGTCCAGGGTCATCATCAGCTGCGAGCCGAGGATGAGTGCCAGAGCGATCCCGCGACGGGAAGCGGGAGTCGGGGACATGGTCCGCCTTCTTTCGGGCTAGACTGATAGGAGACCTCCGGATAAGCGGAGGCGCACTATCACTCTAGTGATAGCCGGCCTCCGGTTGCTAGCGCTGGGAGACATCGGCATCGTGACGGCCCTCACCCACCTGCGCGTGGCCCGCCCGCACCGGGCGGACGCCGCCCGCAACTACGACGCGATCCTGGCGGCGGCCCGGGCCGCCTTCGCCGAGCAGGGCGCGGAGGCCCCGCTGGAGGAGATCGCCCGCCGTGCCGGGGTGGGCATCGCGACGCTGTACCGCAACTTCCCGACCCGTGAGGTGCTGATCGAGAACGTCTACGTCACCGAGGTCGAGGCGGTGTGCGCGACGGCCGGAGAAGCCGAGGGCCTCGCCCCCCGCGACGGCCTGTACCTGTGGTTGCGGCGCTTCGTGGAGTACATCGGGGCGAAGCAGCCGCTGGCCGCCGGCCTGAACCGGGAGTCCACCGCCTACCTGGAGTGCCGGCGGGCGCTCTACGCCGCCGGTGGGCCGTTGCTGGAGCGGGCGCAGCGGGCGCGCGAGGTGCGCGCCGACGTGACGATCGACGACGTGATGCGGCTGACCAGTGCCATCGCCTCCGGGCACTTTCCTCGCGCCGACCAGCGCGATCACGTGCTCACGGTCGCCCTCGACGGGTTGAGCACACAGCCAGAGTGACCTCGACCGACCGTCGGCACATCGATGTCCGAAGTGGAACAGCTGCGGAACGTGTTCGGGGAATCACGATCGACTTGGACCCTTGACTCTCGGGAAACATCGGGCCACCATCTGACAACGTTGTCACGGCCCCCGCCACCTGACAACGTTGTCATGTCTGGAGGCAAGATGTCCGAGCCATCGCCGATTTCCCGGCGTACCTTCCTCTCCGCCGGCGCGACGCTGCTGGCGTCGGTCGGGGTGACCGCGGCCCTGCCGGATGCCCTTGCGTCCGCCGCCGGGCCGGCGCCGACCGCCACCGACCTTGCCCGGTACCGTCCGGTGACCGTCTCCTCGACCGACTACGCGCCGACGCCCGCCGCCTTCGCCGTGGACGGCCTGCCGCAGGTCGGCGTCCGGGGGAGTGGGTGGCGCGCCGCAAACGGCGATCCACAGTGGATCTCGGTGGATCTCCAGGCGATGTGCCGGGTCGAGGCCGTCTCCCTGGTCTTCGAGGCCACGCTCACCGACCGGCCGTTCGACGGCAACTACACCGACACCGACGGCGACGAGATCCTCTCCAGCGCCGCGACGGCGTACCGGATCGAGGTCTCCACCGACGGCCGCGACTGGCGGTCGGTGTACGAGACCGCCGAGGGCCAGGGCGGAGTGCAGGCCATCAAGCTTCCGCAGCCGGTCACCGCCCGGTGGATCCGCATGACGGCCACGAAGCGCTCGAACAGCAACCCGGTGGGCCTCAACGGCTTCCAGGTCTACGGCGTCCCCCTGACCGACCGGCCGAAGGCCGAGGGCTGGACCAGCTGGGAGGGCGGCAACACCCGCCCGGCGCCCGAGCTCACGGTGGCCGCCGACGGTACGGTCCCGCTGGAGTCGGGCTGGTCGCTGACGATGGACGACTTCGCCGGCACCGCCGACGGCGCCGAACTCTCCCGTGCCGGCGTTGACGTCCGGTCCTGGCTGCCGGCGACGGTGCCCGGCACCGTGCTGGGCACCCTGGTCGACCAGGGCCACCTGCCCGACCCGGTGGCCGGCTTCAACAACATGCGCATCCCGGAGGCGCTGTCCCGGCACACCTGGTGGTACCGGCGCGCGTTGCGCCTGCCCCGTGACCTGGACACCTCGCCGGGCCGAAGGATCTGGCTGGAGTTCGACGGGATCAACCACGAGGCCACCGCCTGGGTCAACGGCGTGCAGGTCGGCAGCGTCAAGCACCCGTTCGCACGGGCGGCCTTCGACATCACCGACGCCCTGGCCGGTCACCGCGGCGAGCACGTCCTCGCCGTCCGGGTCACCCCGATGCCGCACCCGGGCACGCCCGGCGACAAGGGCCCCGACGGTCGCACCTTCCTCCAGTCGGCCCACCACTACCTCGACGCGCCGACCTACCTGGCGGTGTCCGGGTGGGACTGGATGCCCGCCGTCCGCGACCGGGTCACCGGCCTCTGGGACCACGTCCGCCTGCGCAGCACCGGCGCCGTGGTCATCGGCGATCCGCACGTCCAGACCACCCTGCCCGACCTGCCCGCCACCGACACGGCCGAGGTCACCATCCGGGTGCCGGTGCGCAACGCGGCGGCCACCGCCACCACGGTCACCGTGCGGGCGGAGTTCGACACGGTACGGGTCGAGTCCACGGTGACCGTCCCCGCGGGCGAGAGCACCACGGTCACCTTCGCACCGGAGCGCTTCCACGCGCTGCGGCTGCGCAATCCTCGGCTCTGGTGGCCCAACGGCTACGGCGAGCCCCACCTGTACGACCTCAAGCTCACCGCCACCGTCAAGCGCTCCGTCAGCGACCGGCGCAAGGTCCGCTTCGGTATCCGGGAGTTCGCCTACGACTGGCACCAGCCGATCGTCATCTCGCCGCCCGGCAAGCCCGCGCTGGAGTTCGTCGACGGCGCCGCGACCCAGACCGTCACGTTCGCCCGGCAGCACGCCCGGCACGTGCGCATCCAAGCGGGTCAGCGTGCCACCGGGTGGGGCATCTCGATGTTCTCGCTGTCGGTGGCCGATGGCACCGGCCCGGATCTCGCCCTGCACAAGGACGCGTCCGCGTCGTCGTCGGAGAACGACAGCAACGTGGCCGGCAAGGCCGTCGACGGCGACTCCGCGACCCGCTGGGCCTCGAAGGCCGAGGACAACCAGTGGATCCAGGTCGACCTGGGTGCCCCGGTCGACTTCGATCGGGTCACCATCGTCTGGGAGCAGGCGTACGCCCTCGGCTACCGCGTCCAGGTCTCCGCTGACGGGAATGCCTGGACCGACGTGAAGGCGGTCAGCAACGACACCCCGCTGGGCAGCCGCGCCACCCAGGTCGAGACGTTCGCGAGCCAGACCGCGCAGCACCTGCGCATCCAGACCGGCGCGCGGGTGACCTCGTGGGGTGTGTCCATGTGGGCGCTCTCGGTGCAGCGGCAGGCCGAGCCGGACGTCGACCTGGCCCTGGGCCGCACCGCCACTGCGTCGTCGTTCGACAGCGACTCCAACAGCCCGGACCGGGCCGTCGACGGCAACCCGCGTACCCGGTGGTCCTCGAAGTTCGAGGACAACCAGTGGATCCAGGTCGACCTCGGTGGGCCGGTCAGCTTCGACCAGGTCACGATCGTCTGGGAGCAGGCGTACGCCCGCGACTTCGTCATCCAGGTCTCCGACGACGGGCAGCGGTGGACCGACGTGAAGTCGGTCAGCAACGCCGTCACCCAACTGAAGATCAGCGTCAACGGTGTGCCGGTGTTCGCTCGAGGCGGTAACTGGGGCTGGGACGAACTGCTGCGCCGGGTGCTGCCCGACCGGTTGGCCGACACGGTCGAGATGCACCGCGACATGAACTTCACGATGATCCGCAACTGGCTCGGCAGCAGCAACCGCGAGGAGCTGTACCAGGCCTGCGACGAGCAGGGCATCCTCGTCTGGAACGACTTCTGGCAGGCCGGCCAGTTCCTGCCCAACCCACCCGGCTACGTGGATATCGCCGCGGACACCATCCGGCGCTTCCGCCACCACCCGAGCATCGTGGTGTGGTGCGGCGCCAACGAGGGTGACCCGCCGCCGATCGTGGACGCCGGGCTCAAGCAGGCCGCCGCCACCGAGCACCCGGAGATCCTCTACATCCCCAACTCGGCGGGCGGCATCGTCAGCGGCCACGGCCCGTACCACTGGGTGGAGCCGGCGACGTACAACAACAGGAACACCTACGACACGGGTGCGTTCGGCTTCCACACCGAGATCGGCATGCCGGTGATCCCGGTCGTCGAGAGCATGCGCAACCTCGTCGGCGACGCACCGGAGTGGCCGGCGAGCGAGGTGTGGAACTACCACGACTGGTCGACCATCGGTAACCAGCGCGTTAGCACCTACCAGGCCGCGATCGACGCGCGGCTCGGCGAGTCCGACTCCCTCGACGAGTTCGTCACCCGGGCGCAGTTCGTCAACTACGAGAGCCACCGCGCCATGTTCGAGGCGTGGAACGCCAACCTGTGGCAGGACGCCACCGGTCTGCTGCTGTGGATGTCGCACCCGGCGTGGCACAGCACGGTCTGGCAGACCTACGACTACGACCTCGACGTGAACGGCGCCTACTACGGTGCCCGCAAGGGTTGCGAGCCGCTGCACGTCCAGGCCGACCCGGGCACCTGGCAGGTGCGGGTGGTCAACCACACCGCCGAGGCGCTGGGTGGGCTCACGGTCACCGCCCGCCGCTACGACCTGAGCGGCCGATCACTGGGTGCGCCCCAGCGTCAGCGGGTGGACGTCGCCCGCTCGGCCACGACGCCGGTCTTCCCGCTCGCCGCGCCCGACGGTGGCGGGCTGCACCTGGTCCGACTGGAGCTGCGCGACAGCCGCGACCGGCTGCTCACGGAGAACACCTACTGGCGGTACGACGAGGCCGAGCAGATGCGGGCGCTCAACGACCTGCCGAGTACCCGACTGTCGACGTCGTCGAGCACCGTACGCGTCGTGGACGGCCGCAACACCGTCACCACGACGGTCCGCAACCAGGGTCGTACGGTCGCGGCACTGGTGCGACTCGCCGTGCGCGACCAGCGCGGTGACCGGGTTCTTCCCGCTCGCTACGCCGACAACTACTTCTGGCTGCTGCCGGGAGAGACCCGTCAGGTGCAGATCTCGTGGCCCGCGCGGTCTGGCCTCGCCCGCCAGGTCACGGTGACGGCGCAGGCGTACAACTCGGCCAGCAGCTAGGAGTGCGTGGTGGGAAGCGGCGCCCCGCTCGCCGCTTCCCACCACGACCCGGCCGGCTCTACCGTCGTCAGTGGATTACCCGGGGCCTGTTCATGGGGTGTTCCGGCGGTCGTCACGTCGGGCAGTTGGGATCAAGGAAGCAAAGGCCACACCATCTGCTTCCCGGAAGGTATCCCATCCATGTCGCAGTCCCCTCTGATGCTGCCGCGTCGTCACTTCCTCGCCCTCGGAGGTGTCGCCGCTGGCGCGGCTTTGGTCGGCGCCGCACCCGCCTCGGCGAACTCCGGCGTCTCGGACGACCGGTTGACCCTGCCGGGCTACGCGTTCACGCTCGGTGTCGCTTCCGGCGACCCGTTACCCGACGGGGTCGTTCTCTGGACCCGCCTGGCACCGGACCCGCTCGCACTCGACGGGCTCGGCGGCATGCCCGACCGCGCCGTCAACGTGCGGTGGGAGGTGGCGGAGGACGAGACGTTCCGCAGGGTGGTGCGTCGTGGCGTGGAGCGTGCCACGGCGGCGTGGGCGCACTCGGTGCACGTGGAGGTGCACGGGCTGCGGCCGGACCGCGTGTACTGGTACCGGTTCCGCGTCGCGGGCCAGGTCAGCCCGGTGGGCCGCACCCGTACGGCACCGCGGCCGGGGGCGGCCCTGCAATCGCTGACCTTCGCGTTCGCGAGTTGCCAGGCCTATACCGACGGTTATTTCACCGCGTACGAGCACATGGCCCGTGAGGACCTGGACCTCGTGGTCCACCTCGGCGACTACATCTACGAGGGCGGCGGCGCCGGATCGATCGGCCGGGCTCACCTTCCGGCCGCCGAGACGTTCTCTCTGACCGACTACCGGATCCGGTACTCCCAGTACAAGCTCGACCCGGCGCTGCAGGCCGCGCACCGGACCGCGCCGTGGGTGGTCGCCCCGGACGACCACGACGTGGAGAACAACTGGGCCGGTGACCACTCCCAGCCGGACACCGAGCCGGACCAGGACCCGGCCGTGTTCCGGCTGCGGCGTGCCGCCGCCTACCAGGCGTACTACGAGAACCTGCCGCTGCGCAGGTCGTCGATGCCCCGGGGCCCGGAGATGCAGGTCTACCGGCGCCTGACGTTCGGCGACCTGCTTCAGCTCGACGTTCTCGACACCCGGCGGTTCCGCGACCAGCAGCTCACCGACCAGTCGCTGCGCTGGGACCCCAACCGGCAGATGCTCGGCGCCGAGCAGGAGGCCTGGCTGTTGGCAGGCCTCGGTGCGTCCACCGCCCGGTGGAACGTGCTCGGCAACCAGGTCTTCGCGATGGAAGCCGATCACACCGGCGGCGCGGCCGAGACGTTCGGCATGGACACCTGGGACGGGTACGCGGCGGCGCGTCAGCGGCTCTTCGACGGTCTGGCGCAACGTAACGTCGACAACTTCCTCGTCATCACCGGTGACGCGCACCGGAGTGTCGCCGCGGATCTCAAGCTGGACTTCTCCGACCCGGCATCGCGCACGATCGGAACCGAGTTCCTCGGGACCGCGATCAGCTCGGGCGGCAACGGGCAGGACATGGACGCGCTCGGGGTGACCTGGCTGGCCGAGAATCCGCACATGAAGTTCCACAACTCCCAGCGTGGCTATCAGGTCTGTCACCTCGGCCACCGCGAGATGCGGACCGACTACCGGGTGGTGCCGTTCGTGAACGCGCCGGGCGCCCCGGTCACGACTCGGGCCAGCGTTAACGTGCAGAGCGGACGGCCCGGGGTGGCCCACGTGTCGGCGTAGCTGAACGTGGGCCCGGCGGTTGGTCACCGAGTCGGGATCTCCGGTGTCGGTGACCAGCCACCCGGCCACGGGACACGACGCGCGCCGTTCGCGGGCCCGCTTTGTCCATCGTGGTCACGCACGCGTCGGGTGCCGGAGAGCCATTCATGGAGGTCTTGCGGCGGTCATCGTATACAACATACGCTCCCCGAATCGCCCACTTGAGGAGCTCTCCATGACGAACCTCTCCGTCCGCGACACGTTTGTGCCCCGCCCCCGGGTGCTCCGGGCCGCCCTGGCGGCGTCCGCCGTCGTCTGCACTGTCGTCGCCTGCTCACCGGTGTCGGACAGCGAAGGCGGCGACCCGTCCGGCGGCGGCCAGTCGGCAGGCCAGGATTCCTTCGGTACGCCCGCGGACCCCGCCGCCGTGAAGCAGGGCGGCAAGCTGGTGGTGGCCCTCTCCGCCGAGCCCGACGCGCTGGACCCGACGCTGTCGAGAAGCCTCTACTCCCGCTACGTCTTCCAGGCGATGTGTCAGAAGCTCTACGACGTCAACGAGCAGGCGCAGGTCGTACCGCAGCTCGCGACCGCGCTGCCCACCACGAGCGGTGACGGCCGGACGGTGACCATTCCGCTGCGGCCCGGCGTGCGCTTCGCGGACGGCACGGCGTTCGACTCGGCAGCGGTGAAGGCCACCCTGCAACGCCACCTCACCAACGACCGGTCGGCGCGCAAGAGCGAACTCGGCCCCATCGACGGCGTCGACACCCCGGACGCGCAGACCGTCGTCCTGCGGCTGAAGCAGCCGTTCGCGCCCCTGCTCGGCGCCCTCGCCGACCGGGCCGGCATGATCATGAGCGCGCAGGCGCTGCGGACCCTGGGTGACAACTTCGCCTCCGCGCCGGTCTGCGTCGGCCCCTTCAAGTTCGCCAAGCGGGTGCCACAGAACTCCATCGAGGTCGTGCGGGACCCCAACTACTACGACGCCAGCAAGGTGCACCTGGACACCATCTCGTGGCGGATCCTCACCGACGCCAGCATCCGCGCGGCCAACCTGCGCTCCGGCGACGCGCAGGTCGCCGACTCGGTCTCCACCCAGGACGTCGCCTCGCTCCGCCAGGACGCGGCGGTCTCCGTCCTCCAGTCGCAGTCCCTCGGCTACCAGGGCCTGACCATCAACGTCGGCAACGTCGACGGCGTCGGCACCCCGGCCAAGCCCATCAACCGCCCCCTCGCCCAGAACGCCAAGGTGCGGCAGGCCTTCGAGCACGCCATCGACCGCAAGGCCCTGGTCGACGCGGTCTTCAACGGTCTGCACGCCGCCGCCTGCTCCCCGATCTCACCCGCGAGCGCGTTCTCGTCCCCCGAGGCGCAGACCTGCCCGGCCCACGACCCCGCCAAGGCCAAGCAGTTGCTGGCCGAGGCCGGCGTGCAGACGCCGTACGCGGTCACGATGCTCGCCTCGAACACCCCGGACACGCTGCGCCTCGCGCAGGCGTTGCAGTCCATGGTCAAGGACGGCGGATTCGACCTGAAGATCAACCCGGTGGAGTACTCGTCGCTCCTCGACGAGCAGGACCGCGGCAACTTCGAGCTGCTGCAACTGGGATGGAGCGGCCGCATCGACCCGGACGCCAACATCACGAACTTCGTCGGCACCGGCGCCAGCCAGAACGTCGCCGGCTACAGCAACCCGCAGCTCGACACACTGCTGACCCAGGCCCGGCAGGCCGGCGACGTCGAGGAGCGCAGGAAGCTGTACGGGCAGGCGGTCGGCCTGCTCCAGCAGGACGATGCCCTGATCTACCTCTACCGGCAGCGCAACCTGACCGCCGTCAGCAAGCAGATCCAGGGCCTCCAGGTCTACCCGGACGGTGTGATCCGGGCGGCCTTCGCCGGCTTCGGCAAGTAGTCCGCAGTGGCCCGGTATCTGCTCACCCGCGCCTGGCAGTCGGCGCTGACCCTGCTGTTGTCGACGATCGTGGTCTTCGTCGGCGTACGGGCGCTCCCCGGCGACCCGGCCCTCGCCCTGGCCGGGGAGGACCGGTCGCCGGAGGCGCTGGAGGCCATCCGTCGGCACTACGGGCTGGACCAGCCGCTGCCGGTGCAGTTCGCCCAGTACGTGGAGCGCATGGCACAGGGCGACTTCGGGGTGTCGATCCGCACCGGCACGCCGGTCTCGTCGATGCTCACGACAGCCCTGCCGGTGACCGTCGAGCTGTCCGTCCTGGCGATCCTCATCGCGGCGGCGCTCGGCGTCGGCGCCGGGGTGCTCGCGGCGGTCCGTCGTGGACGTCCGGCGGAGTGGCTCGCCAACGGCCTGGCCCTGATCGGCCTGTCGGTGCCGCACTTCTGGCTGGGGCTGCTGGCGATCCTCTACCTCTCCGTGGCGACCGGGCTCTTCCCCGCCTCCGGCTTCGTGCCGATCCTGGAGGACCCGGTGGACAACCTGCACCACATCGTCCTGCCGGCGGTGATCCTCGGCACCGGCCTGGCCGCCATCATCATGCGCCAGACCCGGTCGGCGATGCTCGACTCGCTCTCCTCCGACTACGTACGCACGGCGAAGGCGAAGGGACTGCGACCACGCGCCGTCATCACCCGGCACGCCCTGCGGAACAGCCTCATCGTGGTGGTGACCGTCGTGGGCCTCCAACTCGGCGGGCTGATCTCGGGCGCGGTCGTCACCGAACAGATCTTCGGGCTGCCGGGCTTCGGCAAGATGACCATCGACGCGGTGTTCCAACGGGACTACCCGGTGATCCAGGCCGTCGTCCTGCTCACCGCCATCGCCTACATCGTGATCAATTTCTTCGTGGACCTGCTCTACTCGGTCATCGATCCACGCATCCGGGTGACGGGAGATCCGGCATGACCGTCCTCACCGTACCGATGGCGGAGACCGGCACCGCCAGCGTCACCCGGCGTACCCGGGTGCTGCGGCGGCTGCGTCGCAACCCGCTCGCCGTGGTGAGCTTCGTCGTGCTCGCGCTGGCGGGCGTCATCGCGCTGCTCTCGCCCTGGCTTGCGCCCTACTCGGTGGACCAGACCGACTTCGCCCGTACGTTCGCACCTCCCGGCACCGCCGGGCACCTGCTGGGGACCGACGATCTCGGCCGGGACGTGCTCTCCCGCATCATGCTGGGTGCGCGGGCGTCGTTGCAGGTGGGGCTCCTGGCGGTGGCCACGTCGCTGGTCATCGGGGTGCCACTCGGGCTCGCGGCCGGTTACTTCCGGGCCTGGGACGCGGTGATCTCGCGCTTCACCGACCTGCTGCTGGCGTTTCCGTTTCTGATCATGGCGGTGGGGTTGGCGGCCATCCGGGGCGCCAGCCTCGGCAACGCCGCGGTGGCCATCGGCATCGCCCAGATCCCCGGGGTGATCCGGGTCGTCCGCTCGGACACCCTGCGCCTCAAGTCGCTGGACTTCGTCGCGGCGGCAGTCGTGGACGGCGCGAGCGACCTGTGGGTGCTGGCCCGGCACATCCTGCCCAACGCGACCTCGGTGATCCTGGTGCAGGCCACTGTCGCCATCCCAGCCGCGATCCTCGGTGAGGCGGTGCTGTCCTTCCTCGGCCTCGGCATCCAACCACCCGCGCCCAGTCTCGGCACCATGCTGGCCACCGCCCAGCAGTTCGCCGCCCGCGCGCCCTGGGCCGCCGTCTTCCCCGGCGTCGTGATCATGGGTTTGGCGCTGGCGTTCAACGTCTTCGGCGACGCCCTGCGCGACGCCCTCGACCCGAAGGGAGACCGGCGATGACCACGGCCTCCGCGCCCGTGCTGGAGATCCGCGACCTGTCGGTGTCGTTCCCGACCGAGACCGGCACCGTCTCGGCGGTCGACGCGGTCAGCCTGGACCTCGCGGCCGGGGAGATCGTCGGGATGGTGGGCGAGTCGGGGTGCGGAAAGAGCGTCACGGCGATGAGCATCGCCGGGCTGCTCCCGGGCAGCGCCCGGGTCACCGGTTCGGTGCGCCTGGACGGCACGCAGTTGGTCGGGGCCCGCGAGTCGGCCCTACGTCGGGTCCGGGGCCGGGAGATCGCCTACATCTTCCAGGAACCGATGACGTCGTTGAACCCGGTGCTCACCGTCGGGCGGCAGATCGGGGAGGTGCTCCAGGTCCACGAACGGATGTCCCGACGGGCGGCGCGGGCGCGCGCCGTCGAGCTGTTGACGCTCGTCGGGATCCCGTCCGCCGCCCAGCGGGTCGACAGCTATCCGCACCAGCTCTCCGGTGGCATGCGCCAGCGGGTGATGATCGCGATGGCGGTGGCCTGCGGCCCGAAGGTACTGGTGGCCGACGAGCCGACAACCGCGCTGGACGTCACCGTCCAGGCCGGCATCCTCCAGGTGCTGCGGGACCTGCGCGACCGGCTCGGCACGAGCGTCCTCATCATCACCCACGACCTCGGCGTGATCGCCGACATCGCGGACCGCGTCGTCGTCATGTACGCGGGCCGGGTGGTGGAACGGGCACCTGTCGACGACCTGTTCGCCCACCCCCGGCACCGGTACACGGCCGGGCTCCTGTCGGCGTCACCGCAGCCGGGCCGGCACGCCGGCACCGACCGGTTGACCGAGATCCCCGGGTTGGTGCCCGTCCTGTCCAGCCAACCCGACGCCTGCACCTTCGCGGATCGATGCCCGGCCGCCGACGAGCAGTGCCGGGCGGCCGCCCCGCCGCTGGAGGGCATCGATGGCACCGACCACGTCGCCGCCTGTTGGCACCCCTGCGCGACGGCACCGACGGCAGTTCAGGAGGCGAACCGATGACGCCGCAGCCGAACGCCCTGGAGATCACGGACCTGGTGATGCACTTCGGCCCGGTGCGCGCCGTGGACGGGGTGTCCCTGACCATCCCGCGCGGCCGGGTCACGGCCCTGGTGGGGGAGAGCGGTTCCGGGAAGTCGACAGTGGGTCGATGCGTGGTGCGGCTCGTCGAGCCGACCGCGGGAACGGTCCGGATCGCGGGCACCGACGTCACCCACCTGACCCGACGACGGCTGCGCCCCCACCGTGGCGCGGTGTCGATCGTCTTCCAGGACCCGGCCGCGTCACTGGACCCGCGCATGCTGGTGGGCGAGATCGTGGCCGAGCCGCTGCGGCTGGCCGGCAAGCGGATCTCCCGGCGCGACCGGGACGCCCGCGTCGCCCCCCAACTCGAACGCGTCGGCCTGCGTGCCGAGGTGGCCCGTCGCTATCCCCACGAGCTGTCGGGCGGGCAACGCCAACGGGTCAGCATCGCGCGGGCCCTGATCTCCGAGCCCATGCTGCTCATCGCTGACGAACCCACGAGCGCGCTCGACGTGTCGGTGCAGGCGTCGGTGCTCAATCTCCTCGCCGACCTGCAACGCGACATCGGGTTCGCCTGCCTCTTCATCACCCACGACCTGTCCGCTGTCGAGTACCTGGCCGACGACATCGCGGTCATGTACCTGGGTCAACTCGTCGAGACGGGCAGCCGCGAGCGGATCTTCGCCCGGCCCGCCCACCCGTACACGCAGGCTCTGCTCTCCGCCGCGCCGGTGGCCGACCCGGTGCGTCAGCGTCACCGTCAGCCGGTGCTGCTCGGCGACGACCTGCCGTCCGCGCTCGATCCGCCGTCCGGCTGCCGGTTCCGCACCCGGTGCCCGCTCGCCTTCGACAGGTGCGCGACGGAGGTGCCGGCGCAGACCGCCATCGGCGACGGCATGGCCGCGTGCCACCTGGTCCGGCCGGACGGCACCGGCCCCGACGTTCGTACCGCAGATCCCAGTGAGGTGTTGTCATGACGTTCACCACTCGACCCACGTTGCAGGGCACCTTCGGCATGGTGTCCTCCACCCACTGGCTCGCCAGCCAGGCGGCGATGGGCATCCTGGAACGCGGGGGCAACGCCTTCGACGCCGCGGTCACCGCCGGGTTCGTCCTGCACGTCGTCGAGCCGCACCTGAACGGGCCGGGCGGCGAGGTGCCGGCCATCGTGGCCACCGCCCGGGACCCTCGACCGAAGGTGCTGTGCGGGCAGGGGCCGGCGCCGGCCGGTGCCACCATCGCCCACTTCCGGTCCCTCGGCATGGACCTCATCCCGGGTGCCGGGCCGCTCGCGGCGGCCGTACCCGGAGCAGTGGACGCCTGGCTGCTGCTGCTGCGCGAGCACGGCACGCTCACCCTCGCCGAGGTGCTGGAGCCGGCGATCGGCTACGCCGGCGCCGGGCACCCGCTGGTGGGCCGGGTCGGTGCCACGGTGGCGGCCGTCCGGTCGTTGTTCGAGGACCACTGGCCCACCTCCGCCGCGCTCTGGCTGCGAGGCGGCCGACCGCCGGCCGCGGGGGAGCTGGTCACCAACCCGGCGTACGCGGACACCCTGCGCCGACTCGTCGAGGCGGGACAGGCGGCCGGCGCCGACCGGGAGGCCCAGATCGAGGCCGCTCGCCGGGCCTGGAGCACGGGTTTCGTCGCCGAGGCGATCGACGCGTTCAGCCGGCGACCGTTCCAGGACTCCAGCGGCCGCCCGCACGCCGGGCTGGTCACCGGCGACGACCTGGCCGGGTACTCGGCGAGCTGGGAGGCACCCGCCACCCTCGACTGGCACGGCTACTCGGTGGCGAAGACCGGCTTCTGGGGTCAGGGCCCGGTGCTGCTGGAGTCCCTGTCCACATTGGACGCGCTCGACGACCCGGGCGCGTACGACGCGGGCACCGCGGCTGGCATCCACGCCCAGGTCGAGGCGCTCAAGCTCGCCTTCGCCGACCGGGAAGCCTGGTACGGCGACGGCGTCGACGTGCCCGCCAAGGCGCTGCTCTCCCCGCAGTACGCGCGGGAGCGGGCCGCCCTGATCGGCGACCGCGCGTCGGCGCAGTTGCGGCCGGGGAGTCCGGACGGGGCACAGCCGCGCCTGCCCGCCCACGTCGGACCCGGTGCCGCGCGGCGTACCGGGCCGACGGACGCCACGACGGGTGAGCCGACAGTGCAGTCGGACGGGGTGACCCGGGGCGACACCTGTCACGTGGACGTGGTCGACCGCTGGGGCAACATGATCTCCGCTACGCCCAGCGGCGGCTGGTTGCAGAGTTCCCCGACGATTCCGGAGCTGGGCTTTCCGCTGGGCAGCAGGTTGCAGATGTTCTGGCTGGAGGAGGGGCTCGCCTCGTCGCTGGCGCCGGGCCGCCGCCCGCGGACGACGTTGAGCCCGACGATGGTGCACCGCGACGGCGAGCCGGTGCTGGCCTGCGGCACGCCCGGTGGCGACCAGCAGGACCAGTGGCAGTTGCCGTTCCTGTTGCGGCATCTCGTCGGTGGGCAGAGCCTCCAGGAGGCCATCGACGCGCCGGCGTGGCACACGCTCAGCCTGCCGGGGTCGTTCTATCCCCGGGACATGGAGCCCGGTGTCCTGGTGGTGGAGGACCGGCTCGACGAGGGTGTGCTGGCGGCCCTGCGGGCGTACGGGCACGAGGTGCGGGTCACCGACGGGTGGAGCCTCGGTCGGCTCTGCGCGGTGACCCGTGACCCGGCGACGGGAGTGCTGGCCGCCGGTGCGAACCCCCGGGGGATGCAGGGCTACGCGTGCGGCCGTTAGCGGACGCCGTAGCCGCCCTCGGCGTTCTCGTACGCCGCGGCGGATGCCGCGTCGAGGTGGTCGAGCGCGGCCCGCTCGGCGCGGTCGCCGTCGCCTGACTCGATGGCGTCGACGAGTTGGATGTGCTCGGCCCACGAGTGTGGCGCGCGTTCGGCCGCCCCGAGCCGGAAGACCCACTGGACATGGAGGTAGAGGGACTTGGCGATCGACGACAGCCAAGGGTTTCCGCTGATCTGGAGGATGCGCAGGTGCAGTGTGCTGTTCAGCTCGGCGACCCGGGCCAGGTCGTGGCGCTGCGTCGCCTCGCGGCCCTGGTCGAGCAGGGCACGCAGGGACGCCACGTCGGCCGCGGTGGCCCGCTCGGCGGCCAGCCGGGCGGCCAGCGCCTCCAGGCGCTCGCGCACGGCGAACATGTCGGTGATGGTCCCGCTGCTCGGTGAGGCGACGACCGCTCCCCGGCGGGGGAGGATCACGACGAATCCCTCCGCCTCGGCGACGCGCAGCGCCTCCCGCACGGGGTTGCGGGAGACGCCGAAGTCCTCGGCGAGCCGGTCCTCGGTGAGCCGTTCCCCGGGCAGGTAGTCGCCGTCGATGATGGCGGTCCGCAGCGCGGCGAGGACCTGATCGCGGAGCGGCAGGTGTTGCGCGCCGAGCTTGTCCCGTAGGTCTTCAGCCACCTGGTCGCCTCTCCGTGAACGTGTCCGGACAAAGTGTATACGAAGAACAATTACTGGAAGGTGGCCGACAGTGTCGAGCACAGCGCCCCGCGTCACCCGCCCCCGCGTCGCCCCGCGCCAAGACGAGCGCCTGCTGCGGCGACGGCAGGCGCTCGTCGTCGTCCTCACCTTCCTCACCGGGAGCGCCGACGCTCTCGGCTTCCTCGCCCTCGGCGGCGCCTTCGCCAGCGTGATGACCGGCAACATGGTCCTGCTCGGGCTCTCCGCCGGCCGAGGCGAGGCCGACCTGGCTCTGACGTCGGGCTGCGCCATCGTCAGCTTCATCGTCGGCGTCCTCGCGGGCGCGCGCGTCGTCGGCTCGGCACAGCCCGACGATCCGGTCTGGCCCCGGCGGGTCACCTGGGCGCTGGTCCTGGAGCTGTCGGTGTTCGTGGTGTTCGCCGTCGTCTGGGAGGTCACGCTGCACACCGCCGACGCGGGTGTCCACCTGGCGCTGCTGATGCTGTCCGCTGTCGCGCTGGGCGTGCAGAGCAGTGCGATCCAACGCTTCGGAGTGTCCGGCCTGTCCTCCACGTACCTGACCGGCACGCTCACCAGCCTGATCGCCGGGGTCGCCGCGCGCAGCCCGTGGGCCAGCCTGCGCCCCAAGGCTCAGGTGCTGCTGGCCCTCATGGCCGGCGCGGCGGTCGGCGCCGTGGTCGCCCTGCATCTGCCGGTCGTCGCCCCGGCCCTGCTGATCGTGCCGCTGGCACTCGTCATCGCCGTGTCCGCGCGGATGCGGGCCTGAGCGTCAGACGCCGCGCGCGAACAGGGCCAGCCGTACCCGGTTGGGGCTGCCGGTCTTGGTCATCAGGCTGGTGATGTGGGTCTTGACCGTGGTGACACCGATGTGCAGCCGGTCGGCGATCTCGGTGTTGGACAGGCCCTCGGCGACCAGGTCCAGCACGTCGCGTTCACGGGCGGTCAGACCCTGCACCAACCGTGGTGTCTCGGGTCGGGCGTGCACCGCGCGCTGCACGAGACGCCGCAGCACCTCCGGGCTGAACGGGCTGTCACCGACGGCGGCCCGCCGGATGCCGTCGAGCAGCTCGGTCGGTGGCGCGTCCTTGAGCAGGAACCCGCAGGCTCCGGCGGTCAGAGCGGGGTAGAGGTGGTCGTCGTCGCCGAACGTGGTCAGCACCAGGATGCGGGTGCTGGGGCGTTCGGCGAGGATCCGACTGGTCGCGGTGATCCCGTCGACACCGGGCATCCGCAGGTCCATGACGACGACGTCGGGCAGGAGCCGCCCGGCCAACGGGATCGCGTCCCGGCCGTTGTCGGCCTCACCGACGACCTCGATGTCGGGCTGGGCGTCGCAGAGCATGCGCAGCCCGGCGCGGATCAGGTGCTGGTCGTCGACCAGCAGCACCCGGATCACGCCGGCTCCGGCGCGGTCGACCCGGCGGGTGCGGTGCGGTCCCGGGGCACCGAATGGCCGGAGGGCTCGGCGGCGGAGGCCGGGAGCACGGTACGCACCCGCCACCCCGTCGGGGTCGGGCCGGCCTCCAGCCGACCGCCGAGGACCTCGACGCGTTCGCGCATTCCGGTGATGCCGTGCCCGCCGCCAGTCGGCACGCCCGCCGGCACCCCACCGTATCCGGTGTCGGCGACCTCCCAGTGCACGCAACCGTCGCGGACGGCGACCACGAGACGCGCGAGCGCGGACGTCCCCGCGTGTTTGGCCACGTTTGTCAGCGCCTCCTGGGTCAGTCGCAGCACCGCCATGCCGCGTACCGCGTCGAGCGAACCGATCGCCGGGTCCAGGTCGGCCTCCACCGTGACACCGGCCTGGCGGGCCCGGTCGATGGACGCGCCGATCGCCGCCGGCAGCGCGGAGGGTTCGATCGCGGTCAGCGCCGCGTCACCGCGTACCCCGTCGGGGTTGCGCAGCACCGCGACCAGCCGGCGCAGCTCCGCCAGGGCCGCGGTGCCGGTGCCGTGCACGTCGTCGAACACCTCGCCCACCCGGGGATCCAGGTCGGTGAGCACGTGCCGGGCCACACCGACCCGCAGCACCATCGACGCCACGTGATGCGCGACGACGTCGTGCAACTCGCGGGCGATGGCGCTGCGTTCGTCGGCGCGGGCCGCGCGGCTCTCCGACGCGTGCTGGCGTTGCTCGGCCACGGCCCGCTCGACGGACTGCCGGCTCAGCTCCCGGTTGGTGCGGATGACCAGGCCGAGCAGCACCGGCACGCCAACCTCCAGGGCCAGTCCGACCACACCGGAGGCGACCTGGCTGAGCGTGTCGCCGATGGAGTCGGTCAGGTCGACCACGACCAGCAGCGCGGTGGTCAGCCAGATGACCCGGGGACGGTGCGCCCGCATGGTGACCTCGAGCAGCGCCCAACTGGCACCAACCTGGTTGATCGTGAAATCGTCGACCAGGCCGATCGCGACCGCCAGCAGGGCGGCCTGGATCACCAGGTTGACCACCGGTCGACGGTGTGTCGCCAGCGCCCCCGCGAACGCGAGCACCGCGAGGATCCACTGCGTCGCGGTGGCGGCGTGGGCGTGGGGGACGACGAGCAGGTAGCACAGCCCGCTGAGGTCCAGCAGCAGCATCCGCACGAGCGTGTCCCGCAGGTCGAACAGTCGCCCCAGCCATCGCACGGTGGTCAGCCTAGGCGGTGCGGGCCGGTGGCGGCCGCCGCCGGCCGCCGCCACCGGGTCCGGACCGCGAGGTACGCGGCCAGGCCGAGCGGTCCGAGCAGGATGGTCAGCAGCAGCACCGGAGCCATCACCAGCGCCGGCACCCCCCGTTCCCTGCTGTCCAACCACGCCCAGCGGCCGACGAACAGGTCGAACGCGATCATGTGCGCCCAGCCCGCCGCCGCCCCGGCGGAGGTGCCGAGCAGGTCACGTACCCCGGCCAGGGTCGGCGACGTCACGGCCGGCAGCACGTTGCCGAACGCCGGGAGCACCAGCAGCGCGTAGATCACCACGACCGGCAGCACGATAAGCGGCGAGGCGATGATCCGGGCGGTCCACGACCAGCGCGGCAGCAGGATCATCAGCGCCCAGAACGGCGCGGCCACCGCGAACGTCAGGGAGAACAGCGTCGCGGTCATGCGGCCAACGCCAGGTCCGGGCGGCGTCGCCGGGCCAGCACCAGTCCGCTGGCGGTCGCCGTCGCGGCGACCAGGGCCGCGACCGCGACCAGCGTGCCGGCGTCCGGGCGCAGCAGCGGCTGACCGCGCAGCGCCTGCCAGGTCAACAGCACGGTGAGTACGCCGTACGCGCCGCCCGCGACGACCAGCAGCCGGACCCGGGTGCGCTCGTCCAGCCGCGTCGCGAACCGGCTCAGCAGGATCGCCAGGATCGGCAGCGCCTGTAGGGCGTGCAGCCCCACGAAGTGCCCGATGCGCAGGTCACCACCGGTTGTGCTCCAGCCCACCACCGGCAACCCCGGCCCGCCGTCGGGCACGCCGACGCTGTGCGCGCCACTGATCCCCTCGATCCCCGGGTCCTGCATCGGCAGCGCCATCGGCACCGCCGCGAGCATGCCCAGCAGGGACAGGCCGAGGCCCCACCCGACGGCGGTCGCGGCGACCCGATCGGGAATCCGCTGGATCAGGACCACGATCCCGATGACGAGGTGGGCGAAGAACAGCAGCATGATCGCCGCGCCCATCGCCGCGAACAGCGCCGTGTTCAGGGGGGTGCTGTCGTTGAAGTGGCTGGTCTGTCCGCGGAGCACCTGGCCGACGATCACCGCGTTCTCGATGACCGCCACGGCGACGATGACGATGACCGCCACCTCGACGGCCCGGCTGCGGCGGGGCAGCAGGGAGAGCATCCAGGCGAGGGTCGCGCCGTACAGCACGAAGGACACCCCGAACTTGAACGGCTTGAGCCAGATCGGCGCCCCGGTGAGGACGCGTGTGTCGACGAGGACGCCGACCGCGGCGACGACGGTGAGCACCGTCATCGCGGCTACCAGGACCAGCAGGAGGCGGTTCCAGTGTCTCGTCCGGCGCAGGAAGGTAATCATGTCTGTAGATGCTGGTGGCCGGGTCGGTCGAAAGCGTCCGACCGCGAGCCCTGGTTGCGGCCGGCGGTCGGAGCGGGCCTCCTCCCTGGGTAGGAGACGAAAACCGGCGGCGCTCGTCGCCGGTGCTGGCACAATGGCCGGCCTGCCGAGCGGACGGGGAACGACAGGTGTCGACACATGCGGACCGGGTCCAGCCGAACGAGACGACGGTGCCGCTGCTGCACTGCGCGGCGCCGGAGGAGACCCTGGCGTTCTGGCGGGCGCTCGGCTTCGAGGTGGCCTACGAGCAGCTCAAACCGTACGTGTATCTGGCCTTCACCTGGAGTGGGTTCCAGTTGCACTACGGGCCGGCGCCGAAGGACCTCGACCCGGCGAAGGAGACGTCCGGTGGCTGCCTGGTGATGGTCGACGCGGTCGCGGCGTACCACGCGGCGTTCACCGAGGCGATGCGCCGCAGCTACGGCAAGGTGCTGGTCAAGGGTCTGCCCCGGATGACCCGCTACCGGGCCGGGGCGTCCCGGTTCAGCATCGTCGACCCGTCGGGCAACACCATCATCTTCATCCAGCGGGACGAGCCGAAGGATCTGGAGTACGGCGGTTCGACGGAGTTGGCGGGTCTGGCGCGGGTGCTCGACAACGCGCGCATCCTGCGGGAGTTCAAGATGGACGACCGGGCGGCCTACCGGGCGCTCGACTCGGGGATGCGTCGCCGCGCCGAGGACGCCCCGGTCGTCGAGCAGGCGATGGCGTTGGCCGCCCTGATCGAGTTGTCGATCGCGCTGGACAAGACCGACCGGGTGCCCGAGTGGGGAGCCCGCCTCCAGGCGTTGTCCCTGACGTCGGAGCAGCGGACGCGCGTGGAGCAGTACGTCGCCGACCCGGCCCTGCTCACGCCCTGGATGCCGCCGGAGCGTTGATCTCTCGCACCGCCGAGTTTCGGCCCCGCCGGGCCGGCCGTCCGCTTGTCGATATGCCATCTCCGGTGCGTACGTCTGCTCAATCCACAGAACGGCACAAAATTACCGCTTTAGGGTAAGGCCGTCTATCACGACTACATCCTCCGATAGCTTTCGAAGCAGAGGAAAACTCGTATTCCTCCCTTCGTGTGCGTAAAGGAGTCAGTGATGAAGCGCAGCGTTGCGCTCGCGACAGCCCTCCTGGCAGGTCTGACCAGCGTCGGATCGCCCCCCGGGACCGCTCTCGCCGACGGTGGCGGCCCCGGATACCACGACGACCGCAAGGGAGGTGAACACCACCACGGCGACGAGGGCGCTGTCTTTGTCCAGACCAACAAGGCCGAGGGCAACACCATCAAGGTGTACGACCGCGACGAGGACGGCCGTCTGACCAAGGCGGGTGAGTACGAGACCGGCGGGCTGGGCGGCTTCACCATCGGCGCGCCGCTGGACGCACTGGCCTCGCAGGGCTCCCTGATCTACCACAAGGGGCTGCTCTTCGCCGTGAACGCCGGCAGCAACACCGTGACCGTCTTCGGTGTCGAGGGCACCAGGCTGCACAAGCTCCAGGTCATCTGGTCCGGGGGCCTGCTGCCGGTGAGCATCGCGGCCCGTGGCGACCTCGTCTACGTCCTCAACGCCGGCGGTGAGGGTTCGGTGCAGGGCTTCGAGCTGCACAAGGGCCGCCTGTCGCGGATCGAGGACGCCAACCGGTCGCTCGGGCTGCACAACGGCAACCCCCCCGCGTTCGGCACCGCCCCGGCGCAGGTCAAGATCGACCCGGACAGCGAGTTCGTCCTGGTGTCGACAAAGGGTGCCAACGTCATGTTCAGCTACGAGATCGGCCGCCACGGCGAGCTGGCCTCGAACCCCGTCATCAGCGACGCCGGCAACACCCCGTTCGGCTTCACCTTCGACACCGAGGACTCGCTGCTGGTCACCGAGTCGGGTGCGAACGCGGTCAGCCGGTTCGAGTTGGAGGACGACGGCACGCTCGACCAGGTCGGGCCGTCGGTGCCCAACGGTCAGCAGGCGCCGTGCTGGATCCAACGCGTCGGCGACTACTTCTTCGTCGCCAACGCCGGCAGCTCCACCATCAGCTCCTACCGGGTCGACGACGACGGCAAGCTCGAACTGGTCAGGAACGTCGCCGCCGACACCGGCGGCGGGTCGATCGACATGACCGCCAAGGACGGCTTCCTGTACGTACAGAACGCCACCGCCGGCAACGTGCAGGGCTACGAGGTGAACGAGGACGGCTCGCTGAAGCTCGTCACCACTGTGGAGGGCCTGCCGAAGTTCGAGAACGGCATCGGCATGGAAGGCATCGCCGCCTCCTGAGACGCGTCGCCCGCTGGTCCCGGTCGCTCACCGACCGGGACCAGCTCCGTGTGGAGTCCGCCCTGCCGAGCCCATGATCCCGACGCTAGGAACCATCGGCCTGTCGGAGTGCGGCAGCCAGCTCCGCTGAGCTGTGGTTGGCGTCGACTCCCTCGACGAGGATCACCTCACCCGCGAGGTGCCTCGTCCGCAGGGGTTTGATCTCCTGGTACGCGGTGGAGTGGTACCAGGAGCGGGCCCTGGCCGAATCGGGAAATTCGATGACGACCAGGTCGCCAGGCCAACTACCTTCCAGCACCTCGACCGGCCCACCGTGGACGATGAACCGGCCACCAAAGGGCGCCAGAGTGGCATCGATGCGCTCCAGGTACTCCAGCACGTCGGCATGGACGGGTGCCCGGCGCAGATGAGCAAGCGCGTACGCGGTCATGATTCTCCGTTCGTTTCGGACGGGTCGTCGCCTTGCCGGAAATGATCGCGACCGCCCGGGCTCGTTGTCGATTACGTCGCAGGTAATGGGGGCGTACCCGGCCGTGGTCACTAGGGTCGGGGTGTGACGACCAGGACCAGGCCGGGCCGAGCGGTGGGGGAGCTGCTGCGCGACTGGCGTCGAACCCGCGGGTTGAGTCAGCTAGACCTGTCGATCGAGGCGGGGGTGTCGGCCCGGCATCTGAGCTTCGTGGAGACCGGGCGGTCCCGGCCGAGCCCGGACCTGATCATGCGGCTGACGGAGCGGCTCGACATGCCGTTGGCCGAGCGCAACCTCGTGCTGCTCGCCGGTGGATACGCCCCTGCCTATTCCAGCCACGAGCTGAGCGACCCGGAACTCGCCCCGCTACGGGCCGCCCTACGGCAGATTCTCGACGGGCACAGCCCGTACCCCGCGGTGCTCGTCGACAGGCACTGGCGGCTCGTCGAGGCAAACCCCGCCGTCGCCCTGTTCACCGCCGGGGCTGAACCCCACCTGCTGACCCCACCGGTGAACGTGCTGCGGCTCAGCCTGCACCCCGGCGGCATGGCGTCGCGAATCAGCAACCTGCCCGAGTGGCGGGCTCACCTGCTCGCACGGTTGCGCCAGCAGGCCGCGACAACAGACGACCCGGCCCTGCGCGACCTGCTTCAGGAGCTCCGCGGCTATCCCGGCGGCGGCGACGTCGCCGCGCCGACAAGCGAGGGCGCGTCGCGTGTCGTCATCCCACTGCGGTACCGCCACGGCGAGCGGGAGCTGTGCTTCATCAGCACCACCACCCTCTTCGGCACCCCGCTGGACGTCACAGTCGCCGGGCTGGCCGTCGAGGCGTTCTTCCCCGCCGATCCGGTGACCACCGCCGCGCTGCACGCCCTCACGCCCGCAGCCCATCCGCGTTGACCTCGGCGCCCACCGTCGCGGCCGTGGCGCACCTCGGCGGAGGCAACTCATCCCGCGCAGCCTGGCGGCGTCCGTTTCAGAATGAACCGATCGGTCATATTTTCCGTGATGACGGTCAGGGTCATTCACCAGAGTCACGGAGGCACGATGTCAACGGTTCGAACCGGTCCGGTCATCGGGCTGATCGTGCAGGTCGCCGTGCTCGCGGTGCTCGCGGGGACCGTCGGTCTGGGCACGGCCGGCTGGCTGGCGGGGCTGGCGTACGGGGTGGGCCTGTGCGCCCTGCTGAGCCGGGGGTTGTCCCGGTCGGGTGCGCGGGGCCTGAGCCCGGCTGACCGGGTGACCCTGAGCCGGGCGGTCCTCGTCGGTGGCGTGACCGCCCTGGCCGCGGACGCGCTCACCCGGCCGGCGCCGATCGCGGTGATGGTCGCCCTGACCGCCGTGGCGCTGGCCCTCGACGCGGTGGACGGGTACACGGCCCGACGCACCGGGACCACAAGTGAGCTGGGCGCGCGCTTCGACATGGAGATCGACTCCTTCCTGGTGCTGGTGCTCTGCCTGCACGTCGCTCCGGCGGTGGGCGGCTGGGTGCTCGCGATCGGCGCGATGCGCTACGTCTTCGTCGCCGCGAGCTGGGTGCTGGGGTGGATGCGCGGGTCTCTGCCGCCGCGCTACTGGCGCAAGGTCGTCGCGGCGATCCAGGGCGTGGTGCTGATGGTGGCCATGGGAGACGCGCTGCCCGGACCGCTGACGACAGTCCTGCTGATGGTGTCACTGGCTCTGCTGATCGAGTCGTTCGGCCGTGACGTCACGTGGTTGTGGGTGACCCGGCACCGTCGCCGCACCCCGCTCCACAGCACCCCGGCCGTACCGGCCACGATGGTCCACCTGAGCAGTCACCGCCCGACGGTCGCCGTAACCCGCGGCGGCGTCGCCCGCGTCTGAGCCACCCGCACACCGCACTCCGTAGTGACCATGGAAGGGATGCCCGGGTTGTCGCTCCTGACGCGAGTACGTGAGCTGCCGAACCAGAGCCGAAAGGCGACGAGGAACGGACCCGCGGGTGGTACCCCCGACGACGGCACCGCAGGCGCGGGTCGGGTGAGGCGTAACACCGTCGCCCGGCTGACGACAGCCCTGGCCGTGCTGCTCGTACTGCTCGTCCTCACCGTGCCGTACGACTACGGCCGCCTCACCCCGGCGGCGTTCGTGCGGATCCCCCTGGAAGCGCTGCTTGTCGTGGCCCTCCTGCTCGCCCTGCCACCGCGTGGCAGCCGGCTGGTCGCCACCCTCGCCGGCGTGACCCTCGGCCTGCTCGGCCTGCTGAAGCTGCTCGACCTGGGGTTCTCCGCCGCGCTCAGCCGGGCGTTCGACCCGGTGCTCGACTGGGCGTTGCTCGACGAGGGCTTCACCTTCCTCAGCGAGTCGTACGGCCGGCCCGCCGCCATCGGCGCCGCAGCCGTCCTGGCGGTGGTGCTCGTGGGACTGCCCGTCCTGGTGACGCTGTCGGTGCGGCGACTGCGGCGGCTGGTGGTCGGGCACCGTACCGGAACCACCCGGATGGTGGCCGCGCTCGTGGTCGTCTGGGTGGCCTGCGCCGCGTTCGATGTGCGGGTGGGGCCGGCCGTACCGGTCGCCGACACGTCCGCGACGACCCTGACCAACGGCCACGGCTTCCAGGTGCGCCTGCGTCTGGAAGACCGTAAGACGTTCTCCACCCAGATCGAGGCCGACCCGTTCCGCGACACCCCGGGCGATCGGTTGCTGACCGCGCTGCGGGGCAAGAACGTGGTCGTCGCCTTCGTGGAGAGCTACGGCCGGGACGCCGTCGAGGACCCGGAGTTCGCGCCGCAGGTCGGTGCCGTCCTCGACAGCGGCACCAGCAGGCTGGGCGCGGCCGGGTTCGCCGCGCAGAGCGGCTTCCTCACCTCGCCGACGTTCGGAGGTGGCAGTTGGCTCGCGCACGACACGCTGCTCTCCGGCCTCTGGATCGACAACGACCAGCGTCACCGCACCCTGCTGGCGAGCGACCGGATGACCCTCAACGGCGCCTTCCGGCGGGCGAACTGGCAGACCGTGGGAGTGATGCCCGCCGTCAGCAGGGCGTGGCCGGAGGGGTCCTTCTTCGGCTACGAGCGGTTCTACAACGCCAAGACGCTCGCGTACCGTGGCCCGAAGTTCAGCTTCGGCACCCCGCCGGACCAGTACACGCTGGCCCGCTGGCAGCGCCTGGAGCAGGCGAAGCCCGACGGCAACGTGATGACGGAGCTGGCGTTGGTGTCGAGCCACGCGCCCTGGACGCCCGTTCCGCCGTTGCTCGACTGGGCGGCCGTCGGCGACGGCGCGGTCTTCCGCGCCGCGGGCGCGGGCGCCTCCGACGACGACAAGCGCCGGAACACCACCCAGATCCGGGCGGACTACCGCAGGTCCATCGAGTACACGCTGAGCACGCTCATCTCCTACGTGCAGACCTACGGAGACGACGATCTCGTGTTCGTCTTCCTCGGCGACCACCAGCCCGCCGCGGTCGTCACCGGCGAGAACGCCAGCCACGACGTCCCGATCACGATCATCACGAAGGACCGGGCGGTCCTGGACCGGATCTCCGGGTGGGGTTGGCAGGACGGGCTCAAACCGGGACCGCAGGCGCCGGTCTGGCGGATGGACACCTTCCGGGACCGGTTCCTGACCGCCTTCGGACCGTAACCCCGGACACCTCTCTCACGGACTGGACCCAGACAGTTGACGGCTATCACCGACCTCAGGGTCGCCGCCCTGCGCAGCGATCCGGGGATGTCCCTGCTGCACCGGTCGCTTGACGTCTACTACGGCGATCCCGAACGGGACGCGCATATGGACGCCTTCTACTCCCGGTTCGTCGGCAGCGGGGATCTCGTCTTCGACATCGGCTCCCACGTGGGCGACCACATCGGCAGCTTCCGTCGCCTCGGAGCCCGGGTCGTCGCCGTGGAGCCGCAGCCGCTGTGCCTGCGCGCCCTGCGGGCGATCTACGCCGACGACGATCAGGTGACGCTTGTCGACGCCGCGTGCGGCGCGCTGCCCGGCAGCACCCGGTTGCACGTGAACTCGGCAAACCCCACCGTGTCGACCGCCTCGCCCGACTTCGTGCGGGCGGCCCGGGGCGCGGGCGGTTGGGAGGGCGAGGTGTGGGACGCGGTCATCGAGGTCCCGGTGGTCACCGTCGACGCGCTGATCGACGAGTACGGCACGCCACGCTTCACCAAGATCGACGTGGAGGGTTTCGAGGACGAGGTGCTGGCCGGCCTGAGCCGGCCACTGCCGGCGCTCTCCTTCGAATTCACCACCATCGCGCGCGCGGTCGCCGCCCGGTGTCTCGACCGCCTGACCGTGCTCGGCTTCGACGGCTTCGACGTCGCGCTGGGCGACAACAAGGCGATGACCTTCGAGGAGTGGCTGCCCGCCAGCGACATGGCGGCACACCTGCGCCACCTGCCACACCGGACGAACTCCGGCGACGTGTACTGCGTGGCCGGTCGGCACCAGACGGAAGCCGTGGGGGATCGCCGCCGCCGTCTGATGATCCGAGCCAGCGGGATCCGACGGGATGGACCCTCGTACCGCGTCCTTTGCTCTGCTGCCCCCCACGCGCCGGCGCCCGGGATCTCGTACGCTCCGCGGATGGAACTCCATGATCTTCCGCTGGCCGAGTTCGCGTTCCCGGGACCGCTGCGCGACAGTCTCGTCGCCGCGATCCTGTCCGGTGCGAAGACGTCGACCACCGGCCTGCTGATCGGGTACGAGTGCGCGAACGAACCGCTGCCCGAGGTGGGGCAGCGATCCGCCGTGGTGGACTCGGCCGGTCGGCGGGTGGCGGTCATCGAGCTGACCGACGTACGGGTGCTCCGGCTCGCCGACGTCGACCTGTCGCACGCGGTGGCCGAGGGCGAGGGGGACGAGTCGGTGGCACAGTGGCGGGCCGGGCACGAGACGTTCTGGCACAGCCCGGAGGTACGCGAAGAGCTGGCCGATCCGGGGTTCACCGTCGACGACGACACCCCGGTGGTCACTCAACGCTTCCGGTTGGTGCGCGTCATCTGAGCGTGCGGGTCCACCATGGAACGACGGGCCTCCTATGCTCGGCGCGTGATCACTCCAGCAACGGGGCGTCTACCTGGGCCCGGATGACTTTGGCCGGCCCGCGATGCGCGAGAACTGGTCCAACATCGACGCCATTGTCTACTTCCACGGTCGAGTGTGGACGGCAGCTAATCTGCCACCCACGACTCGTCACGTGGGGATCGTCCAAGGTGGCAGAATCGTCATGTCCCGGGGAAGGGGCGGCTGGTGGTTGATCGTCAGGCGCGCCTCCGCAGCCGCCGCCCGGTTCGGCGGGGGAACGCCGGTGCTCAAGGCGCCGTTCTACGGTCAGATATCGCGGGAGTGGTTCCACACCATCCCCCTGCCGCCGAACTGGCTTGCCACCCGTGCCGGATCTCGCGCCGGGTGACTCTCTCCCGGGGTCTCCGGGACGTAACACTGATCAGACGGCGATGCCCGTGCCGGTCGCGGCACGGGCATCGCCAACTCGATTGCTTGGGCTCGGCTAATAGACACCTTTGCCCGGATGCCCCTCGACGCGTAGTCGGGTTCCCTGGTTTCGGCAAACTCCCAGGCCCCCGGCGGAAAACCCACCTGGGGGGTAGGAGCACGGAGGTGATCATGAGGTTGACCGGGCCGAGCGAGATCAAACACCCCGCCAACCCCATGATCGTCGATCAGGACCGGGCGGATCTTGACCGCGCCCCCTGATCGGCAACCCATTTGCCCCCAGGTGCGGCTGATGATGATCGCGGGAGAGTGTCGGCCATGCCGAGCCGGCTCTCTCCGCAGGCGTTACAGCATCGCCAGCGGGGCCAGGGGTACGCCATCGACGCCGTCGAGCCTCATCAGCTCGGACACCCCAGACCCCTGTTTGGTCAGGGGCATCTCGAACCGCCACGACTCGTGCGTCATCTGCGGTTGGAGCTGCGTGGACAGGTCGCCCTTGCCCCGGCACCGCTTGCGTAGGCGCTCGTACGCGGCGTCGCGGTCCTCGAACGTGACCGACTTCGCCGTCGGCAGTGCCCGGACGGCCTTCTCCACGGCGGCCCGCTGCTCTCCGGTCGCCGACGGCTTCAGCCGGACGATGACGCCGATCCGGGATGGCAGGGGGTCGACATCCGCGATCCTGAGCACCACGTCCTCCACGCCCTCGACCTCCTCCAGCACCAGTTCGACCGCCTCGGCGATCGATGCGTCGGTGACGGTGGCGCGGAAAAGCTCTGGCATGTGCTCCGGCTTGAGGGTGGCCAGCAGGTCGGGCTGGTCCTTCAGATCCGCCTTCTGACGCTCGTACGTCTGCTCGCGGGTTTCGAAAGCCACCTCCGTGACGCTCGGCATCGATCGGAGCCGCTGCTCCACGCTGCCCTTCTGCGCCACCGTCACGTCATTGTCGAGGAAGACGGCCAAGGCGACGTCGGCGATCTCCTCGGGCTCCGAGGTGCAGGCGGACAGGCCCAGCATGACTACGAGTGCCAGTGATGGTGCTAAGCGACGCATGAGCGGAGATCGTAGTTGTCGTTCCCGGCCGTCGCGGCCCGTGCGAAAGTCGTCAGAATCTCAGTGCCGTGGCTGGTCTTCGTAACCTGCGGCCGACAGACTGCGCGGTATGGGTGATCGTTGGCGCCGGTGGGCGTGGGTCGGGGTGCTCGTCGTCGGGCTGATCCTTTACATGGCGGTGCTGCGGACGCTCGTCAGCACCAAGAACCCGAACTTCGTCCCGGCGTTGATCCTGCTCGGGGCGACGCTTGTGCCGTTGACGTTCCTGACGTTCGCGCAGGCGCGTACCGGTCGGTGGCAGGTTCCGGCGTCGGTGCTTGTGACGTCGGCGTTCTTCGGTGGGGTGATCGGCACGGTGGTCGCCGGCACGCTTGAGTACGACACCCTGCGCGGCCTCGGCGCCCTGCCCATGTTGTTCGTGGCACTGATCGAGGAGACGGCGAAGCTGATCGTCCCGGTGGTGCTGCTGTTCACGGTGGTGGCCCAGCACCGCCGTCGGGTGCCCTCGGACGGGTTGATCATCGGCATCGCCGCCGGCATGGGTTTCGCCGCGCTGGAGACGATGGGTTACGCCTTCACCGCCCTGCTGAGTTCGCAGGGCAACATCGGCGCGGTGGAGCAGACCCTGTTCATCCGTGGTCTGACCGCGCCCGCCGGTCACACCGCGTGGACCGGGCTCACCGCCGGCGCGCTGTGGGCGCTGGTGGCCAGCCCGAGCGTCGGCCGGCTCTTCGGCTTCCTCGGCACGTTCCTGGGTGTCGTCGTCCTGCACACCCTGTGGGACACGTTCTCCGGCTCACTTGTCTTCGTCGTGCTGGCGATCATCAGCATCGGCTGGCTGTTCTGGGAGCTGCGCCGCTACCGGGCCTTCGGCGACCACCGGGTCGGCCAGCTCCAACCGAACTGACCCCCGTCGTACACCATGCCTTCCTCGGCCTGCTGAAAAAGGCCGGGGAAGGCATGACTGTTTGTGATCTCGCTGCGACCGGGTCGACGCCTCGTCTACTGTCAGGCTGTTCACATTTGGTCTGATTAGTCGGGAAGGTGCGGCGATGGGGGTGCGGACCTGGATCGAGGGCTGGCCGGTCTACCGCCAGCTCACCGGCACCGACCCGCTCGGCCGGGGGACGGCTGCCGAATCCGACGGATCCCGGGCACTCACCGCCCGCACCGACACCGCCGACTCGATGGCCCGGTCCGTCTGCCCGTACTGCGCCGTCGGCTGCGGCCAGCGGGTGTACGTCAAGGACGGGCAGGTCACCCAGATCGAGGGCGACCCGGACAGCCCGATCTCGCGGGGTCGGCTCTGCCCGAAGGGCTCGGCCAGCAGGAGCCTGGTGACCAGCCCGCTGCGGCAGACCACGGTCCGCTACCGCCGGCCGTACGGCACCGAGTGGGAGGACCTCGACCTCGACACGGCGATGAACATGATCGCCGATCGGGTCCTGGCCGCCCGGGACGAGACCTGGGAGGACGTCGACGCCGAGGGTCGACCGCTGAACCGGACGCTCGGCATCTCCAGCCTGGGTGGGGCGACGCTGGACAACGAGGAGAACTACCTCATCAAGAAGTTGTTCACCGCGATGGGGGCGCTCCAGATCGAGAACCAGGCCCGCATTTGACACTCCGCCACAGTCCCCGGTCTGGGGACCAGCTTCGGTCGCGGCGGCGCCACCCAGTTCCAGCAGGACCTGTCGAACTCCGACGTGATCGTCATCCAGGGTTCGAACATGGCTGAGGCGCACCCGGTGGGCTTCCAGTGGGTGATGGAGGCCAAGCGCCGTGGCGCGAAGGTGTTCCACGTCGACCCACGGTTCACCCGAACCAGCGCGCTTGCCGACTCGTACCTGCCGATCCGGGCCGGCACCGACATCGCCCTGCTCGGCGGGGTGATCCGCTACATCCTCGACAACGAGCTGGACTTCCGCGAGTACGTCGTCGCCTACACCAACGCCGCGACGATCGTGACCGACGAGTTCGCCGACACCGAGGACATGCACGGGCTCTTCTCCGGCTTCAACGACGACAACGCCACCTACGACCAGGCGAGCTGGCGGTACGAGGGCCACAGCCAGGCCCAGACGACCCGCGACAGCGAGACGCAGCGGGAAACCGCTGCCGGGCTGGAGAACGAGTCGCACGGCGCACCGGTCGGCGGCCAGACCGAACGCGACGAGACGTTGCAGCACCCGCGCTGCGTCTACCAGATCCTCAAGCGCCACTACGCCCGCTACACCCCGGAGATGGTGGAACGGGTCTGCGGCATCCCGCAGGACAAGTTCTTCGAACTGGCCCAGGCGTGGACGGAGAACTCCGGCCGGGACCGCACCGGCATGCTCGTCTACTCGGTGGGCTGGACGCAGCACAGCGTGGGTGTGCAGTACATCCGTACCGGCGCGATCATCCAGTTGCTGCTCGGCAACGTGGGCCGCCCGGGTGGCGGCGTGATGGCCCTGCGCGGACACGCCAGCATCCAGGGCTCGACGGACATTCCGACGTTGTTCAACCTGCTGCCCGGCTACCTGCCGATGCCGCACCACGCCAACCACCCGACGCTTGAGAGTTGGGTGGACAGCATCCGGCACCCCGGGCAGAAGGGCTTCTGGGGCAACGCCCGCACCTACGGCGTCAACCTGCTCAAGGCGTACTGGGGTGACGCCGCCACCGCGGAGAACGACTACTGCTACGGCTACATGCCGCGGATGACCGGTGACCACGGCACCTACCAGCAGGTGCTCGACATGATCGACGGCAAGATCAAGGGGTACTTCCTGCTGGGCCAGAATCCGGCTGTCGGTTCGGCGCACGGCCGGGCGCAGCGCCTCGGCATGGCCAACCTCGACTGGTTGGTGGTCCGGGACCTGTTCGAGATCGAGAGCGCCACCTTCTGGAAGAACGCTCCGGAGATCGAGACCGGCGAGATCATGACGGGGGAGTGCCGGACCGAGGTGTTCTTCCTGCCCGCCGCCTCGCACGTGGAGAAGGAGGGCACGTTCACCCAGACGCAGCGGCTGTTGCAGTGGCGGGAGAAGGCCGTCGAGCCGCCGGGCGACGCCCGCTCCGAGCTGTGGTTCTTCTACCACCTCGGGCGGATCATCCGGGAACGGCTGGCGTCGTCGACCCGGTCACGCGACCGCGCGCTGCTCGACCTCAACTGGAACTACCCCACGCACGGCCCGAACGCGGAGCCGAGCGCCGAGTCGGTGCTCTACGAGATCAACGGGTACGACGTGGCGACCGGCCGGCCACTGTCGTCGTTCACCGAAATGAAGGACGACGGCTCGACCGCGGGCGGTTGCTGGATCTACACCGGCGTGTACGCCGACGGCGTCAACCAGGCCGCCCGCCGCAAACCCGGTGCGGAGCAGTCCCTGGTTGCCCCGGAGTGGGGGTGGGCGTGGCCGGCGAACCGACGCATCCTCTACAACCGAGCGTCGGCTGACCCGGACGGCAACCCGTGGAGTGAGCGCAAACGCTACGTCTGGTGGGACGCGGAGAAGGCCGAGTGGACCGGCTACGACGTGCCGGACTTCGAGAAGACCAAACCGCCGTCGTACCGACCGGCCAAGGATGCCTCGGGCGTGGCGGGCATCGCCGGCGACGACCCGTTCATCCTCCAGGGTGACGGCAAGGGCTGGCTGTACGCGCCCACCGGCGTGCTCGACGGCCCGATGCCCACCCACTACGAGCCGGTGGAGTCGCCGGTGCGCAACCCGCTCTACCGGCAGCAGGCCAACCCGACCCGCAAGGTCTACACCCACCCGATCAACACGCTCAACCCGAGCCCACCGGAACCGTACAGCCAGGTGTTCCCGATCGTGTTCACGGTCAGCCGGCTCACCGAGCACCACACCGCCGGTGCGATGAGCCGGAACGTCCGGACACTTGCCGAGCTGCAACCGGAGATGTTCGTCGAGGTCTCGCCGGAGTTGGCGGTCCAGCGCGGACTCACCCACCTGGGTTGGGCGCACCTGGTGACCGCCCGGGCGGCCATCGAGGCGAAGGTGCTGGTGACCGACCGGCTCACCCCGCTGCGGGTGGACGGTCGGATCATCCACCAGGTGTGGTTGCCGTACCACTTCGGATTCGAGGGTCTGGTGACCGGTGACTCGGCAAACGACCTGTTCGGCATCAGCCTGGACCCGAACGTCCTGATCCAGGAGAGCAAGGTCGGCACCTGCGACATCCAGCCGGGACGACGCCCCCGAGGACTCCAGCTCCAGGAACTCGTCGTCGACTACCGACGGCGGTCCGGGGACCTCAACCCGCACTACCCACCGCAGGTCACGACCGACTCCGCCGACAGCGGCCCGGACCAGGAGGTCTGACCCATGCCCCACACCAACGCCCTGTACGGCCCGTTGGATCCGGCGCCGGACGCCGGTTACGAGGACGCGCCGCCCCGGATGGGGTTCTTCACCGACACCAGCGTCTGCATCGGCTGCAAGGCCTGCGAGGTGGCCTGCAAGGAGTGGAACCTCGTCCCGGAGAGCGGCCTCGACCTGCTCGGCATGTCCTATGACAACACCGGCGCGTTGACCGCGAACTCGTGGCGGCACGTCGCGTTCGTCGAGCAGCCCCGCCGGGCCGGCCTGGACACCCCGGCGTTCGAGCAGAACCCGGACGGGCCGGCGGTCAGCCCGGCGACGGCGGCGCTCGGCGCGCTGACGAGCGTCGACACCGGGACCAACCCGGGGTTGCCGACCGGGTCGCCCGCGGCGGCGGTGCGCATGTCGGCCGGGCCGCAACCGGAGTTCCTGGGGATGCCGGGGGCGCAGCCGCCGGGGCGGGGAACGGGTGTGGAGGGGCGTTCGGATTTTCGGTGGTTGATGATGTCGGATGTCTGTAAGCACTGCACGCACGCGGCTTGTCTGGATGTGTGTCCGACGGGTTCGTTGTTCCGGACGGAGTTCGGGACGGTGGTGGTGCAGGAGGACATCTGCAACGGCTG